>NZ_JCBDGK010000050.1:0-191279 GCF_059834005.1 Vibrio sp. R12-SW3-ISO1
TTTATATGTGCAAACGACCAACCTCATTTTGACATGATTTCAGAGATGGGCTTGGATGATAAGCTGAAGTGGACGAAAACGAAAATGGGCTATTACTACCAAGGAGAGCTATATCCTTGGGGGAATCCGATTGCACTTCTAAAGTTTCCAAAGTTGAGCTTGGTGTCTAAAATTCGCTACGGCCTGCATGCTTTTACTTCCACAAAACGGTCTGATTGGTCTGGTCTTGATAAAAAAGAAGCGTCCAGCTGGATCAAAAAATGGGTTGGGAAGCAAGCATATGATGTGATGTGGAAAAGCTTGTTTGATCTAAAGTTTTATAACTTTTCTAATAACTTATCGGCTGCTTGGATATGGACCCGTATCAAGCGAATTGGTAATTCGCGTTATAGTATGATGGAAGAAAAGCTAGGCTACCTAGAAGGTGGGTCAGAGGTTCTTCTCATTGCGATGAAAGATAAAATAGAGGAACTCGGAGGGAAAATTGAACTATCTTCTCCTGTTCGAAAAGTCGAGATCGAAGATGGCAAAGTTGTGGGATTGGACGTAAATGGTCAATTTCTAGAGTTCGAAAACGTGATTAGTACTGTCCCTGCACCGTACATTCCACGTATTATCCCTCAATTGCCAGAAAAAGAGCTAGAGCAGTTTAAAGCACTCTCCAACATCGCTGTTGTTTGTGTGATTGCGAAATTGAAAAAAGCAGTTACCGAAAACTTTTGGCTCAACATCAACGACAGTCGAATGGATATCCCAGGGATTGTTGAGTATAGCAACCTAAACCCTCTCGATGACCATATCGTCTATGTGCCTTATTACATGCCAGCTGAACACGAAAAGTATTCAGACTCCAATGAAACGTTCGTCGAGAAGGTTAAGAAGCACCTTAAGCTTCTTAACCCTGAACTCGAAGATTCAGACTTCATAGATATCCATGTGAGTCGTTATCGATATGCGCAACCTATTTGTGATCCAGGTTTCTTAGAAAAATTACCACCGGTCGATTTACCTGTTGAAGGACTATATGTTGCAGATACCTCGTATTACTACCCAGAAGATCGCGGGGTATCAGAGGGTATTCGATTTGGTACCGATATCGCTAATAAGGTTTTTAAATAATATGCGGATACCAATGCTGTCGAATCAGTTCTTCCTGTTTTTATGTACGGGTGGGTTTGCAGCGGCTGTCAACTTTGGCAGCCGTGTACTGTACAGCCAATATGTTAGCTTCTCCACAGCGATAGTTTTTGCTTATATCACCGGAATGATTACAGCTTTCGTACTCGCGAAACTTTTTGTCTTTCGGAGTGCGACCAATTCGGTTTCGAAGTCTGCCTTTTATTTTGTTTTGGTGAACTTGGCGGCGGTTGTGCAGACTTGGGCAGTGAGCATGTTTTTGGCCAATTACGGACTACCGTCTCTGGGTATTACTCACTACGTGGAAGAAATATCGCATTTGGTTGGTGTTATCGTGCCGGTCTTTACCAGTTACGTTGGCCACAAGAGACTATCTTTTCGTTAGTCGCAATGAAATCAACATCTCGTATGTCTCGCTCAGCGATATTTGCGTTTAGCCTGATCTCAATAGGATATGTGTTACTGGGGACGGTGTTCTCGGAGCACATTCCCCATGAGGTAGCTGTAAACCTCAACCCTATTGATGGATTGGTGCTGTTCTTTCTATTTGCTTCGAGTATTTTTCTTCGATACGTTCGATGGCACGTGTTAATGAGGCACCATGATCATTCGCATCACTTTGTGAGTGGTATGTGTTTCTATATCGCTGGCTTTGCATATACTGCAACTCCAGGGAAAGTTGGTGAGTTAACGCGAGCTGTATATTATCAAGGTATTGGGGTTTCTTCAGATAAGGTTGTTTCTAGCTTTTTGATAGAGCGCACCTTTGATCTATTGGTCGTACTGATATTGGCGAGTTTCGTATTTTTTAGCTTTCCAAGTTTAATATTTGTTGCCGTGGCTATTTTATCCATCATTCTTATTCTCGCGTTCTTGGCTGTTAAAATATCGGTAAGTCGTCAGTTATGTAAAAGTGCACGGAAGTTAAA
The DNA here is from genome assembly GCF_059834005.1 of Vibrio sp. R12-SW3-ISO1. Lineage (NCBI taxonomy): Bacteria > Pseudomonadati > Pseudomonadota > Gammaproteobacteria > Vibrionales > Vibrionaceae > Vibrio > Vibrio sp. R12-SW3-ISO1. Next base: position 2,067 of record NZ_JCBDGK010000050.1, read on the forward strand.
CAGCCGATATATTACTAGGTTTGCACTCCTTATCTATAAAGTTCTTCTGAACATGAACGCGAGTCTCAACTTTCGCCTTTTTGCTGTGTGTATGGGGTTAGGAAGCACAGCGTGGGCTCTGACAGCGCTAACATTAGTGTACTGCTGTGTTGTTTTTGATTTGTCGATTCCCTTTGTTTCGGCTTTATCTATTTATCCTGCCGCGATGCTATCTGGCGCTGTCTCCTTTATTCCCGGTGGCATTGGTGTGACGGAGGGGGCGATTGTATACTTGCTGCATCAGTTTGACGTTTCTTTGTCTGTGGGGGCGTTTGTCGCTTTAGTCGTTCGCTTTTGTACATTGTGGCTAGCTATGCTGTTTGGTTTGATAGCCACACTGCTTTCTGGTTTTTATCTTCTAAGGCAACGAGCGCGACTGTAATCTTATAACCGCTATTCGTTGATGTCGCTAGTAAATGCTGGGTAGTGATGCCGTTGTAATTTTGTTTGTTGTTCTCTGCATTGCTATTGTCGATAGGAGTTCTTTTGTCAGTATCATCAATCATCATCACCTTTCACCCCGATCTGCCGAGTATCGGGTCCTTACTGAGCGCTTGTCAGGCAAATGGCAACCGCGTCATAGTGGTAGATAATGGCAGTGAAAATGCCAAAGAGCTTGCGCAGGTTTGTCAGTCGTTCGAACGAGTGGAGCTCATTTGTTTGGAGGCCAATCTTGGCATCGCTGAGGCACAAAATATTGCGATAAGGCAGCTTAAGAACGATGACGATGATCTTGTGGTGTTCTTTGATCAAGACTCATCGATTGGTGACGATTATTTGAGGCAGGTCGAAGAAACGTATCAGAAGCTAGAGCGTGACTATGGCAGCGCACTTGTACTCGGCCCCCGCTTTTACAATCGTGTGTCTAAGTTTGAATATCCGGTCATCAAATTAAATCACTGGGGTCTAAGAGAAAAGCGTTTACCTAGTCACTATGCTCACCCTACAGAAGCGTCTTGTATCATTTCTTCGGGAATGGCAGTGAAAAAAGGGACGCTCAACCGTGTAGGCTTGATGGATGAGACTTTATTTATCGATTATGTCGATACGGAGTGGTGTTTAAGAGCGCGTAAGCAAGGATATCCGATATTGGTGGAACCACGCTTAGTCATGGAACATGAAATTGGTACGAACAATATTAAGTTTTTGAGGTGGCGTGTTCCTGTCCATTCTGCCGCTAGGCGCTACTATCGGATCCGAAATTCATTTTTTCTACTCAGATACTCGCACGTGCCCAAACTGACGAGCCTAAGAGAAGTTGTTTTTTCTATTGTGCATCAAGGTTTTCTCGTGGTCTTTACTGACGAGAAGGTCGGACATCTCAAGTCCCTGGTTCGGGGTGTGAAAGATGGTCTTTTTTACAAAAAACGGAAACCGGGCTCTTCAAACTCCCCAATGTAGCCTCAATTGATACCTTAGAGAACTTTGCCAATACCAAATGAAATGCTTGGATAGAAATCGTCTGTTTTGATGAGATGCAAAGTGGACGGCTTTGATGTTGGGGAAGTAATAGACGTTTAACTTGTGCTTGTTCGCACGCGTACAGATGTCGGCATCCTCAAAATACATGAAGTAACGCTCATCAAAGCCGCTTAGTAACTCAAAGCTATGGACAGTGAAGAGAAGAAAAGAACCAGCGGCCCATTCGATTCGCGTTGGTTTGTCAATTTTGCTTTTGTCGTAGACATCACTTCTGGGTATCCCAACTAAAGATTTTAATGGTGACAATAGACTTGGGTAGCGTCGAATAGAGCGATCGTAAGTGCTCAGCGACTTGTCGGTGTAGAGGTTGATTGCCGAGATGTCGGCTTGGTACTCAGTCGCTTGTGTTGCCAACTCTGACACGCTCTCTGCGTCGATTTCAACATCAGGGTTCAGTGCCAAAAAGAAGTCTTCACCGGTTGGGCTCAGATGCGATTTAACGTACTGAAACACTTCATTATTGTTGGCCCCGAATCCCTTGGGTTTAGAACCTTGGAGTAGATGGATATGGTGTTCACGGCAGAAGCCGGTGAGTGCGGGCGTTGGCTGGGTGTTGGATTTTATGATGATCGTAAAATGTTGGGCAAGTGTCGGCAGGGTCGGGTTATCGACAATCATCGCATCGTGATGGTGATTTACAATAGAAATAAATACAGTCATAAATCAGCTTTCATTCTCGCGGGGTGTATAGCCTGTCGGCGCATCAAGTAAGATGCGTCGAATACAGCTCACGTCAAAATTGTGGCAACACGTATCCAGCTCATCCAACAGTTGCTTCATTGCTTTCCAGTCCAACTTGTCTTCACAAGCGGTCATGATTTTTTGATGGCCCGTTCCCTCTACATTATCGCCAATCAAGAGTTCTTCATAGAGTTTCTCTCCGGGGCGAAGACCCGTAAACTTGATTTCAATGTCACCGTCCTCTGGTGAGTTGGCGGTGTATTCCTTCATCCCCATCAGGTGGATCATACGTTTGGCTAAGTCTAAAATCTTAACCGGCTCACCCATGTCTAACACGAACACTTGTCCATTGTGCCCTAGCGCGCCTGCCTGAATGACCAACTGCGCGGCCTCAGGAATGAGCATGAAGTAGCGAATAATGTCGGGGTGCGTCACTGTCACAGGGCCGCCCGAACGGATCTGCTTTTTAAAAAGCGGTACAACAGAGCCCGAAGAGCCTAAAACATTACCAAAGCGAACCATCGTAAAAGTGGTAGACGATTGTTTATCGGCCAGCGCCTGCAGTACCAGTTCAGCGAGGCGCTTACTCGCCCCCATTATGTTGGTGGGGCGAACCGCTTTGTCGGTGGAGATTAAGGTGAAGTTCTCAACGCCGGTTTCAATGGCGGCGTTCGCACAGGCAAGCGTACCAAAGACGTTGTTGCGAATCCCTTCGACAATGTTGTCTTCTACGAGCGGCACATGCTTGTAGGCAGCAGCGTGATACACGGTTTGAATGCGGTGCGCCGTCATCAACTTGGTTAGGCGGTTTTCTTTTTGCACTGAGCCCAGCGCCGCAACGAGTTTTGTCTCGGATTGGAGTTTTGCCTTGATGCCGTTTAACTCTTGGTCAATTTTGTACAGGTTGTACTCGTTGAGCTCAAAGAGAAGCAGGGTGGCCGGCTTTTGAGCAAGAATTTGGCGACAAAGCTCAGAGCCAATCGAGCCACCGGCGCCGGTGACCATGACGTTCTTTCCTGTGATGTTTTGTGACATGAGCTCGGTGTCTGGGTCGACAGGCGCGCGGCCTAACAAATCACCGACAGCCAAGTCTTTGATTTCTGTTGCACTGCCTCTACCTGCTGCGATGTCTTCGACGGAAGGTACCGATTGGATTTCAATTGGCCAATTGGAGAGCTTTTCCACCAATCGCAAGCGCTGGCCTTTATTGATGTTGTTGATAGCGAGCAGCAACTTAACAGGCTGATAGAGCGACTGAAGCTGCTCGAACTCTGACGGGTGGTATACTTTAATGCCAAACATGATTTGCCCAGATTTACTGCGGTCATCGTCAAGCAGAGCTACGGGGTGGTATTCATCGCCTTGGATGAGGGCATAGGCTAAGTCTCGACCGGTAGACCCCGCCCCATAGATGAAGACATTGGGCTTTTGGCGTCGGTAATAATGATAATAGATGGTGCGAATGAAGATACGCGGGCCACCTAGTGTCAAAATCGCTAATCCGGCATAGATAAACGGCACGCTTCTAGGAATAAAGGAGTGAAAGAAGAAGCCGCTGAGCGCCAGTGCTAAGGTCGACAGTAAGACGCTAAAGAAGATATACCCTACCGCGGGCAGCATCATGTAGCGCAAAACAGCTCGGTACATCCCTAATTTGGCAAAGCTGATGATCGTGACGGCGAGTGTCACCACAAGACTGGCAAATTCGTCAAACCCAATCGCAAACTCTGTGGTGCCTAAGCGAAACACAATGGCCAAATACAGCGAGGCAATCACCGCAAGGATGTCATAGAGAATGGTGATCAGCCGCTTGTTTCTGCGACTGGCATTAAGAAGAAGTTGAATGGGGGTGAACATCGAATACCACTGCCAGCTGAAAATTAGTATTTATTATTATGTCGCCTGTATTCTAGAAACCTTTAATGTCAAACGCTAGAGGAAAACGGTATCATTTGCCCCAATTGTGTTCTCACACATTGTTTTGTACGAGAAAAGCGCCGGTTAGCGCAGGGGGAAAATGAAGGTATTAGTCACCGGGAGTAACGGCTTTGTTGGCGCTCGCGCTATGCAATTGGCGAAACAGAGAGGCTGGCAGGCGGTGGGCGTTGTCCGCGTATCCTCTAAGCCGATTTCTGAGTCCTCGTTTGCGATCCAAGCCTTGGATGCCAAGACCGATTGGCAAGGCGCGTTTGACGATGTCGATTGTGTCATTCATTGCGCCGCTCGGGTCCATCAAATGCAAGAGAGTGAAAGTAACGTTCTAGAAGCGTATCGCCGAGTGAATACTCATGGCACCTTGCATCTTGCTGAGCAAGCGGCGAAAGCAGGCGTTAAACGCTTTGTGTTTGTCAGCTCCATTAAAGTCAATGGCGAGCGCACTTTGCCCGGTCAGCCTTTTATGCCAGATGTAGGCCATGTCCCCGATGATCCCTACGGCCTAAGTAAGTATGAGGCGGAAATGGCGCTGAAAGCCTTGTGCGAGCGCACGGATATGGAACTGGTGATCATTCGCCCGCCGCTGGTTTACGGGCCTGGTGTGAAGGCCAATTTCCAATCCATGATGGGGTGGGTGGCCAAAGGGTTGCCTTTGCCACTTGGCGCGATCCACAACGTGCGCAGCCTGGTCTACCTCGATAACTTGGTGGATTTGATGCTGACCAGTTGTGTGCATCCTCATGCGAGCGGGCATACTTTTTTAGTGTCCGATGGCGAGGATGTCTCAACCACACAATTATTGAAAGCGGTGGCAAAAGCAATGGGAAAACCGTCGGCGCTGATACCGATCCCAATGCGCTGGATTCAATGGATCGCAAAGAGCATCGGAAAGCCCGGCGTGGCGGAGCGATTGTGCGGCAACTTACAGGTGGACATTGAGCAAACACAATCGATTCTGGACTGGTCACCGGTGGTTCCTTTTCATGAAGGCATCGCGCGGACCGTCACGCATTTTATAGATACACAAGACAAAGACAAAAACAGGAGTATGTCGTGATTCGTTGGTTGGATTTTATTTTTGCGCTCGTAGGGTTACTCCTACTTTGGCCCGTACTCCTTATAGTGTGCGTAATGGGCTTTTTTGATACCGGTTCTCCATTGTTTTTTCAAACTCGAGTGGGGCGTTTTCAGCGACCATTTACGCTGATCAAGTTTCGCACGATGCCGGTTGAAACCGCGTCGGTCGCCACGCACCTAGTGGGCAAGAGTTCGGTGACCAAGCTGGGCGGATTTCTACGCAAGACCAAGCTTGATGAGTTACCGCAGTTGATTAATGTTCTTAAGGGAGAGATGAGCCTGGTTGGTCCAAGGCCGTGTCTTTTCAATCAAACCGAATTGGTTGCACTTCGTGAAGCGAAAGGGGTATATGAAGCTCGGCCAGGAATTACCGGCTTGGCGCAAATCAACGATATTGATATGTCGACACCTGAACTATTAGTTGAGTGGGACGTCCGCATGATTACACAGCTAACACTCAAGCAGTATTTCCTTTGCATTATTCAAACGGTACTGGGCAAAGGGGCTGGCGATCGCGTTTGATGCCCAGTCGCGCTACGCAACAATTTACGTTAATTTTCAATTGTATTCTGAACAACGGTGTGCATAATAAAAGCGCTCATAATCAGCCTAAAGTATTACTTGTATGAGCGCGGCGTCAGACGTCGCACACAATGTGAATGTTTGCGTAATGTGGCCAACGCAATGTCAATGGGCGGTAGCGTCTTTGCATGAATGGTGACTATTGGGGTTAAATCCCAAACAAGAACGAAAAGAATGAGTTGTAAACGCGTCAAGGATGTTGCGGTGTCTCCAAATCAAACAATAACGTCTCAGCGACTGTAAAGTTACTGGGACTTTTTTTTGCCTAAAAATTGGGTTGAGTGATGTTGATTTCGATTGGCCGCAACACACAGGGTTCCCGCATGTTATTGACGCACTGTTTCTCAATCTTTCGGGATAAAATTTCAAAATAGACTTTAGTTTGTTGCGGTTATGTGATCTTATGCTGCCTGGTTCCGGAGGTGAGTAATAATCGATGCAGTTTGAGACATTTAAAGAGCAATTTACCATGTTAAACGACCCTCGTCAGTCAAAAAAGGTGACATACAACTTCTTTGAAGTGTTGTTTCAGGTCGTCGTTTCTGTGCTTTGCGGTTACAAAACTTGGGATTATATTGAAGAGTTTGGACATCTAAATATTGGCTGGTTAAAGCGATACGGCCGATACGATAATGGTACGCCTAGCTACGATACCCTTGCTCGGATTGTCTCGTTAGTTGACCCTGAAGAGTTCTCACTCTGTTTTGCCCGCTGGTGCAATGAGATTAGAGCCGAAAATGAGCTTATTGATACGCATATAGCCATCGATGGAAAAGCCCTGCGTGGCACCTTTGATAAAAGTAAAAACAAGTGCTTAGTTCAGATGGTGAGCGCCTAAGCGGTGGATTCAAGCTTGGTGGTCGGGCAAGTTAAAACGGACAGAAAAAGTAATGAGATCACCGCGATACCAGAGTTACTCAAGCTAATCGCGATCAAGAATAAAGTCGTAAGCTTAGATGCGATGGGCTGTCAACGCAGTATTGCTGCTGAAATCGTCGACCGAGGAGGTGACTATTTACTCGCAGTAAAAGATAACCAAAAGGCGTTACATGCTCTGTTTCAGCGTCACTTTTCGTTCTCTCAACTGGCAGAACACAAAGCCACGGGTATAGAGGCAGTGGAATCAGGGCAACGAGGCAGAACAACAACGAGAATGTATACTGTGGTGCCATTTACAGAAGCGTTTGGTGACTTTGCGGTGGATTGGAAAGGGCTAAAAAGTCTTTGTATTGCAGTGACACATAAAAAAGAAGGCGATGACGTTGCCGGTAGCTTAGGCATCCGTTACTTCATCTCATCTAAGGCGCTGACGCCGGAAGAGTTTGGTCAGCTTTGTAGAGGTCATTGGGAAATCGAGAGTATGCATTGGTGGCTTGATGCGGTGATGAAAGAAGATGACTGCCGGATTATGCTTAAGCAAGCCGCTCAAAACTTATCCCGAATTCGTCAAATGTGCATTAATTTGATCAAATTGCTTCCCGAGAAAGGAACGCTAAAGCGCAGACCAATGCGATGTGCTTTGGATATCGATTATCGGGAGAAAGTGCTGTTTGGTGGTTAAAAAACATTCATGCGGGAACCCTGCCGCAACACACCATATTCGGAATGGTTGTTTCAATTCGCCAGGAAGGTGACGATGCAGGTTAAGCATTACATCAGCTAAGCAACGTTATCTGCAAAAGAGTTACTGGAGGGGACACGATCGCACTGGAGTATCGAAAAGCAGATGCATTGGCGACTCGATGTCGGTTTCAATGACGATAGCTGTAGTATTAGGCGTGAGCAGGCAGGAGAAAACTTAGCCGTGGCTTGGCATATCGCTCTGAATTTACTTACGGCAAAGAAAAGTTTTAAAGCAGGGATTAAGAGAAAGCAAAAGAAAGCGAATTGAAGTAACGCGTACCTTTCTTTAGTCCTTGCGGGGCAAGGGACTTCGTAATCTTACCCTGGCCTTGACAGTTTGTGTGACCTATTGGGGCCTTTTTAGAAAACAAGCAAATTTTAGGCTTTACAAGGGATAGCTAGCAATAGGCTGTGTCAAAATGAATGAAACGTGTCTCAGGCCAGGCTTAATGCTTGAAATTGTATAATCAAACAAAAGAGAGTAAAAAATGTTAAATAATAAAACTGTCCTTATTACAGGCGGTACTGGCTCATTCGGAAAACAGTTCATTAAAACTATTTTAGAGCGCTATCAAGACGTTAAAAAAATCATCATCTATTCTCGAGATGAGCTTAAGCAGTTCGAAATAAAACAGAAGTACCCTCACAAGGAATTCCCTCAACTTCGTTTCTTTATCGGTGATGTGCGTGATAGAAACCGTATGATTCAAGCATGCGAAGGTGTTGATGTCATTATCCATGCTGCAGCGATAAAGCAAGTAGATACAGCAGAGTACAACCCTACGGAGTGTATTCGCACAAATATCGATGGTGCTGAAAACGTTATCCAATCAGCTCTTCTGTGTGGTGTAAGAGACGTTGTGGCATTATCGACTGATAAGGCGTGTGCGCCTATTAACCTTTATGGAGCGACTAAACTTGCCTCTGATAAGTTATTTACTGCAGCAAATAACATTAAAGGCTCTAAAGATATTCGATTTAGTGTCGTTCGCTACGGAAACGTGATGGGGTCTCGAGGCTCTGTAATCCCTTTCTTCATGAAAAAGAAAGAAGAAGGCATATTGCCAATCACTCATGAGGAAATGACTCGCTTTAATATCTCATTGCAAGATGGTGTGAATATGGTGATGTACGCACTCGAAAATCACCTAGGTGGCGAAATTTTCATCCCTAAAATTCCTTCATACAAAATCCTTGATATCGCGGAAGCTGTAGCTCCGGGCGTAGAAACGAAGGTAGTAGGCATTCGTCCGGGTGAAAAATTGCATGAAGAGATGATCACAGATACAGATTCTCTGAATACGATTGATTTAGGTCGCTACTATGCGATCTTGCCTTCGGTATCTTTTACGTATCAAGAGCAAGACTACATTGAACACCATAAAGCTAAAAAAGTGCCATTTGGATTTAAGTACAACTCGGGTACCAATACAGAATGGGAAACTATCGAAGGTCTGCGAACTTTGATAAAAGAGCATGTTGACCCTAACTTCTCTGTTTAACTGGACTGCTATTGTATGAATAATAAGATATTAGCAATAATTCCGGCTAGAGGCGGTAGTAAGCGAATACCAAAGAAAAACATAAAACCGTTTTTTGGACGAGAAATTATTACTTACCCAATAAATGCTGCGGTTAAATCAAGTATATTTGAAACGATAATCGTATCAACAGATTGTGACGACATAAAAAACGTAGCACTAATGGCTGGTGCTGAGGTTCCGTTTTTGAGAAGTGAGACCAACTCTGGTGATTTTGCTACTACATTCGATGTAATCAAAGAAGTATTATCGAAGATAGACGGCAAGTATGATTATGTATGCTGCATTTATCCGACTTCAGTATTTGTTACACCTGAAATCTTAGTGAATGCATGCAATGAGTTAGATAAGGATGCAAGCGCTACGAGTATTGCATCGGTTCTACCATACTCACATCCTATCCAACGTTCTTTATCTATAAACTCTAAGTATTTGGAATCTAATCATCCAGATTTTTACAACTGCAGAAGTCAGGATCTCGAAGCTAATTACCATGATGCTGGTCAATTTTATATTTGTAAAACTTCCGCAGTTTTAGAAGAAAAGCGATTAATAACCAAACGTTGTATTCCTTATATACTGAAAGAGAATTATGCGCAAGATATTGATACGTTGGAAGATTGGAGCATCGCAGAGTTAAAATATCAGCTGATGGTGAATAAATAAATGAAGCGCGTATTAATAGTTGGTTCTAGTGGGCTACTAGGATCTTCTTTAACAAATTATTTGGCTAATCTATATGACGTTAAGACTGTAACGAGTTCATCTTCTGAATCTGATTTCCAAGTAGACATGAGTAATCGACAATCATGTGTCAAACTATTATGTGAATTGGTTCCAGAATTTATTATAAACTTAGCCGCATATACAGATGTAGATGGATGTGAGTCTAATATTGAAAAAGCATATCGTGTAAATACTAGGATCGCTGAGAATATTGCTGAATACATCAAAGGTAATAAAGATACTTTCGTTATACATATTTCTACAGACCATTTTTATGATGAATATAATTCAGATGAAAACAAAGTAAGAATATATAATTCATATGCCATGACAAAGTATAGCGCTGAATTATCTTGCTTGCCGGAGCAGACTACAGTTTTTAGAACAAATTTCTTCGGTCGAAGTGCTAGCTCAGTTTCAACTGGATTATGTGATACAATTTATAACCTAGCTCTTAATGGAAAAGAACTGAACCTTTTTAATGATGTTTACTTTTCTCCAATATCAATTGATACATTGTGTAGGATTATTGAGCTGTCTTTAAGGAAAAGGATCCCTGGAATTTATAATTTAGGCTCTAAAAATGGGATGTCCAAGCAAGATTTTCTACTTAGATTTTTGGAGAAGTCAGGGATAGAAGAAATAAAATATAAGTCGGTAAACGTAGAGTCTATGAAATTTTCGGTAAAACGTCCTAAAGATATGAGAATGGACGTAACTTTGTTTGAAAATAAGTTTAATCACACTTTGCCAACGCTAACTGAAGAAATCGAGAGAGTAGCTAATGACTATAAGTAATAAATTTTCTAGTAAAATAAAAATCGGTAATACAGAGGTATCTAAAGAAGGTTCACCTTATTTTATTGCTGATATTGGTGCAAATCATGATGGGAATTTAGAAAAAGCAAAAGAACTTATCTATTTAGCCGCTGAAGCGGGTGCTCATGCAGCTAAGTTTCAACATTTCAATGCCGAAACTATTGTTAGTAAACATGGTTTCGAAAACCTCTCAGGTGGGCAGTCTCATCAAGAGAAATGGAAGAAATCGGTATTTGAAGTGTATAAAGACGCATCGATTAACTTAGAATGGACACAAACACTAGTCGATACGTGTAAAGATGCCGGAATTGAATTTTTCACAAGTCCTTACTCTTTAGAGCTTGTTGACTTTGTAGATCCATTTGTTCCTGCTTATAAAGTGGGTTCAGGGGATATTACTTGGACAGAAATAATAAATAAGATGGGTAGTAAAAATAAACCATTGTTGTTGGCTTGTGGTGCATCTACCATGGATGAAGTTGATTTTGCACTAAACACTGCACTTAAACAAACTAGCGATATAGTGTTGATGCAATGTAATACAAATTATACTGCATCATTAGATAACTTTAAGTATATAAACCTCAATGTATTGAAAACATTCCGTTCTATGTATCCCGATGCTATTCTTGGTTTGAGTGACCACACACCTGGCCATTCTACAGTCCTAGGAGCAATAGCGTTAGGTGCGAATGTTATAGAGAAACACTTTACTGATAACAATAATCATGAAGGGCCAGACCATAAATTTGCGATGAACCCAAATTCATGGAAAGAAATGGTCGCGCGCTCACAAGAGTTGCACTTTGCATTGGGCACTGGTGTTAAAAAAGTTGAAGAGAACGAGAAGGATACTGTAATCGTGCAACGTAGATGTATTCGATTGAAGTCAAATATCAGCGTCGGTGAAAAGATAACAAGAGAGCATCTCGAATGCTTGAGGCCATGCCCAGAAGATGGCATTGAACCTTATCACTTAGAATCAATTTTAGGACGTACTGTAAAAGATAGTATTATTAAAGGTGAGTATATCAAATGGAATCAAATCGATTAGCCATTATAATACCGGCCTACAACGAAGAAGAGACGATAGGTAGTGTAATTAAAGAAATATTTAGTGCACTTGATAACAATGCCAAAATTATCGTGGCTAATGATTTTTCAAAAGATTCAACTTCAAAGATGGCTTCAGAAGCTGGCGCCATCGTGTTGGACCTAGAATACAACCATGGCTATGCTAAAGCGATTGAAAGAGGCCTTGATTACGCAATTGAAAACTTGAATGTTGACTACCTCATTACAATGGATGCTGATGGGCAACATAATCCCATTTCGATTATTGAAATGTATCAAAAAGTAAGCGTTCAAGATTACGATGTGATTGTGGGTCAGCGGCCTACCTGTGCTAGATTTTCAGAGCGGCTCTATTCGTTATATTTTAAGTTGCGTTATAAAGTTATTGACCCTCTATCAGGATTGAAGCTTTATAAAACGTCTTTCTATCGAGAGATAGGTTCTTTTGAAACCTATGATTCTATTGGCACGGAACTACTAAGTAAAGCGCTCAGCACCAAAAGATCAGTAGGACAAGTTCCAATCGTAATTAGGCAAAGGCAAGATTCTAAACCCCGATTCGGTGGGGTATGGAAAGCTAACATCCGAATTTTGGTCAGCTTATTAAGTACTATAAGAAGATTTTAACGTAGGGAAAAGCGGTGCTGGAGACACATCGTAGTAACGAAAAATCATGAACATGACCGTGTTTAAAGACATTGTGGCGTATTGAGTTCTCAATTTTAGCTGCGATCATATACTGATTTTTACAGTAATAATGCCATCATAATGAACGGATTGAGCCTTTGGAGCATTTATCATTTGTCAGTTATTAGCGACCAGCGCCATGCTTAGAAAGTCGAACATTCATTAGCTGATATAACTTTCCTTGTGGTGATAGCGGTTAACGCAGGCGCTGAGGGTGGAAGATATTGAAGATTTTTGCGAAGACAACCTCAAATGGCTACGGCAATATGGTGATTTTGACAATGGTATACCTGTTCATGACACCATAGCTCGAGTGGTGAACATGATCTCGGCAAAGCAGCTTCAGCGGTGTTTCTCTAAGTGGAAGAAAGACTTCCATAAAGTCACTAAAGGCGATGTTGTCGCGATTGATGGCAAGACGATTAGTCGTACCTATAACAAAGATAAACGCTGTGGTGCTATCCATATGGCTAGTGCTTTTAGTGCCACTAATCATACTGTTCTAGGTCAATTAAAAACAGCGGATAAAAGCAATGAGATCAAGGCAATACATGAGATTTTGGAACTCTTGTCTATCAAGGGCTGCTTAATCACCATAGATGCAATGGGGTGTCAGAAGGACATTGCTGAAAAAATCAATACGAAAGAAGCGGATTACCTTCTCGATGTCAAAGGCAACCAAAAGCGACTGGAAAAAGCGATCAACGAAATGTTTTACACCAGCATGATCAACAACTTTGAAAGTGACAAGTTTGTCATCCAAGAGCAAGACGATGCTGTAACTGAGACGCGTCTTTGCCTAGTTGAACATGATGTGGCTTTTTTGATGATGTTGAATTCGACTGGTCGCAACTCACCACATTGCGAATAGTGTTGCAATTCGCCTGCTAGGAGATAATCCGGCAGAAACTATGTAGGTTGAGCACTACATCCGCTCAGCAAAGTTATCTGCAAAAGATTTACCTGCGGTGATTTGAGCGCCCTGAAGCATTGAAAATAGCTGTAGTATTAGACGAGATCAGGCGGGAAAGAACTTAGCCGTGGCTCGGCATTTTGCTCTGAATTTACTTACGGTAGAGAAAAGTTTTAAAGTCAGGATTGATATAACGAAAAATATAGCGAATCGAAGTAACGTTTGCTTTTTATTTAGTCCTTGCAGGGAAAGGGGATTAGTAATCTGTCCTATCGTAGCTACAATTTGAATTCGGAACTAAATATTGATGGTTATAGGTCTAATGAGAATAAGAAAGATCATATTTTTAAGAACAAAACTGCAAGCATTGATGGCAAGAGAAGCCATACGAGAACAGACAGATGATAGCATTGAATTTCATATATATTTTATAAGTAACCTTTCAAATGAAGACAAGGCTCTAGTAAATAGCATTTTTGAAAATATTAGATGTGAAATATATCATATTAAATATGGTATGGGATCTTGGCGTTCTCAGATTTCCTTGTTTATTAATTTAATATCAAAAGTCAGCTTTAAAGACTTTCGTAGTGCTTATTTGTCTAGTTTTGATCTTGTTGTATTTAGGTATTTATCAGTAAAAATTGGTGAAATTATTACATTTGATGATGGAACCGGTTATTATGGGAGCTATAGCTGTTTTAGCCCTAAGAATGTTAGTTTAAAAGACACTATCTTATCTTTTTTTCTTAGAATTCCTCCAAGACATAAATTTTATAAATTTGTTAAAAAGCACTATACACTTAACCCAAACATTCCTTCTGTTATGTATGGTGTTAAAAAGGAAGAGGTTAGTATTGTCAATTTAGAGAGGAGAGCTAGTTATAAGGGACGACTCAGGATTTTTCTCGGCACCGTTATAGATAGATCAAATCATTCACTATACAAGAAGCTTCTTAAGAATGAGAATGCATCTTCAAAAGATTATTATATCCCACACCCAAGAGATACAAGTGGAATATTTATAGGGACTGGTGCTAACATACTCCGTGGTTTAACAGCAGAGACAATAATTAGTAGGTTGATAAGTAACGGCTATGACTTGGATATTATTAGTTGCTACTCAAGCGTGTTATTTAATTTGAACTCAGAATTTATAAATAAGACAGTTTATTTAGAAGAGGGAAACAAATTAAATGATAGCCACATTGAGCTTTTAAATTATCTAGAAAGGTTAGAAGTTAAATATATATGAGCTTTGAAGTGATAGTTCCCCATTATAGAAGGTGGGACCGATTGTCGGAACTAATAGATAGCTTCCACAATCAAGAAGTAATAGGTAAAATTCTAATAGTAGACGATAGTGGGGAAAATACTAACGTTGGAGAGCTTGAATTTATTAATCGCCTTGGTGATAAAGTTACATTTTTGAAAAATAAAGAAAATGTAGGTTATGCTCATAGTTTCTGCCGGCTTATAGAATCCTCAACATCTGATTACTTACTATATTTGGCTGACGACGATAGAATAAAAAGCAAACACTTGAGTGAATTGTGCTCCTCTATCTTGGAAGAAAATCCAGATATTTCATATACAGTATATAAAACTGGAAGTGTAATTAGCCGAGGGACATCTAATAGGCGAAATGTTTCATTTGAGGACTTAGTTAGATTCTCTACACATACACCAGGAATGGTAATCAAGCGTGAATTTGTAGTAAAAGCACTACCCGATTTGAAAATGTTGATTAATGAAGGTGAGACATGCGCAGTTTTGTATCCTCAAGTTGTATTAATATTACTTTCTATAGGGAAAACTAAGAAAAACAAATTTGTTTCGTTCCCCTTTGAGGTGGTCGAAGGAAACAATAACTTACCATCTAACTTGATTGACAGTTCTGGATTTGGCTATACAGATATATCTTCAAGAGTAGTTCAGTTTGCTAGCTTTATTAAATTGCTCGACAATATTAGTGTATCAAATAAAAACTATCTTTATAACGGTATTTTGCAGCTTTATACAAGACATTTATTAGATAGTAATATAGTATCAATAAAAACCTATTTTAGGTTATATATTTATATATTTAAAAAAATGATTGTGAGTGTATTTAGAATAAGGAGATAGAGTGCATAAATATAATACTCCAGTTGCAGTCTTGATGTGTGTATATCAACGGGATAGTTTACCTGCATTTGATCAAGCTCTAAGAAGTCTGCTCAACCAAAAACATGTCAATATTGTTTTATTTCTACACATTGATGGTCCTGTTAGTAATGGTTTTTATAACATATGTACAAATTATAGAGAAGAAGAATTAGACATACGAATTATTGAATCAGAACGTAACGTTGGTCTTGCCATTGGATTAAACAAACTAATTGACGAGGTAAGTGCTACACTACCAGAAGCGGAATATATCGCTCGCTTTGATGCTGACGATATATGTGTTGAAGATCGTCTTATCAAGCAAGTTGAGTATTTACAGAACAACAAAGAGGTCGGTGTTTTAGGCACTGCATGTTTCGAGTTCTCCGACAATATAAATGTTGTTAACTATACGAAGCGGTTGCCCGAAAGCGATGTTAAAATCAAAGAAATGTTAGCACATGGTTGTCCATTTGTTCATCCATCTGTGATGTTTCGACGAAATGTTTTTCAGTTGGGATATAGATATCCTGATATTCATCTAAGTGAGGATTTGGCTCTTTGGTTTCTTTTGAGGAGTCAAGGAGTCGTTTTTGCTAATTTAGCTGAACCACTTATTTATTACCGGTTATCAGATAAGACGATTGGACGTAGACTTGGATTAAAAAAAGGTATTGGGGAGTTCTTAATAAGAATCAGTAATTTTAGTTTCCATAAGGATGGGTTTAGATCTTTACTACTTATTTCATCTAGGTTGATAGTGCATATTTTCCCATTGACATTCTTTAAGAGGCTTAGAAAGATTTACTTATCTAATTATGAATGACATTATCTGGATAGGATTACACCTAATCATTGCTGTTATATCACTTGATAAGAGATTATTAAACAGCTCAGCTCCATGGCTTCTAATATTTGTTATTTTGTTTTATTTTTTTGTTCCTTTTGGAGGTGATAGAGAGAATTATTATATATATTTCGACAACTTGGATGCACATATCTACACGTTTGAGCCAGGGTTTTACCTTATAAGTCAAGCTATTAGTAAGGTCTATCCTTCGAAGTATTTTATTTATTTTGTCTTCAATGCCATTATTTTAACATCTCTATTTTTTACTTTTAAGTATTTAGAGGGAACTTTACTTGAACGGAGAAAACTTCGAAACACAACGATCATTTTGATTATTATGATCAGCGTGTTTTTTTTCTTAGGTAGTCAAAATGTACTGAGACAGGGTCTATCATTATCTATTCTTAGTTTGGCAATTTCGTTCTATTTTAAGGGCTGGAAGAAATTCGCTGTTTTTATTTCTTTTATTTCGATGACTATTCATAGTGCCACTCCTATATTTGCTGTATCATTCTTTTTCTTTTTATTCTGTCTGCGCCTAAATTCTAAGTTTAGATATATACTGGTGTTTACCTTTACAGCAGGGTCTTATATTTTTATCACAAGTTACTTGCATGGAAGTGCCTACATAGAATCCACCCATGAATGGGCTGGGGATCGTGTTTCATCGGAACTTAAAGTTTTGGTAATTTGGCTTTCAGTGCTATCAACAAATGTTCTTTTAAGGAAAGATAGTAGATACAGAGATATAGTTTGGCTTCGAACGTCATTCCTTATTTTTATAACACCTTTTAGTCTTAATGGAGAGATATTTGCGAGACTGGCAGTTGGTATATATTTGATTGACATATATATATTGCTTTCTGCATTGTCCGATACTGGCAAGAATAGACAGTTCGCATCGGTAGTACTTATTTTATCTAGTGGATTTGCACCTAATGTTTTAGGCTTAATATTGTAGATAGCCTAAGATGGAACTCACGACTATATCATGAAAAACCGTGTTGGAATAAGGCCTGAGTGAAGGCGTCACCTCACTCATTTCCACAGCGGTATCATAAAAAATGCAATGATTTGTGGATCGATTTGACGATCACTCGTAGCTGTGATCATATACTGTTTTTTACAGTAGCGATGCCATCCCCATGAACGGATTGAGCCTTTTGGACCATATTTCAGTTATCAGAGACCCGCGCCAAGCTTGGAACGTCGAACATTCACCAACCGATATCATCTTTTAGTGGTGTCAGCGGTTATTGTAGGCGCCGAGGGATAGGAAGATATTGAAGATTTTGGCGAAGATAACCTCGAATGGCTACGGCAATATGGTAACTTTGACAATGGTATATCTGTTCATGACACCATAGCTCGAGTGGTGAATATGATCTAACAGCTTCTTCGGTGTTTCTCTAAGTGGATGAAAGACTGCAATGAAGTCACTAAAGGCGATGTTTTCTCGATTAATGGCAAGACGATTCGTGGTACCTATAACAAGATAAATGCTGTGGCGCTATCCAGAAGGTTAGTGTTTTTAGTGCCGCTAATCACATACTATTCTAGGTCAAGTAAAAACAGCGGATAAAAGCAATGAGATCAAGGCAATACCTGAGCTTTTGGAACTCTTGTCTATCAAGGGCTGCTTAATCACCATGGATGCTATGGGGTGTCAGAAGGACATTGTTGAAAAAATCATTACGAAAGAAGCGGATTACCTTCTTGCTGTCAAAGGCAACCAAAAGCGACTGGAAAAAGCGATCAACGAAGTGTTTAACACCAGCATGATCAACAACTTTGAAGGTGACAAGTTTGTCATCCAGGAGCAAGGTCATGGCAGAACTGAGATGCGTCTTTACCTAGTTGAACGTGACGTGGCTTTGTTGGGTGATGTTGAATTCGATTGGCCGCAACTCACTACGTTGGGAATGGTTGTTTCAATTCGACAGGAAGGTGACAATCCAGTGGAAACTAAGCATTTCATCAGCTCAGCAAAGTTATCTGCAAAAGAGTTACTGAAAGGGACTAGAGCGCACTGAAGTATCGAAAACCAGATGCATTGGCGACTCGATGTCGGTTTCAATGAAGATAGCTGTAGTGTTAGGCGTGAGCAGGCGGGAGAAAACTTAGCCGTGGCTCGGCATATCGCTCTGAATTTATTACTTACGGCAGAGAAAAGTTTTAAAGCAGGGATTAAAAGAAAGCAAATCGAAGTAACGTTTACCTTTCTTTAGTCCTTGCGGGGCAAGGGGCTTCGTAATCTTGGCCTGACTGCAACTGCGAAGCGACAATGGTTTGGTTTTTACCTCTCGCCTCTACACTAGTTTAGAGATGCAGTACGGTCTAACTCAGGAGTTCATTCAACCACATACTCCACTGCAAAATGGTATGGTTGAACGCCTGATAAGAACCATTAAAGAGCAGTGTATTTGGATGCACAATTTTGGCTCTTTAAGTGAAGCTCGCTTTGCCATCGGCAAGTGACTTGAGTTCTCCAACAACGAGCGTCCACATCAGGCGTTTAAGATGATAACACTTGCTGAGGTATATGCTTTAGCAGCTTAAGTTGTCTTTATTTGAGTCACTACACCTCGACCAGAATAATAAGAGAAAGCATTAGGAAGTCAATCGGTGTAATGCGTATCTTCCTTGAGTCTTTGCGAACTGGGGCTTCGTAATCTTACCCTGAAGATATACTAAAGTAGTTGTTATGGATATTTTTATCTCGTAGTTGGATTAAATTGACTTGGTGATTTATTTATTTTCAACTTTTTCGGTTTGATTTTTTATAGTTAATGCCCAGTTGATTTTGTCTTACAATTTTTATTTTTTTAAGGTTAAAGTTAGTAATGAAGGAATTATATATATTTGTTCCAAAGTTAGATAATAATGCCCCCGTAAAGATAGCAAAAAACATCGCTGTTGAAAGTTTGAAGGATTTTAATACAACGTTGGTGCCATTTAGAAGTTGTGCAACTTCTAGCTATCGAGGTGTTAGAGTTAGGTCATTTGGTCTTTGGTTCCTTAGTTTGGTCTTCAAAAAACATAGTTTTATTGTGCATTCACATGGGTTCTTTCCCGATCTATTGTCGATCTTATTTTCGTTTTCCAATAAGGTTAATACAATATCAACAGTTCATTCTGATATAGAAAAAGAGCTGTTCGAACGTTTTGGTTATTTTAGAGGTTTCATATTGTTTAGGTTATGGATTATTTGTTTAAGGCTTAAGAACAATGTGGTTTTTCTCAATGATTTTGTTTTTAAAAAATACAATGATTATATACCAAACTGTTCCTCGGTAATATATAATGGAGCAGACGTTACAAAATACAAAAAAGTTAAATCAGATTTGTTTGATAATTCAAATATTACAATTGGTTGTATTGGAAGAATTGTTTCAGTAAAGGGTTTTGAACAAGTTGTTAAAATGGTAGTTAAGAACCCTGACTACAATCTAATTATTGCTGGTGATGGCCCAAACCTAGGGGACTTGAAAAACGATAGCAAGCAATGTCTAGATAGAATAAAATTTTTAGGCTCCGTATCAGACTTGTCTATTTTCTACTCTCAGATTGATCTGGTTGTTATACCTTCAAGGTCAGAAGGGTTCCCACTAGTATTGATAGAATCAACCGCCCAAGGTATTCCAATTGTTGTTTCTGATATACCACAGTTTAAAGAATTTTCAAGTGTTGTTAATAGTGTGATTTTTAGATTGGACGATATTGATTCATTAAAGAATGCCGTAAATGCTGCTATTAGTTATTCAAACTGCTTTTGGAAAGTTAACTCCGATGTGTATGTAAATAACTTTACAAACTTAATCATGTATAGTAATTACAAGAAAATTTATTTTAAAAAAAATGATAACATCTAAATTTATAAAAAGTAATACAAAGTTCTTTTATAACATAATTTCTCTGTATTCATTACATGCAATAAATGCCTTATTTCCTGTAATTATTCTTCCACTAATAATATCGGCGTTAGGAATAGAACTGTTTGGTCGCTTATCTTTCTTATCTGGTGTGGCGGTTTTTTTTGGTGCTTTCGTCGCATTTGGCTTAGATACTAGTGCAACTAGGGATTTGTCGGAAAGAAAGGTTTCATCTCTATCCATAGAGACCTATATCTGTACTGCGTTCTATGCTCGTCTTTTAATTTTTTCTCTTGTTGTTTTTTTAGGTGGAGTTGCAGCTTATTTTTTCTCTGAAGATCCATTTTTAATGTTCATGCTGATAATTTCGGCTTCACTACAATCACTATTTCCTCTTTGGTTGTTTCAAGGTCTTGGTCAGTTTCGATGGCTCCCACTTTTAAGTTTTATTAATAAGTCTTCCTCTTTTTTTATCATACTTTTTTCTGTTAAAGAAGAGGGAGATATAATACTTGTACCGATCGCGTATTCTATTGGTTCTTTGGTTTCCTTTATAGTTTCAATTTTCATTGCTAGGAAGTTTATTGCAATTAATCCTACTCCTGTCAAGTTAAGAGATATCATTTCATATCTATATAGTAAATTTAGTTTGTTCGCATCGAGTTTTTTCTCAACGTTGTATAGGTCGGGACTTGTAGTCATCGTCGGCTATGTGGCTGGAGATACTCAGGCAGGTATTTACGCAGCTGCCGAACGATTGGTAAAAGTAATGCAAGTAGGAATAAACACCGTTGGGCTTGCAATTTTTCCTAGTTTTACTTCTGACATAAAGAGAGGGAGGATAAAATTCCGAGAATTTAACTCCAAATGGGGAATGAAAGTTTTTATATCGTTGTTTATTATATTGTTGCTGTTCAATTTTTCTGCTTTCTTCTTTTTCACGTATTTTAATTCATTTCTATCTGAAGTATCACTTATTACACTTCATGTCATGAGTTTGGTTCTTTTATTTGGCGGTATGAACTACTATTATGGATATTTAGGTTTGTTATCTAGTGGCCGAGACTCGGAATTTTCAAAAATGGTTATATACACTGGATTGATAGGTGTTTTTACGTCGATATTTTTTTGCAAGTTCTTTGGGGCGGTTGGAGGGGCATTTTCATTTTCTTTGGCTGAGCTTCTGCTAATGCTCGCTCTACATCACTCGACTACTAAGTCCAAAACATAGCTTTATTTCGTGACAATTTACCATCAGATCATGATAATAAAGTGTGAGTTAACATAATCGCTCCAACAAACATATCAAGTCGAATGCGTACAGCGTTCTAGTTGCTCGCTCAATAAAGGGTTAAAGCAGATACCAATTCAACAATATCAAGGTATCTGCAAAAAGCTGAATGAGCGCAACTTAAGCTTGTGGTTGTTCTTAGCCAACCCCAAAATACCTGTTCAAGATGCTATGAACAAGTCGAGTGATAAGCACGCCCTGTTCGTCTATGGTAGCCTTACCACTCGAGCCGCTTACTCAATTTCCACCAACACCGCGAGACCTAATCCATCAGGGTCTGAGTTTGTATCCGCCGTCGCGGTCGTAAATACCCCTACACTTGCGGTCTCATTAAAGTAGCCGGTCATGGTTAGCGAGCCCTCGTCGTCTGAGACGGCGAGGGTAGCAGAGCCATTTGCCGCGACTGATGAGGTGGCGCTCAATGTCACGCTCTCTTTTGTTGTTTCAAGTGACGCGCCTAATGAGGGCAGGTCAATGTTCGTGATGGGGCCGGTAAGCTCAGCGGCGGTCTCAGAGCTAAAGGTGAGCGTGGTGGAGAACCCTGAGTGGAGAAGCTCAAACTTTTGGCCGAGCATTGCCGCGTTGCTAAGGATAAGTTTGTAGGTTCGATTGGTTAACACTGGCGCCGATGACGGCAGTTTCACCGCCAGCGTTGTGTCCACCTCCATCTCTGTGCCATCTGTTCCACTGGCATTATAAAACACCAAGAAGTTGTAGTCTGCGTTCACAAACCCATCGGCATTCTCGCCGCCGACTGAGGTTACATCTCCCGTGGCGTCGGTGACAATGGTGATGCCAGTTTCACTGCTAATGGTCTCTTCCGAATAGCCACTGCTCCTAGATAGGTGTTGTTGAGTCGCCTGTGAAATGTCTACTGTTCCGCTACCTGAAAACGTCAACACATTGGTTTCCGCTTCAATTTCCACCTCACCTTGGTTGGTAAAGCGAGAGCCTAAATAGACGCGGCCAAAGTCGCCTGTCAAATCTGAGGCGGACATGTTGCTCGGCTGTTTTGCCAACAGTATCAGTCCGCGACCGACTTCCGCGCCACTGTAGCCATCGGGGTCGAGGGCGTCTTTGGTGCCATCCTCATTGGTATCAATGGTCGCGTAGCGAGCGGCGTTGTAGGCGCTGAGGCTAAACGCCACATCCATGTCACTGACCTTTTGAAACTTGGTGGAGTGTGGGGGAGAGCGCCAACCCCAATCGCCATCGATCTCTTCTTCAAATTCGCTGTCTATGGTCAATACACCCGCCGAGTCATAGGTCGCGCTGATGGTTTCATCGTCCTCCATTTCGGTATAATAGACGGCAGAGTAGTTGTCACTGTCGTCATTCCCGCTCATGTTCCCCCATGCCCCTTCATTGTCAGTTAAGACGAATTCGACATTACCATTGCTGTCGCCGGTAAGCGCAACGGACGAGTAATACAGATCGAGTGCGTACGTACCCCAGTCGCCGTCATGCAGACCGGTGACCATCTCTGATAGTCGGTAGTTGCCAGAAATATCTACCGCCGATGACGTGGTGGTGTTGATGGAAGCGATTTGCTGGTCGACAAACTCGCCCACTTCATTATCGAGCGCAGCCAACATCGTCGACATGTCGCTGCTGCTGGTCAAATCGAATTCTTCCACTTGGCCTTTTAACTTGATGACCGAGGCCGTCGTGAGCGTGTCGAGGTCGGTGCCCGATTGGATAAACTTACGCAAGACAAACTCGGTTGCCGGTGAGATATCGACCGACTCTTGGACGACTTGCGCGCGCATGTCAATGCCGTTGTTGCCCGAGATTTTGACCACTAAGTTACCGGCTAAAGAGACGCCTCCGGGTACTGTGAGGGTGTAATCGCCGGTGATTGAGGTGTAGGTAGTCGCAAGGACGTCGCCGACTTGATTGCCGTTGTCGTCGATTCGAATAAGTTCAACCAATGCGCCCGTCACCGGTTGCAATCCGGTGATGCCTGCGTAGAGAGGAGGAAAGACCTCATCGAAAACGCGTTCAATAATGGAGCGGTGCTCCAGCATGGCGACTGAGCCGCCGGGCGCGGTGGCTGAACCGCTTACATTCAAGGTATTCGCGCTCGCGTTACCGCCTGTCGATGACGAGCTGTCGCTGCCGCCGCCACATGCTGTTAGCAGCACGCTGAGCAATGCCGCGAAATAGTGTGTACGTGTGAAACCCATAGCCAACCTCCATGATGAGAAAGTCTTATAATGATACATATATGCAACAATTACATTACAATAGTCGCAGTTTTTCGTTTTTGCCAATGTAAAAGCGAGGAGCGGCGCCAAGATGTGTTGGCGCACGTCCTTTAGCGCTCCCAGGGCATGGGCAGTAAGAGGTATCGCCATTCATTGAGACGGTAACAGCCGCTTTTGGCTTGATAACCAAAGCAGAGGCACTCTTTGGTTGAGGGCGATGACACCGTCAGAGAATGGGCATTGTAAGAGAGTGCTGAGCGCGGCGAACGCGCGTAGTGATACAAGGCGATGGTGAGGGTGCGGCAGTAGATTAAATGCCGAGCCCACAGACGCTCTTTTGGGGTCTGTCCGTCCCAATAGAGTAGCGCACCATAGTATTTAATGAGGGGCAGAGCAGGGTGCGCCAAATGCAGCTCGATGTCTTCAAACCACAAACTCTGGCCAAAGCAAAGCGCTTTGGCGTGTTGATGAATAGCGCGCTGGAGGGCATCGCAGTCGAGCGCTTGTTGCCAGTGAGTTTGGGCAAGTGCTTCTAATTGCGCTTGCCCCTCTAAGGTGTTGAGCGTATCAGGGTGAGAAGAGAGCTCGGCGCGGATCTCTGGATGTTGCGCGCCCAGTGCGAACAGTTGCAGCCAATGGCGATTGCGCGCGGTGAGTAGCCATTCGCCGGGGGCGGAAAACGAAGGGATCATGATACACCTCCTTGCATGAGGGCATCAAAAGCGCGGCCATCTTGACGTGAGGCATTGGCCACATACGGCGCATAGACCGAAAACAGCAGCTTGGTGTTGCTGTGACCTAACATCTGCGCGATGTATAACGGGTTCTCGTGCGCCGCAATGTGTAGCACGGCCGCGGTGTGGCGAGTTTCGTAGGGGCGGCGTTTTTTCAACTGCGCTTTCTTCAGTGTGGGGTACCACAGCTTTGAGCTGACGTAATGCGTACTTAAGCCGTTTCCGTTTGGATGAGGAAACACAAACTGGTCTTCTTGATGAGGCACGCGTTGACGCTGGCGTTTTAGCGCCTCATAGATGGCTTCACTCATTTTGAGGTCGCGTCGCGACTTAGGAGTTTTGACGTCACCGAGCTCGCCATTGACGAAGTTTTGTCTGATGCGAATTAAACGATGATCAAAATCGATGTGTTGCCAGCACAACCCGTGAATTTCGCAGCTGCGCAGACCCGTCCAAAAACGTACCAGAAAGTAGTCGTACCATTGTGGGTCGACCGCGGCTAAAAACGCGCGCACTTCGTCGATGGTTAACGGGTTCGACTCGGCGCGCTCTTCTTTCAGCGCGCGATAGCGGCGAAATGGATAAGGGAAGTGATACTCCTCCGCTCCGAGGCTTAAGATGGCAATCAATGGCCAGAGAATGTGATTGATGCGTTTGTTGGTCAGTAGCGTTTGACCGTCTCGGCCAGAGCGTCCCTGAAGATCTTGACGAAAAAAGTCCAAATGTGAGAGGCGAATGTCGCCTATCAACATGTCCCCAAATTCCGCTATCAGGTAGCGGTCGAGGGTGTTGCGCACGGTGCTTTGATAGCTGGGTTTCCAACTGCCTTTTTGGCGCTCAAACCATTCGTTGGCGTAGTCTGAGAAAAACGGATACTGGTAATCAGGGCAGCGGGCGCGGTGCAGCGCTTCAAACTTGGCGACCTTTTTGCTATTGGGGAAGTAGTCGCGGTATTGGAACGTGCCGAGGTCCATTTCCGCTTTCATTTTTTTGAGCGTGGCCTGCGCCGCTCGCAGGTTTTTTGGGGTCGCCATTAACTGGGTGCCTTCGCGAAAGCGCACCCCAAAGCGGTAAAAATCAAATTGAATGCGCCCGTTGGGGCGAATGCGAATATGAGCCATGCTGGCCTCCATCAGTGTCAGATAGATCTGTCCCTGACCGATGGAATTCGTTAGAATCGAGCCATCGGCTGGGTCGGGTTAAACGTCCTCGCAGCCGGTACGGGGTAGGGAGGTTGCCGCCTTCCTATCCCAACTGCTTGTCTGAGAGACCCCAATAGCCTCGGTTTTCGATACTATTGGTGAAAATCTCATCAATCACTATATCAATCACTGGTTGTTTGTCCAGTGGTTCGCCGTCATTTCAAACGGTTTTTTTTCGCTTTGCCTCCCTATTTTCAGAGCTCATCCGCAAAAGAAAACAAATCCCCTTGCTGCTCTGGCGCTTTGACAGCGTCCTCTTGCCCCGCATCGATACGTTCCATCATCGAAAGTACTTTTTTCAGGTGACGTTCGTCGTTTTCAATCGCAATAGTGTCATAGGGCAGTCGCTCATCCAGCGAGTAATACACCCCCAGTTTGAGCTCGCCACGTGAGGTTTCAAACACATCGAGTCTCGTTTTCTTCGCCTCGAGCGAGTTTTTGATTTTGATGTTGTCGAGATCGCGCGGCGAGAAACGAAACAAAGAGCCAGCGTGAGGGGTATGTTGACCGACCTCAAACACATGGATGGGGTGAACAAATTCATAAGGTGAAGTCAGCACTGCAATCGCCGCTCGGTCCTCGCCAAGATACAATAGGGCATCATTGGCCTTTTTGATGCGGCCATAGTGCTTGAAGCAGTGCTCCAGCTCCTTTTTAAACGCGAACAAGTTCAGCGCGACGTATTTTAAGCTGCGAACGGGATCGGGCTTTTTCTGGTAAAACGCTTCGACACCGGCGATAGAGCAAGTGAGCGTGCATTCTGGCGCTTTAAAGGTCACCGTCTCACCCTGCTGCGCGATTTCAATCTCATTGCCACTGGTAATGCGACATAGTTCGGTCATTTGTTTGGTGGTCTCTGGGGTAAGCACCAGAGACACGGGCAGCGTGAGGCCTTGGGGAAGGGATTTGTCTTCGACTTCGCCTTGACGCTGAACGCGCAGGTACTGCTCTTCTTTGTTGAGTTCAAGAAACTCAAAGGGCACATTCTCTTGCGCCTCATACACGATGCGTTCGATGGTCGCTTTGGACGTGGTGGCCGTCGGGCGCTGCTGATTATCGGCTAAGTAAGCCAAGTGCTCATCTGAGGCGTCGCCACATTGGCAGCGGCGCAGCGCAGGGGTTTGATAGTCATCCCCTTTGCCAAGTTCTGTTGTATCAATTAACTCCACAAACAGAGTACCCGACGTGGTGGTATCGAATCTCAGTTCGATGTCCTGCTCTTCGGCGAAATAGTGGATAAGGCGTTTGGCAAAGCTGCCATCGATGGAGAACTGTCTGTCTTTGAGTTCGCTGGAGCGTTCATCGAGGTGCAGTGTGTACTCGGCGCAAAACGGCGATTGACCACAGACAAGCGTGACCATGCGCTCGGCTTTGTGCGTGATGAGAGTCACTACACTATCGACATAGTGGGTATCGATATGCTCGGACAAGGCTTGCAGGAGTGCTCGCTTAGCGGCGGGAATAATCATCTTCATGAGGTGACCTTCTGTTGTGACATAGATTGGATAAATTGTTGGGTAAACTCGAGTACGGGTTTGGGCAGTGCGCGCTTGGGCGTCAATACGATGGTGAGTGACGTCGGCCCAAGGGCGTGTGTCGTAACACAAACGCGCTCATCACTGCGGACGTAGTGCGCGTTCAGTAGCGCAACCTGGCGCTCGCGATGGAGTTTGCGGTTGACGGAGAGCTCAAATCGGCACTCGAGCCAGCGCCAGGTGTTGTGGCGAAAGGCGGCGGCAAAAGCGCGCGCATTTTTTTGATTGCACGCCATGGTCAGCGTGAGCGCCTGTCCGCCGGCCGATAAGGCCGGGGCGGGCAACTGACGAAAGGCGGTGCGCGATGCTTTGCTCACCGGTTGCACATCATGCTGACAGCCCAGACCCCAGATGTGACTGAGCGCGGCAAGATCGAGACATTGGTTGACCATCATGGTTTTAAACAGAAAACCGACCAAGGTTTCGGCGCTGGCGTGGATGGTTTGTTGCCAAGCGCGAAAGTGATCCGGCTCCGGCTCTTCTTTAAGGGGGGCAGGATGACCAAACAGCGCGCCGCGCAGCTGGGCGTCTGAGAGGCGAATGGCTTGACTGCGTTTCTCGCCAAGTGTTTTTCGCGCATATTCTGGACAGAGCTCGTTCAAGCGGCGGGAGAGATCGTTCGAGGTCGCAGACAGCCCCATCAGGTAGCGCAGCTCGCTATGGGTATAGTCTCGAAGCGGGTAGGGCTGGTGCGCTGGGCTGACAATGGGCAGCAGCCAGTCGATATCATGCAAATAAGACCATCGGGTCGTCGCGTAGTGGGTGTGGCCAATCTGCGCTAAGACCTTATCCAGAACGAAACCATCATTGACCTCAGAGAAGTGCCGGCCTTCCAGCCAATCCTCAAACCGCGTTGACACGCTTTCCTTGGACAACACCTCATGCTCTAGCATCGTCTCACCGCGGTATGGCCCTGGCGTGTCGCTGACAAAATGCAGTGTTTGGATCATCAAAAGGTGCACGCCTGAGTGGCGCAGATGATGAAACTTCATGTGCGAACCGAAGTGTCGCTTTAAGGCTCGGGTGATAGGAACAAAGTAATAGAGTTGGCGTGAGTGGTATTTTTCCCCTTCAAAGCCAAGCAGTGGTGACGACGCAGGCGCGTGCTCTTTTATGACGAGAAGGGCTTGAAACAATCGGCGATACCGTTTGGGTATGGTGGTCGCGACGGTGCGCGTTTCCCCATTTTTTGTGCGTCCCTCTTGGGTGTGCGTGATGGTCAAGCGGAGCAGGCCGGTTTTGGGCACAAACTGCATGTCCTGACAGCGAAGACGCAGCACTTCACCTCGACGCAGCATCGCGAAATAGCCGAGCAGGCTCGCGATGACGGCAAATAGACTGCGAAATGGGTGTGTGGTGTTGGTGGCAATCAAGGTGTGGATCAGAGTATCGAATTGAGTCAGTGTTAGTCGAGCGGGGCTGACCGATGGCGCCGAGATTGGCGGTGAAAATCGCGATAGATCAAGGCCGTCAGTCTGCTCTTGAGCGCTGAGAAAGCGCAAAAAATAGAGGAAAATGTGTTGGCTCGTTTCGTTTGGGAGCGAGTCATACACGCTTTGCGCCCAAGCATTCACGGCCTCTTCGTTGATGGCATCTGAATAGGATAAGGGGTAGGGCTCTAGCGTTTTGGTGAGGCCCGTGTATTTGGTGATGGTGCTGGCGGCCAGTCGCGTTTTTTTCACGCCACCGGCGCGGATGAGCTGCTGCGTATAGTCATAGAGTAAGCGTGGCAGCAAGTTGTTGACGTCTCGCACTGGCGCTAGTTCACGCAGAGGGAGTTTAGAGTTCGAGTACGCCTTGAGCAGCTCGCTGTGTGGCCAGCGCGTTTTTCGCTTGGACTCGGTGAGGTGTGTAAACCAGTCCATGTCCCAATCGATCGCATAAATGTCGTTGTCTTTAAGCGTCGAGGCAGTAACGTCGCTTGGGAGACTGACATGTCGCTCTGGGATGGCGAGATCTTTGAGCAACAGAGGTGGCAAGTGATGGTGGGTATACCAATGGATTTGAAAGCGCCGTGGCCACATGAAGCGCTCGGCCGGTGGCAAGGCTTGGGACTGCAGCCACCGCGCCAGCTCTTGCAATAGCGCTGACTCGCTAATGGGGTCGTGAGATTGAGCGTAGTAATCACTCAGAAGCCGGTAGCTTATCAGCGGAAGATGGTAGTGCGTATAGACAGGGGACTCGTCGGTGGATGCGCGGTGATGAACTCGCAGACGGGGCTTGGCGTGATCGGTGATGATGGCGCCACGATCGTTGAGAAGCTGAGCAAGGTGATAGAGCGACAGCGGCGCCACTTCAAAGCCCAGCATCAGGGCGATGAAGGCGGCAGACAGCTCGCCTCGAGTCGTCAGGTACTGCGCTTTTTGCTGTTGATAACAGGTAAAGACTTGCTGGGCGTGGCGAGCTTCGCCGGCGAGGGTGACAAACCACTGATGGTCAGCATCGTGGATGCCGGGTTGGCTCGCCTCGGGTAAGGCCCACTGACACGCCGCTTGAAGATAATACAGCAGATCGCTGAGGGCTTGGCGGTAATCCCTTTGCTTTCCGGTCGGGATGATGCGTATCTGTTTTTCGATCGCCTCAATATCAGCGCGGGTCAATGTGCGTGTTGGGTGCTGCTCGAGCGGCCAACGCGCGACGACCCAGCGCAGATCGTCAAGGTCAGCGCACGTGCGTCCCAACTGAGCAAAATGCTCGCAAACGGATGTACAGAGGGCGTGGGAGAAATCAGACATGGACGAGCTCCTTAAGTCCCAGGTTGTCGGCGTAGGCATTGAGGTAGACTTTCATGGCCTCCACAGTGCTGGGAAACAGAACGTCGCTGCCTAAGTGTTCGCCTAAGGTTTCGTGTCCCATGAGGCGGTCAATGTCTTGGTCGAGCAGTCGCGCTGAGGTCAGCGTGTTGGCTGCGCTTTGGGCAAAGAAGTGACGAAGCTGATAGGGCACTACCCCTGGCCAATGTGCATGCATAAAATGACGCAAACTGCGATTGGAAAGCCGCTGAGGCAGGCCATGCTCATCTAGGCAGAACCACAGCTCCTCAACGTCTGTTCGTATCCCGCACATCGAGAGCAGTGCCGACTGAAGCCTCTGGTAGTGCGCGATTTCTCGTTGTAGGTAGTCACACACGATGATTTGACGCAGTCGGCCTTTGTCTTGGACAAAGGCGATGTCGCCCCCTGCGTAGTAGCGCGCGAGAACGCTGATACCATGGGTCGGGCGCGTCCCCGTGAGCACAATGAACAGTAAGGCTAATCGGTAGGTCGCGCGGTTGTAGTAGTCTCGCCACGCGAGCTGGTTGGCCGCCTGTTGAGGCTTTATCGCCCGCACATGCTCAAATAGGCCATCAAAAAAACGGCTGACGGCCGTATCGTCGAGATGGCGTCGACTGCCGACCTGCAGCGCAGGCGAGCGAATACTTTGCAAAGAGCCATTGGTGGTATCTAAGACGGTTTGCGCGATCCGGCCCGGTGATGAGAGATAGGGCGCAAGCTTGGGGCGCTCAGCAATCAGATTGATGGCGTGCTGACCTAGGTATACATCAAAGTGTGGCAAGAGTTGAGCGTTGCGAGCGGCGTGCACGAGTCGTGAGAAATAGCGATTATGCGCATCAAAGAGTTTGAAGCGTATCCGATCACTGTCACTGCGCTGATACCGCGCTGCATGCACATGGTGAGCTCTATTGGCTGAAACGAGAAGCGAGCGGGGAATGGCCGTGAGCGTGTTGTCGACGAGGGCGCAATCAATCAGATACTGATTCAACGTATCTTTACGCACCCGTGGGCAGTGTTGCAGTGACTCTGGTGTGCGCCATTTCGTGTTCATGAGATGAAACAGGCGGCGTTTGGTTTTGGCCTTTAAAAAGGGGGTGTCATAACTTTGCGCGCTGATAAAGGGCTGGAACAGGACATTGAGATAACTCGGCATTGGCTGCCACAAGTAATGGGTCGTGGTTTCGTCCTCATAGCATTGCGCATATTCCGCCCATGAGATCCCGCCATCTTTATAGGTACGAAAGGTATTGGCTCGGCAAGGCGTGGCACCAGAGATTTTGACAAAGTCAGGGATAGCCTCGGGCTTAGTCATCGTCGACCAAGATTGCGTGAGCCACAAAAAGAGAGCAACGACGGTCATGGCTGAGCGCTCTTTGGGATCTTCGCGAGCCAGTTTGCGCAGCATAATGGCGAGGGTGGTCGCGTGAGCAAGCGCATCGGGGTACTGTCCGCCGGCATTTTTGCGGCGATTGTCTCGAGCAATGTGTTGAAACGTCATCATCGGCACGCTCCTTTGGGGCTATCGAAAGGCGGATGGAGAGCACTGTGCCAGCGCTGCGAGGGTCCGTTTGCTTGGCGCAGGGAGCGCATGCGTTTTGAATTGACGAAGCCTCTTGTGCACATTGCGTGTGTGCGTGGAGTGGGTGGACAGAGCGAGTGCGGGTTCGAGCAAAAGAAAGCTGGTGAGGAGATCGTGAACATCGGCGTCGTCATAGATGAGCAAGGAGGCGCGTAAATTCGCGCGCTGCGGGTGGGTGCCAAGTCGTTCAATCAAAGGGATAGGAATGAGGCAGTGAAATCGCTCGGTGTGGGGCACGCACGTGACGGGAATGGGGTGCAGGTCAAGGAGCGACTGAAGATGCTGGGCTGAGATATCGTCAAGGGGCTGAAGCTGAGTGAGTTGAAAGCGGTCGTCTTGGGTGAGGGAATGAAGAAGGGGGTGCCATTCAATGTGTAAGGCGGGGAGGGCGATTTTCTTGCTTTTGGGTCTCATTCTTTTCTCGCTTTCTTTACCAATGAAATACGAAATGTCCATATATTGGGGAAATGTTGGTTTTATTGACAACATATGGTGTGCATGTTGGCTTTTTCATCATAAGCCTATTTTTTGAACGCAGGAAACAGGTTTTTGGATTGATCTCTCAATTTTTGTGCAAATATGGAGTTTTGATCTCAAAATTAATAAAACTCGATGAAAAAGGGGCGAAGGCTCAACGGGCTGACAAAACGTTCATTCGCTCGATGACGACCGAGGACGCTTCGATTGACGCGTGCGATGGATCCCACAGTAGTGCGTGCAAAGAGCTGAGGTATGGAAGAGCGCCCGCATGATGCGAACGCATCATACGGGTACAGGCAGGACTTATTGGTTATCTGGATGAGAGGGGGAGAGAGGAGGCAAAACAAAGACGCCGTTGGGATTGATAGTGAGGTATGCGTGATCCGCCTGGCGTGCATCAAACTGGGTCGAATTGAGCTGCAACAAGAGTTCATGACCTTGCCATTCGACCATGACCTCGTACATGGATCCCATGTATGCGATACTTTTGATTTGGCACTGTTGGCAAGGTTGTCCTTCGTTGGCCAAGAGAATCGCTTCGGGTCTGACTCCCATTTGGTAGTGGCCAGCAGAGATGCCGCTGACATTGTCCGGGGTGGCGATAATGCGATAACCATGAATATCGATATACTGCCCATCAAAATCGCCTTCAAACATGTTCGCCTCGCCCATAAAATTCGCCATGAAAAGGGAGGCAGGGTGCTTGTACAGCTGTGTCGGTGAGCCTTGCTGCATAATTTCACCGTCTTTCATGACAATGACCGTATCGGAGACTGCGAATGCTTCGGCTTGGTCATGAGTGACGTAGAGCGAGGTAATATTGAAACGTTGTTGTAGCTCTCTGATGGTCTCGCGCATGCTGCGGCGCAAGTTGGCATCAAGGTTACTCAGTGGCTCGTCAAACAGAAGCACTTTGGGTTTGAGAACCAGTGCGCGTGCCAATGCCACACGTTGCTGCTGACCGCCTGAAATTTGGTCGACAAAGCGTCCACCAAACCCTTCAAGATCCACCATTTTCAGCGTGTCGTTCACGCGTTGATGTATTTCGTCTTTGCTGACACCGAGCATTTTCAAGCCATAGCCCACATTTTCTTCTAGCGACATGTGCGGAAATAAGGCGTAGGACTGAAAGACCATACAAATGTCGCGCTGCTGAATTGAGGTATTCGTGACGTCTTCACCATCGATAAAAATTTGCCCTCCCGTGGGCTTTTCTAAGCCCGCGACTAAACGCAAGACCGTCGTTTTTCCGCATCCAGAGGGACCAAGTAGCGTCACGAGGCTGCCTTTTTTAATTTCCAAATCCAAACGGTCAATCACGGTTTTGTCACCAAAGCGCTTACTGATATTTTTAAGCACAACAAAGTTTTCATTTTTCATGCGAGTTTCTCCGCTACTGTTCATCGTTTTTGGCTTTAGAGCGTGAAATGCGCGCTTCACCGACTAAGAAATCAAAAATCAAAATAATGGCTAACATCACGACAATCAGGATTGAGCCATAGGCGATCGCTATTCCATATTCGCCATCTTCGACTCGATTGAGGATGTATGACGTTGCAACGCGAGTTTCTGGCGTGACCAAGAAAATGATGGCACTGACCGTGGTCATGGCACGAACGAAGCTATAGACCAACGTTGACAAAATTGCCGGTCGAAGTAGAGGCAATAGGATATGCGTGATGGTTTTCAGGGAGTTGGCTCGCAGGCTAAGAGAGGCCTCGTCGAGAGATTTGTCGAGTTGACCAAGGCCTGCGACCCCAGAGCGGATACCAACGGGCACATTTCTCATCACCATGGAGATGACCACAATCGCTGCGGTGCCGGTGAGGTAAATGGGCGCATCGTTAAACGCCAGGATGTAGGACACGCCCGCCACGGTTCCTGGTACGGCAAAACACAGCATGGTCGCAAACTCGATGACTTTTTTGCCATAAAACTGCTGGCGTACAACGATGTAGGCGATTAACAAGCCAAAGAATGCCGTCAGTGGTGCGGCAATGCCCGCATAGGTCATCGTCGTGATCAATGAAGGCCAAGCACCCTCGTCCATCCCCATCCCAAACAAGCGTGTATAGTTTGCCAGCGTCAGGCTGTAATCGACGCCCCAGTTCACGGTAAAGCTGCCATAAAAAATGCTGCCGTAAAGAAGAACGTTGAAACCGATCCACACATACAAGAGTGTCGTCACACCGTGTTTCAGTGTTGTAGGCAATGGCTGTACATCGCCTCGATACGATTTGCCGGAAATGGTCACATAGGATCGTTTGCCAATCCAAAGGTACTGCAACACGAAAATCGCGAGAGAGAAGAGCAGAAGGATAGCGCCCAAGGTACTCGCGGAGGCATAGTCGAGTTGTGCGCCAGCGATGTAAAAATAGATTTGCGTCGCCAATACATCAAAACTGCCGCCCAGCACCAGTGGGTTACTAAAATCCGCCAACGATTGAACAAAAACAATCAAAAAACTGTTGGCGAGTGCGGGTTTGAGCAGAGGCATCACCACTTTAAAAAACGTTTGATAGCGGTTTGCGCGCAATGTGTATGAGGCCTCTTCCAAAGAGGGGTGAATCGATTTCATAGCCCCGTCGAGGATCATAAAAGACATGGGGGCAAACGCCAGCACTTGCGCAATCCAAATGCCGGTAAACCCATACAGCCAGTTGGTTTGAGTGAGCCCAAACACATCGACCATCAGTTCGGTCAAATACCCAGAGCGTCCGAGCATTAAGGTGACACCTAAACCCACGACAAAAGGAGGGGTGACGATAGGTAAGATGGAAAACACGCGGGCGATAAAGGCACTGCGCTGGGCGATACGCGTGGTATAGATGGCGAAGACCAGTCCAAAGAACGTCGCGCCAATACCGACGGTGGTACCGAGTACGATAGAGTTAAGAATAATTTGGGTAATTTGGGCGCGGCCTAAGATCTCAAGAAATTGCCAGGCGACGACGTTGCCCATTTCATCTTGAAACATCGGGATAAAGATCGCGATACTGGGATAAATGATGAAGGCCGTGATGAGAAAGATGATCGTCAATAGCGCGGCAATGACAAACACATCGCCTCCGAGCACCTCCAAGCGAGAAAGCGCCAGCGTCATGATAGCGCCGAGCGCCACGAACAGTACGATAGTGGCATACCCCATGCCTTGACCTAACATGTAGGAACTGACCAACACCGCGATCATACAAAAAGCAGAGTAACCGACATCAAAGTAATGGCGGTGTTTGGCGAGTTTACCTAGAGGCTGAGTGGGGCGAACAACCAGTAACAAGGGCAGAGAGAACCACAGCCAAGACACATTGAGATGGCTCCATCCCATGGCTTGCTGAAATTCTTCTGAGGTCGATTCAAAGAGTCCCCAGTCGAGCGAGAATGAGGGCAACAAGACAAACGCCAGTGCTAGGGTGAAGAGCCAATAAAAGATAGGATCGCGCGTGGTCGAATCACGAGTGATCTGTGCGGTAAATTCATTCATTATTGATTACCTGAATAGTCTGACATGCAAAAAAACAGAGACGAGGGCGACGTCCTGTCGCCCTTTTAGGGACTATTGACCCATTTTTACGACGTTGACCCATTTGTTGATAAGTCGTTTACGTTCATCTGAAGCGCCATAGGTTTCCATGTCATAGCTGATGAGGGTGAGGTCCTCAGGGTTCATGGCGTTGGGGGATTGCTCTGCTTGTGTGTTGGTTAAGATCTGAAAAGATTGACCTTGTTTCCAAGCGGTTTCCTGCCCTTCTTTAGATAAGACAAAGTCGATGAACTTTTTCGCATTCTCGGTATTACGCGCCCCTTTGATAAGGCTCACACCGCCAATTTCATAGCCGGTGCCTTCACAGGGTGAAATGAGTTCCAGTGGCGCACCTTTGGATTGCTCTAACGAGTAGTCGTGCAAAAAGCCAATGCCAATAGCAATTTCACCACGTGCGGCGTTGCGCGAAGGCGTCACTCCGGATTTTGTGTACTGAGAGACGTTTTTATCCAAAGCCTTGAAGTAATCAAAGGCTTTATCTTCGTCCCATAATTGGATGAAGGTGGCGAGCGCGGTGTACGCGGTACCTGAACTTTGCGGATCCGCAATTTGAATTTCACCCGCGTATTCTGGCTTGGTCAGATCGCTCCAGCATCGAGGGACGGGGACCCCTTTTTCTGCCAAACGTTCGGTATTCACGCCAAACCCCAGAATGCCCATGTACACAGCGGAAGAGTAGTTGCCTTTACGTTTCGCTGGATCTTGAAATTGAGGCATGATGTGGCTGAGTTGGGGGGACGGGTAGGCGTCAAGCAAGTCCATTTCACCGGCTTGAGATTGTGGGTCAAGCGTACCGCCGTACCACACATCTGCGCGAGGGTTTTTTCTTTCGGCTTGGATTTTGGCGAGAGTACTTCCCGAGCCATTGCGGACAAAGGATGTGTTGACGTCATATTTGTCACTGAATGCACGGGTCGCAGCCTCACACATG
Source organism: Vibrio sp. R12-SW3-ISO1 (assembly GCF_059834005.1). NCBI lineage: Bacteria > Pseudomonadati > Pseudomonadota > Gammaproteobacteria > Vibrionales > Vibrionaceae > Vibrio > Vibrio sp. R12-SW3-ISO1. Next base: position 38,390 of record NZ_JCBDGK010000050.1, read on the forward strand.
GCATTGGTTGCGCTGCAGTATACGACCAGTCGTCCATCGGCGAGCGCTTGAGGAGCACTAAAGGTTGAGCCTAAGAGACAGGCTGCGAGTAGAGAGTATTTGGCGTTCACGTTCATGGTTCTTTCCTTGTATTGTGTTTCTGTGTAGAGACAGAGAATGTGCACAATCAACGGAAAGCCCCCTTTACGTCACGGCGACCTTAGCGCGCTGTTGTGCATGTATGAAAGGCAAAATCAGTAACCCTATTAGTGCCGCGCAGAGCGTAATAAAGCTGAAAAAACCTTCCCAACTGAATGTGTCGATAACGATCGCTAGTGGGTAACCGGCCAGCGCTGCACCGAAGTAGGCAAACAAACCGACGAAGCCGGTGGCAGTGCCCGCTGCGTCTTTGTGTGAACACTCTGCAGCAGCCATTCCGATCATCATTTGTGGGCCGAAGACGAAAAAACCGACGGAAAAAAAACATCCGGCCAGGACAACAATATTGTCCATCGGTGTAAGCCAAAGCGCAGCGACTGACATGAAAATGCCTAACGCAAAAATCAAATTCATCGGAGCTCGATTGCCTCGGAAAAATTTATCCGAGCCCCAACCCCCGAATAAGGAGCCCAGAAAGCCGCCTACCTCAAACATCGACACAGCGGTATTGGCGGTCAGCAACTCATAGCCATGTCGCTCGGTGAGATAGAGGTTGCCCCAGTCATTGATCGCGATGCGAACGACATAGACCAGTAAGTACGAACTGCAGAGCAACCAAATGTACTTATTTGCCAATACGTACGTTTTGATGATGCGTCTAAATGGCAGTCCAATCCCTTCCGATTCGTGCTGTTTCTCAAGGGCATCATTACGCCAATCACCGACTCTTGGGAGTCCCATCGTTTGCGGTTTATCTTGTAAACGAAAGCAAAGCACCGTACCCACGACAATGGCGAGAAGCCCTGGGACAATAAACCCATAGCGCCATCCCCAATGTATGGCGATCCCTCCTATAACAATGGGGATCAAGGCGCCACTGAGGTTATGGCACGTATTCCAAATGGACCACCAAAACCCACGCTCGGTACGTGAGTACCAGCTTGTGAGCAACTTTGCGCACGGAGGCCACCCCCAGCCTTGAAAGAACGCGTTTAAGGTCCAGAGCACCGTAAATGCCATTAAGGTTGAACTCATGCCAAACAACAGATTGATGAAGCCTGTTGCTATCAGCCCAAGCCCCATAAAATAGCTGGGCTTTGAGCGATCACTGACCATACCCGACAGAAATTTGGATACGCCATAGGTGATGTAAAACAAGGTCCCTAATAAACCAAAGTCGGTGGTCGTAAGTTCCAAATCTTCGAGCATGGCCGGCATCGAAAAACTGAGACTTTTTCGCGTAAAGTAAAAGACGCCATAACCGACATACATCGCCACCATGAGGTGCATCCGCCAATAGCGATAACTTTCATTCACCTGACGTGGATCCGGGGCGGTTGACACTAGCATCGCTTCTCCTTAACGACTGAGTACGAGGTTATGTATTAATAGAGTGGAAATCATGAGACTGAGTTATATATGACTAGGAATATTTCCTAGTTTTCGGGCATGGTGGTCGATTTTGTGGGCAAGTTAACAGTTATTCGACTTCCCAATGGGCTGCTTTGGATGTGCATCTGTCCTCCTAGCGCCTGAATTCGCTCTTCAATACCGCGGAGTCCATGGCCTCGTTGTGGCCAATCCTTTGGAAGCCCGATCCCGTTGTCTCGGATCTCGAGGCTAAACGGGTTGCCCGGCAAGATCGTCAGATGCACTTCTGAGGCTTGAGCGTGCTTACAAACGTTGTTCAGCAACTCTTGGACGATGCGGTAGACCGTTACGACGGTGACTTCATCCAACTTTTCAGAAAACAGACCACAATTAAACTGAAATTGAACCTGCATTTCTTCAAACCTCATTTCGCGAGTGAGTTGACGAATGGCCGACTCTAATCCCATTTCATCGAGGGCCTGAGGCCGAAGCTTATGCAAGAGACGACGAGTAGAGGAATGAATGCGCATTGCCAAGTCATGAGTGAGATCGGCAATGCTTTGAAGTTGAGGGTGATCACTGTGGCGTTTTGCCAACATGGCTTGAATTTGAATGGCAGTAATATTTTGACCGATTTCATCGTGCAGCTCTCGAGCAATGGACTTTCTAACTTCTTCTTCGATGTTGACCAACTGTCTCGTCAGGCGCTGTTTCGCGTCGAGCTCCTTGAGCAGATTTTGATTCAAATGCTCAAGCTGCTTAGACAATCGATACTGTCGACTTATCGCTATGCCTAGACCAAGTCCAACAATCGCCTGTGTGGCAATGAAGCTGTGCAGCTCGAGATCGGTTTCAAATGAGCCGGTGATCTGGCGAGCCGTGGTCAACAAGATACTGTTCATTACGCTGGCGAGCACACCGCCTTGCCAGCCGTAACGATAGGCCATAAATATATTGGGTAATAAAAAAAGCAAATACACCAGCGGCTTCATCTCATCGAACAATGTCAATTCAGAGAGAAGGCCAATACCAAAAAAGAGTGCGCCCCATATAAGTGCGGATGCTCGAAGACGAACTTCATGATGTACGAGGGTTGGGCTGAGTGGGCGCCATACTTTGCGGCTCAAATAGTCATAGAGCAAATAAAAAAAAGGCAGTAGCAATACCCCGCCGTTAAACGCAGTGATAGTAGCCTCGAGCGCATAGTGCGCACTGACGCCAAGTGGTTTGGCCAGCAACAATAACGTCGCGCCACACAACATGGCATAGCCGGTACTGAATCCACACAAAATCAGCAGACGTTGCCAATACACCTCGCGAACTTTGAGAAAGGGCGAGAGAATACTCGACAATGCATGAGCGATAACAGCAAAAAGAATAACGAGGTAGGCCGTTGGACTCTCGGCCAAATAAGGGATGAGTGCGACAGATAAGGCAATATCACAAAATGTACACAGCAGCCAGTAGCGCCTAGGCGCCAGCGCGTAAAGGGCTAGCCTCAATCCTGTGGGTAAAAACAGCGCGGCTAATAAAAAGTCGGAGAGCAAATGCCGACTAATATTCCAGAGACAGAACCAGCTTAATGCGTAGATGATCGCCAGGAACACATAGTTAAAACTGTGTGCAACATAATTTCGAAGCGGTTCGGGGGCGGTCATATCTCTTCGTGACTCATCAACTCATGTTGAATAGCAAAACGGATCAACTCAACGGTGTTAGTGAGGCCTAACTTGCTTAAGATATTTGCCCGATGGACATGAATAGTTTTGTGGCTAATAAATAGCTCGGTGCCAATCTCTTTGACATCTTTCCCCAAAATGAGGTGGTCAAACACTTCACGCTCACGCTTTGTCAGGCTTTTCAATACATTAGGACTGGCTGAGGCATTGCTCAAGTTGACTAAGGCATCGGTGCATAAATATCGGTCGCCTTGGGCGACAGTGCGAATGGCGGTCACCAGTTCCCCCGGACCACAGCGTTTGGAGAGATACCCGTAAGCACCTGCATCGATAGCTTTGCTGACGAACGACGCGGAATCGTAAATACTTAATATGATGGCTCGAAAGCTAGGTTGAACTTGACGCAGTCGCTCTAGTAATACAAGACCACTCTCATCTGGCATGGAGATATCCATGACCGCAACATCGATAGGTTGATGACTTAGGGCATGAAAAGCATCTCTAGCATTATCAAACTCACTATGGATTTGAATATCGGATTCCATGGACAGCAATTGTGCGAAGCCTGAACGAACCACGATATGATCGTCGATCAGTGAAACTGTTATCATTAAACCATCCTCATAAGAATATCGTTGGATAGTCGCAAATGCTTTTGGCCGTTGCAAAATGAATACGGTGGGTTTGTGATGCGAGCACGAAAGTCGAGTAGACTGAAACAGTTGTTGGAAATTGCGTGCCACAAGGGCTAGCCCTTTCAAAGGACTAGGCATACTATACACAGCGATGGTATGTCTGAGGGTAGGGAGCGGACCCGCTCGCAAGAGTGGTATCAACTCAAGACGCGAACAGCCACACAGGTGGATGGTAGACAAAGCTGAAAGAAGGAAAACGACCATGTCAGTTAAGCGGGTGACGATTAAAGAAAGGATCACGGTTGAGCGCGAAAGGGTATATAAAGTCAGTAGCGCTTGGAGCGACGATGATATCCGTGTTCACGTACGCACACATCACATGAATGATGAGGACTTGATCCACTCAAAAGTAGACCTGCAAGAAGAGGCCATCCTAGAGCAAGAGTTGGTTAGCCTGGATATTGACGATGAGCATTCGGCATCATCGAGTCAGCGTTGTGACAACATCCACGTGTTGTTTTAACGGCCAACTGGTTTATTCGGTTGAGGGGATCAAGGATATTGTGAGATTCAGAGTTGATCGCAATTTGAAATGGTTATTGCATTTTGCAATTGCCATGTGCAACGAAAGGTTTTGCAATCGGTTTCATTGTGGTTTTTTTGTGCGTTTTTAGCGGTATTTTGTTGGCACGTATTGTGCTTTTATTTCATTGACCCTAGATAAAGCCAGGGTCACCTAGCCAACTGACGTTGTTAGTGAATAGATTTGTTCACACACATACAGCCAGTTACTCATTGTAGTAACTGGCTTTTTTATTGTTTCCCACTCTAGGGCGACGAAATGTCATGGTTTACGGAGACGTTGATAAATTCTCACCAGTTAAACGACGAAAGTGAAAGTGCGTTTCTTTGAGCCAAGCATCGCTACTCATGCAGTTTGCCCCTCTTTGTAGAGACAAAATATAGTCGTCAAAAGAGCTGTCGGGAAGCTGGGCGAGCTCCTCCTTTGCTTGCAGAAATAAAGGGTCGGATGGAATCGCTCGAATCGCTTCTTCCGTAATCGGCATCGAACACAATCGCTCTCTCATTGTGAGGATGGCCGCGGCGATGGCGGGGCATCCGTCGCATTGAAACGCGATACGTTGCTTGGCAAGTTCGTAAACATCACTGTCAAGTAGTGGCGTAGCGAGGGTGGGCAAACTGGCCATACAGAGAAGGGCGAGGGAGATAAATTTCAACATGATTTTTCTTTGTTTTACCTGCAATACCAAGAGCGTTGAAGTGTGGCTAGCGAAGCGCTGATGTAACTTATATCGTTTTAAGGCCGTGCCTTGTTAGGTCAACCTGCGGGCGCTTGCCTTTAAGTAGCGTTCAAAGTCACACAGCGATAACGGCGGATTATAGTAATATCCTTGGTAGGTGTCACACCCTTGCTCTTGAAGAAAAGCAGCTTGCGCCTGTGTCTCAACACCCTCAGCAATCACATCGATGCCCAATGCCTTCGCCATGGCAATGGTCGCAGAGACAATGGATTGGTCGTTAGGGTTGTCTTCAAGCTCTGAGACAAAAGAGCGATCGATTTTAATCTGGCTGATTGGCAAGCGCTTGAGAAACTGCAACGAGGAATAGCCCGTACCAAAATCGTCTAGTGAAAAAATAACGCCACGCGCTTTTAGGGCTTGCATATGCGCAATGGTGAGCTCAATGTCTTCAACGACCATGGTTTCTGTGAGCTCGAGCTTTAACGTGCCAGGTAAAATCGGATAGCGCTTAAGAGCTGATTCGACTTTTGTCACGAAATCTGAGTGCGTGAACTGTTTATAGCTCACATTGACCGACAAAGTCAGATAGTGGAAGTCAGATTGCCAACGCGAGAGTTGAAGGCAAGCTTGCTCTAGTACCCAATCCCCAATACCAATGATCAGTCCCGTTTCTTCCGCAAGTGGAATGAAGTCATCAGGAGCGACAAGTCCATACTCTGGATGGAACCACCGAATCAGGGCCTCCGCGCCGACAGTCAGATCGGTGCCATGGACTTGAGGTTGATAATACAACGCCAGTTGATTGAGTTCGACGGCTTGGCGCAGTGACGACTCGAGTTGGAGGCGTTGCAACGCGCTGTCTTGTATCGCTTGATGGTACAAGTGCGCCACATTTTTCCCATCTTGCTTGGCGTGCGTTAACGCCATCCCCGCGCGATTAATGAGCTCCTCAACACCAACGGCATTGTCATTAAACAGCACCATTCCGATACTGGCACTATTCACAAACTTATGCTCGTCGATGGTATAGGGTAGTGCCAACGTTTCTAGTAACTGAGTGCTCAATTGGTTGGCCTGTTCGAGCGCTTGAGGATACGTTTTAGGTAAGCCACAGAGTATCAACATAAATTCGTCATGTCCGATACGCGCTAGTGTGTCCTGGGGGCGAAGAAGCGCACTGATACGCTGTGTGATGAGCATCAGCAATGTATCACCATACGGGTGACCATGAAGATCAATGATTTTTTTAAAATCATCGATATCAATGTGAAGAACTGCGCAGTATGAGCGACGATGAACGAGAGAGTCACACTGCTGGGTTAACCTATCCAATAACCAACGCCGGTTCGGAAGTGTCGTCAGTGAGTCAAAGTAGGCGAGTTGGGTAATGGTTTCCTCACTCTCTTTACGACTCGTGATATCTTGAATGAAGCCGGACAGTCGCTCAGGGGCGCCAGACTCAAGGTAATGCACCTGTCCACGACACTCAATCCACCGGCGCTCCCCATCACTCGCGCGAGTGATGGGGCACTCTAGGAAGAAGTCTTCACCCGTCTCAAAGCAGCGCTGCCGAGCCGCAATAAAGTGGGGCATGAAGTCTTCATCGATGACGGATTTTAGGGTATCGAGGCCTGGAGGGCAGGTTCTTTCTAATCCGAGCAAGTCATAAATTTGCGGTGACCACTGAGATTGAGAGCCCTCATAAGGGGATGACCAGTGCCCGATTTGAGCGTAATCCATAGCATCGTGAAGCCGGCGCTCACTGTTTCTGAGTCGCTCGAAGGTATGTTGGTGTGAATGCAGTTCACTGAGCATTGGGACCGCGACGTCGGCGAGGCGCAGCGAAGTGAGTACCATTAACGATGTTATGGGCTCGGTTGGTGTAGACGGCTTTTTCGACGCAGAAAGCCAGCGAATCCATAAAGTGAGCGCCGCCAACAGTTGCTGTTGTTCGGTGCTCTTTTCTATAAAGACATGAAAGGTACGTAACGTGGAGCGGAAATCTGGGTAAGCGTCGGGGGTGAGCGCTATTACCTGCTCAGCATGGCTAAAAAAGCGGGTGAGTGCGTTTAAGAGTTTATCATCGTGTTGCGCTTCGATTAGGCACTGAGCTACGTCATCAAAAGGGCGCGTTTGAGGCATGGTGGGGTAATCTTCAGCAGTCAGTGTGCTTTGCGGGTCTTCAAAGCTTAGCGAATGGTTACGATGGGGCTGCGTCATCACTGCGGGGAAAACCTCTCTCTCTGCTTGTTTAACATCGCTCGTATTGATGCCAACCATACACAGGCTGCATTGACAGTCAACGCGTCACGGGTACACAGATTGATATCACCTAATAGTGGATAACTCTTATGCGTAATGTTTCATCTGTTGAGAGGTAGTAGTCTCATTAATCGATAGCGGTGTCAAATAGTTGTCGAATGTACTTTGACCGCTTCCGGTTTGTCGAAAGTCGTCGGATTGGGTGCGCCAAGTGAGCAAAACAAACTTGACCGATATTAAAATTATTATTTATTTCATTTGCTTAACATTGTTTCATATGGTGGTATTGTTATTCAATAATACGTCATGCCTTATTTATATTGGGAACATCCAACATGCTACAACCATATACCGTTCGACCGATCGTCGCTTCACTATTGACCGCCTTTGCGCTGTTTGGCTGTCAAGATAATTCGTCGTCCAGCACAACTCAAGACAGTCCGTTGCTTACATATACCGCAATTGATGGTTATTTGATGCAAGCAAAAGTCTACTTTGATGAAAACGTAAATGGCATCGCCGAAGAGGCGGAATATCAAGGATTGACCAATGAGCGCGGTGTCTTCATAGGGTCGGCCACAGATGCACCTGTCATCATCAAGATTGTGGCAGGATTGACTACAGACAGTGACTACTCTGGCAGCTTGACCGAGAGTCGAGAGCTTGTCGCGGCTCCAGGGATCACAGAGATCTCGCCATTTTCAACATTGGCGTTTCTTCAAGGGGGGAGTTTGTCTGATATCGCCCATGAGTTAGGAATAGACGTTGATAAAGTATCCGGTGATTTTATTGCAAAAGGGCATGAGGATGCGCACTTACTTGCACGTTCATTGTTTCAGCAATTTGATAACGAATTGATCCAAACTCAGTCCAACATTACGGCAATACATAATCGAGCTCAGGTGATCAGTCAGTTTATTCAAAGTAGTGTACAGTCTGACTTTCAGGGGCGCATTGTGTATCTTGATGAAAATCAGAATCCAGTGCTTGGAGATATTAATGACCCTGAACAAGGAGGGGTCGAGACGCGGTTCTCTTATGAGAGCGCTGAAGTGCAATGGGAGCAAACTGACTATAGCGAGCACCAAGTCGAAGGCGGTACTTTTCATCCGTGTTATCCGCATGTTTTGTCAGAGGATCGTATTGTCGTTGGGAATTGTTTTGGCAACTACTTTCTTGTGTTGTCCGCACAAAGCGGTGAAATTATCAACAAGCTGGATCTCACCGACAAAGATGTGGATCAGTGGTCGGTCAATGGCAGTGCCTTGATTGTGGAGTTTTCTGATAACGAAGTGCACCAATACGATGACTCGCTCAATAAAGTGACAGAGACCACGCTTACTTATCCTGTGGTTTTAACCGGCGATGGGGTGAGCCTAATTAATCATACAGGCAATACTCAAATTGACACACTCACCACGTTTGGAGAAACCAGAACAGAGCGACAGACCTGGGCTGCTGAAGGAGTAGCGTATCGCGTGTACACCGATGTTGGTGATACTGCGAACCTGTACGAAGTCAGTTTTCGCGGAGAGCTCACAACAAAGACCGACTTGCCGACAAGTGAGGAAATAAAATCTGCGGTGATGCGCAGCCACAATGCGTCCCCTTTAGGTGATACGTTTGAAGCCGATGGGAATAATACGGTTGTCCGTTACCTCGCAAAAGGCCAATTTCTGGTTCGAGTGGACAGCGATCAACGTTACGTGAGTGAAGACTACCATTACGTGTACAACGAGGGGGAGTTAACCTATCTTGGTCTGTTCCCACAAGGTGAGTGGTATATGGGACTCGATAACAGTACCGTTTCGTGGTACAGCTCGCTTCGTTCTGCGAGAGTGGATGGAGTGTACCCAGAGCCCCACTATTTTCAGCAGTTCTCTCTAGAGCAGGGAAAATGGGTAGGTGAATGGGTTCGAACACATAGCGAGTTTTCGCCAGTTCTGTATCGCCAAGTGCATAGTCAGATTGGCATTGTATCAGTATCGGATTCGTATTCGTCAGTGTCGTTGATCCGCTAACGAATTCCCCTTCCTGAGCGCAGGTAATGTGGGACGGCTCGTGTGTAATATTACGGGTGGTCCACCTTTACTTGGTTTCGTCCGTTACGTTTTGCGTCATAGAGCGCGCGATCGGCTCTTTTTAGAACGTCGGAGACTTGTGTGTCGTCAGTATCTAGACTGGCGACGCCAATGCTGATGGTAACGGGTTTCGCATTGTCTAGTGCCAGATTCGCGATACGTGCTCTCAAGGTGTTGGCGAGGTGTGAGGCACCGGTAATGTCAGTAGACGAGCAGACAATTAAAAACTCCTCTCCACCCCAACGGCCTAACACGTCAGTTTGGCGTAGGGTGCCACGAAGTGTGTTAGCAATGGCTCGCAATGTGTTGTCGCCCACATCATGGCCATACGTATCATTGATGACCTTGAAGTGATCGATGTCGATAAGGATAACCGCAAATGGATGGCCATACCGTTGCCCTCTTTGAAACTCTTGGTTAAGCACACGATCGAGTTCCCTGCGGTTATAGATATCGGTCAGTGGATCGGTCACCGACAGCTGTCTTAACTTGGCTTCGAGTGTAATTCGATCGGTGACATCCTCGATGACGGCTTGAACCGCTGGCTCTCCATCCCATTCAATCAAGTTGTCGTAGACGCGAAAGTAACGAATCTCGCCATCAAAACATCGATTTTTCACAACCGTTTTTGCACCCGATAAACGGCCACTAATGAGTGATTGATAACGTACCTGAGCGTTGGCGTGTTCCTCCTCGGGTAGGAAGGAGAGTAAGTTGACATCACGGAGCACGGCATCGATGGACGGCGCGCGCATCAAGTCAACCCAAGCTTGATTGACAAAGATGGGTTTGAAATTGCGGTGGACGCAAATGCCTTGCCCAGACTTAATGATCAGCTGCTTGAATTTTCGCTCATTTTCCTGAAGTTGCTGTTGGGCTCGTTCTTGCGCTGAGAGATCGATAACCGTGACTTGTAAAGCCGGTGCTCCGTTCCACTCAATCACATGATCGATGGCAAACACTGCGAACTCTCGACCGTGTCGATCGCGATTACGAAAGGTTCTCCCGCGGGGAAGAACGTCACCTTTGAGTGTTTGATGATAGTTGTCGATCGCTTGGGGATGGTAGGACGGATCAATTAAGTCAAGAAATGAGTCTATCGAGTTGAGGAGTTCAGAGGCGCTAGAGTAGCCATACAGGTGCGCGTAGTATTCATTGACGAATACGGTCTCTAAGTTTTGGATAATGATGATGCCGTATTGGGTATCAATGGTTAACTTTGGCATGGCTGTCCTCGTACTCATTTTGCACAAGCGTGCAAACGAACACGTATCATACGATCGCACGGATATAAGCGCTATAGTGCTGTTGCCATTTGTTTCATGTGTTTTGATGAATATGTGAAAGAAATATAATCAACAAGGTGTACATGCCACTCGTAGTTTCGTATGATCCGTACACAAAAAATTTAATAATTCATCAGTAGCTAGGACGGCACCATGTTCATTGAGTTGTCATTTGTCGGTTTTTTCTCATTTGCCTCACTGTTCTTGCTGAGAAAGGTCGCAAGAGTAGTGGGATTGGTCGATAAACCCAATGCTCGAAAATTGCATACCGGAAGCATTCCCTTAGTGGGGGGAATCGCCATTTATTTGTCCATCGCACAGTTTTTAACGGCGAACCCTGACCTCATTGAGCACAGTTCTCTTTTCTTGTCCTGTTTGACAGTGCTGATTATTGTCGGGGCCATAGACGATCGTTTTGATATTAGTTACAAGATTCGATTGTTCGTACAGGCAATGTTGTCCATTGTCATGATGGCTATAGCGGATATTCGTCTCGATAGTGTGGGGGATATTTTTGGTTTGGGCGTATTACATTTTGGTATGCTCAGTCCGCTAATGACTATTTTGGCCGTCATCGGTGCGATTAATGCTTTCAATATGGTTGATGGTATCGATGGGCTGTTGGGTGGACTTGCGATAGTGACATTTTCAGCGATCGCGTATTTAATGTATCTCGATACGCATCATGGTCTGGCTCATCTATGTTTGGTCTTTATCTTTGCCATGATCCCCTATGTGTGTATGAACCTCGGTATCTTTGGGCGTGAGCGCAAGGTCTTTATGGGGGATGCCGGCAGTATGATGATTGGCTTTACTGTGATTTGGATGTTGTTGGGGGTCAGTCAACGTCAAGAACTGCCTCTCAGACCAGTGACCGCCCTGTGGCTCATTGCCGTTCCTTTGATGGACATGGCGTCGATTATGTATCGTCGTCTGCGCCGAGGTCATTCACCTTTTAAACCAGATAGAGAACATCTGCACCATATCTTCCAACGTTTGGGGCTGAGTTCTCGCCAGACACTCACCGTGATTTGTGCGATTGCTATGTCATTAGCGTGCATTGGTATTGCTGGAGAGCAGTGGCGCATTGAGGAGTCGACGATGTTTGCAGGCTTTGTATTGGTGTTTTTGGCATACAACGTTGTGATGAGTTATGTTTGGCGCATCACCAGCTGGTTACGTAGAGAATCTGAATCCAATGATTCGGTGGTTAAATTGTGAGCGTTGACGTGTGACCTTTGGTTTTTTTAACGACCAAACGCCACTTTTATTGACACGGTTTCATATGCGCCTATAATCTCAGCCCGATGGTAGTTATTCATAGCATTTATGGGTAGTTGGCGTGTACCAAACGCTGCAATCTTTTAAGGCCCTCTATGTCCTTAAAAATGACGTTTAACATACATGCGTATCTCATTTGTATGAAGCCAAGTCTTTGACTTGGCTTTTTTTTGCGCTCAAATAGGGGGAATATTACGCCCAGCTAGCGCGGACGGTTGGCTATTACTCGAAAGAGATATCGTGTGTCACGATGGATTTGGATAAGCCATCACAAAATGCGTTTTAAGACTCTATCCGCTCTCACGCGGGTGATCTTGCGCATCAGCTTCTTCACCGGCAGCGGGTAATCCTCAAACTTCTCCACTTGCTTATATGTGCAGATTAACTGCGTGTGCTTGAGAATATTCTCCACTTCCAGCTCGAATTGCGGGGTCAGGTGATGGTAGTCATCTCTGATGAGCAGCGCGTTTTCGAGATCTAGGCTCCAAGCACGTGGGTTGAGGTTGTTGCCCGTGATCATCATGTAACGCTTATCGACCCAAATCCCTTTCAGGTGGAAGCTGTTTTCATCGTGCTTCCACAGTCTCAAAGAGAGCTTTCTGGCGGCAATATTGGCTTCATTGGCTTTGGCAAACGTGCGCAAGTTGCGCTCGTAGAGGTACGGTAGGCCGCCAATGGTTTTGAACTCTTGCTCCGGGGAAATGTAAAAGTCGTTGGCGGTCTTATCACCCACCACAATGGTGACTTTTACGCCGCGACGGATGGCTTTTTTCACCTCTTTCGCGACGCTGCGCGGGAAGTTGAAGTAGGGCGTGCAGATGAAAATCTCATCTTTGGCCATCGCCAGTAAATGGTTGATGCTTTGGTTGAGCTTGTTGCGCTTTTTCCCCACGCCGACAATCGGCGTCACCGCCACTTGATGCGCGCCAATGCGTTGCGGCTCAAACGGGTAACTGGCTTTGGCGAGTTGCGCGCGCAGTTGGCGAATTTGCGCTTTGATCTGCGCGGTTTCCGGCTTGCTTGGGCACGCGAGATCGTTCACGGCAGGGTGCGCCACCATGGCTTCATCAATAAACTCGGCCATACTATCGGCGAGCGCTGGATTCGCCAATACATGGTAGCGGTCAAAGCGGTAGCGCTCTTTATAATGCAGGTAGATGTTGTTTAAGCTGGCGCCGCTGTAGATGACTTGGTCATCAATCACAAAACCTTTGAGGTGCAGTACACCAAACACTTCACGCCCACGCACCGGAATGCCGTACACAGGCACGCGATGGGTATACTGCTCAGCAAAGCGCTTGTACATGGCCGCGTTGGTCTCGCCGGGCTCTGCGCCAATCAGCCCACGCTGCGCTCGGTGCCAGTCGACGCACACTTTGACATCGAGGCCTGGGTTACGCTGCTTGGCTTCATAGAGCTCGGTGAGGATCGCTCGGCCGGCCTCATCGTCTTCCAAGTAGAGCGCAACCAGATAGATTCGCTTGCTTGCCTGACGAATCGCTTCAATTAAGCGAGTTCGAAAATCGGCCGCGGAAAACAGCGTTTCAAACAGAGCTGGATCCTGAGCCAGAGCAGGCAGTTGCTCAAACAAATTACGATTGGTCATCATGGTGACGGCGTTACCTTTATTTAAAGTGGACAGGGAGTTTAGCAAGAAATCGGTGATGGTTGATAGGTTTGCGTCAAGACGAAAGTGTATTTTTGTGTGTGGTGGAGAAGTTCCCCCTCACTTCAACTGAATACCGTGATGTTGAATGTGGGTGAGTAAGTCCTCTGAGGTGATCGTGTGAGTGATCACCACATCGACGTTGTAGGGGAACGTTGATTGCTCAAATTGGTCTTGAATTTGGGCGATGGTACTCATCGAAAGATGCGGACCCTCGAGAGCGAGATCGATATCGGAGCTGTCTTTAAAAGTATTGCTCCAGGACAATCTCTTCGATTAATTGGTATTGATGGGGTTTTAGGCCCATCGCTGCAGCGCAGGCGTCGACGTTTGGTGTGAGCATGAGCGGGTTAACCGTGCTTAGCCTGCAAATAGAGGGTGACTTGTTCTATCACCGGCGCAAACGACTCCAAAATGAGCTTTTGAGCTTCGAGTACGTTGGCTTCGTCATAGGTATGCGACAGCAGGTTGCGTTTGCTCAACGCCTCCAATAGTGTTTCGCACTGCTCAGAGGAGAGGTGCTTCGCTTCCAGCGCGGTTCGAAAGACACTGCGCGGAGAGGCGACATCAAAGCCCTCGAATTCAAGCAAGTCTTTTAACGTTTTCCAAGTCAGCTCGAAGGAAAACTCAAACGTTTGCACTAAACCCGCCAGTTCCAGTTCGTTATAACTCTCTTGCGCGCAGGCTCTTTTAAGCCTTTGTTGCACTTTACTCAAATTTTGTAGACGTAGCTTCCAACGGTCTGGATTTGAGTTCATCGTTGTTCACCTAGGCAGGATGGGTCTCGCTTTAATGGTTACTTTACTGTGTTTGGGGGGAAGTTCCTAGTGGGGGGAGTTCCTAGTTTCTAGTGGCGAGTTCTTAGAGGATGGGTAACTTATCGGTATGCTTTATCGTTATAAGCAACTCGTGATTTGATTTTGATTGTTAGTTCATCCATTATGGTTGTGTTAAATATTAACACTCATGGGTGAAAATATGTCACGCACAACGAGTATTACGATTGGCTCTCAGTTAGATGATTTTGTCGGTCAACTCATAGCGAGTGGTCGCTATGGCTCAACAAGTGAAGTCGTTCGTTCTGCATTGCGGTTACTCGAAAGACAGGAGAAACAAACGACGGCTCTAAAAATGGCTATTGCAGCGGGTGAACAAAGTGGCGAGTGCTCATTATCCCTTCATGATATCGCGGCCAAAGTAAAGCAAAAACACAATGTATAAACTGTCCAATCTTGCCGCAAAGGATTTTGAACAGATTTTTGAATACACGCTACTGAACTTTGAACCTGCTGCCTATCGTCTTCTCGGGATGTCTTCTCTATATAGATCCCTCCTTCTACTCGAGGTTCGCCGCTACCATCCCCATCGCTACTAACTGTGGTTTACCCCGCACATAGCGCTCAAACAGATTCTTCACATCATTTGGCAGTGCGCTTTTATCGAGCGTGGTAAAGCCATGTTGGGCGTAAAAGGCTTCGAGGTGAGGGTAGGCAAAGCAGTAGTCGTGTGGGCCGAGGATGTACAGTTGGCAATACTCAAGCAGCGCATGACCCAGCCCTTGGCCTCGGTGATTAGGCACCACAAGCATGCCGGTCAATAAGCGATATTCAGCAAGGCTTCGAAAGCGTACCACCGCCGCGATTTCGGTGCCGATATAGCCCGCAATCACCAACTCATCACTCTTCGCCTTACCCGCCGGATAGTGCGCTTTATACAAGCGGTTCACCAGCGGCAGCTTCATCGCCTCAACCTCAACAATCTTTGAAAACACCCCAAACTCCTTGCCATCGCTCTACCTCATCCCATAATACCACCCACCACCCACCACCCACCACCCACCACCCACCACCCACCACCCACCACCCACCACCCACCACCTCTAGGAACTAGGCACTCGCCACTAGGAACTCCCCCCCCCATCGAGTAGAATATCAACACCTGTCAACCACCCAACCTTATCCATGCTGACACCCATGCCTGAAACCATTCAAACCCACGCCGACCTCGCTTGCCACCATACCTTTGCTATCGCGCAAACCTGTGAGGTGCTGATTGAAGCCCACACGCAGCAGGATATTATCGACGTGTATCAAAACCGAGCGTATGCGACGTTGCCTAAGCTGATGCTGGGTAAGGGCAGCAATATGCTGTTTACCTCGCCTTATCAAGGTGTGGTGATCGTCAATCATTTGCTCGGAAAAACCGTGCAAGAGAGCGACACGCATTGGCATTTGCATATTGAGGCAGGGGAAGATTGGCCAGCACTGGTGAAGTGGTGTGTAGAGTCTGGCTACGATGGGTTAGAAAACCTGGCCTTGATTCCGGGCTGTGCAGGCAGTGCGCCGATTCAAAACATTGGTGCTTACGGCGTGGAACTACAAGATGTGTGCGAATACGTTGATGTACTCTGTCTTGATAGCTTTGAAGTACGCCGAATGCACGCGCAAGAGTGCCAGTTCGGTTATCGTGATTCGATTTTCAAACGCGATTTATACCAAAAAGTGGTGATTGTGGCGCTTGGCTTAAAGCTCGCCAAAGCGTGGCAGCCCAATATTGCTTACGGCCCGCTGCAAGGCTTTGCGCGTGAAAGCGTCACCGCCCAAGAGATTTTTGATACAGTGTGCCGCGTTAGACAAGAAAAACTGCCTGACCCGCGCGTGCAAGGTAACGCCGGCAGTTTTTTCAAAAACCCCGTTATTAGCAAGGCGGAGTATGAAAGGTTACGCGATGCGTTCCCAGCGTTGGTGGCCTATCCCGCTGGTGATAAAGGTGAAGGCGCGATGAAGCTAGCCGCCGGCTGGCTGATTGACCAATGTGGGTTAAAAGGGCATCGCATTGGCGGCGCGCAAGTTCATCCAAATCAAGCCTTGGTGATAGTGAATACCGGTGACGCGAGTGCTGAAGATGTGCTGGAACTTGCCGCGACAGTGCGCGCTAAGGTGCAAGCTACCTTTGGTGTCACGCTTGAGCACGAAGTGCGCTTTATGGGGCCACATGGTGAGACGCGCCTTGAAACGCTACTGGAAGAGGGGCGAGTCAGCGCGGCGAAGTCGTCCATTGATAGCGCAGTACAGGGAGAGATGCAATGAAAGAGCACCACACCAAACTCACGCTCTTAAGCCATCTCAGCGACGGTCAATTTCACTCGGGTGAGGCGCTCGGTGAGCAACTCGGCATCTCACGTGCGGCGGTCAGTAAACACATTAAAGGTATTCAAGAGTGGGGCGTCGACATCTTTCGTGTCCAAGGCAAAGGTTACCAATTAGCCAAACCAATGCAGTTGCTTGATGAAGCCGTGCTAAAAGCCGGCGTGGCGACGCCACTTGAGCTGATCCCGATTATTGACTCGACCAATCAACATCTTCTCAATCAAGCGGACAACCTAACTTCAGGCGCGGTCTGCTTAGCAGAATACCAAGCCAAAGGGCGCGGCCGCCGCGGCCGAGAATGGATCTCGCCGTTTGGCTCTAACCTTTATCTTTCGATGTTTTGGCGTCTCGATGCTGGCATGGCCGCCGCGATGGGGCTGAGCTTAGTGGTCGGCGTGGCGATTGTCGAAGCGCTGGAAGCCCTCGGGATTGACGGTGTGAAACTCAAATGGCCCAACGATCTCTATTACCAAGACAAAAAACTCGCTGGGATCTTGGTCGAAATGTCCGGTCAAGCGGGCGGCGCGGCCAACCTTGTGATTGGCATGGGCATGAACCTGCAAATGGCCGCGGGCAGCGAGCGCTCCACCTCGGCGATTACCCAGCCTTGGACCTCCCTCTCTGAGGTGACCGGGGAAAGCATCGATCGCAATCAATTGGCGATCACCTTGATTAAAACCTTGCATCGCGCGCTGTCTGATTATGAACTGCAAGGGATGCACGGTTTTGTCGAGCGTTGGAACCGGTTGGATAACTTTCTCGGTCGTCCTATAAAACTCATTATGGGGCCAAGAGAGGTGTATGGCATTGCAAGGGGCATCAACGCGCAAGGCGCGGTGTTGATTGAGACAGAGCAAGGGGTAGAAGAGTATGTGGGCGGAGAAGTGAGTCTGAGGGGCGCATGAAAACGGGCGAGCGAATACTCCACATCATCAAACGCGAAGGCAGCGTGACCGCCAAGCAAGTTGCCGATTTGCTGGATATGACGACCATGGGTGCGCGTCAGCATTTGCAAGCGTTGGAAGACGACAACTTGCTGGCGATTGAAGATATCCGCGTCAAAGTGGGACGGCCGACGCGCCACTGGTCTTTAACGGCGAAAGGCCATCGCCATTTTGCCGATCGTCATGGAGAGCTGACGATTCAAGTCATCGATGCGGTAGAGCGTCTGTATGGCCTCGAAGGGGTAGAAAAAGTGACCCTCGATCGCGAAAGCCAAACCTTGGCGCACTATCAAGCGCGTATGCACGGCTGCGAGACGCTAGAAGCCAAGCTTCAAGCCCTGGTTGAGATCCGCGAACAAGAAGGCTACATGGCCGAGTTCGAAGCCTGCGACGGCGGTTATCTGTTCACCGAAAACCATTGCCCCATTTGCCGCGCCGCGACCCATTGCCCGAGTTTATGCCAATCAGAGTTGAACATCTTCCGCCAACTGCTTGGTCCAGAGTGTCATATTGAGAGGACGGAGCATATTGTGCGGGGGGAGAGACGGTGTAGGTATAGGGTTGTAGAGGCGAGTTCCTAGTGCCTAGTTCCTAGAGGGGATTAGAGGCGAGTTCCTAGTACCTAGTTCCTAGAGGGGACTCAAGCGAAGCTTGAATGGGGTTTTCTAGGAACTAGATATTCGGCACTAGAAACTAGGAACTGTCCCACAACTGAGACTCCCCCCTTCCTCCTCTTTTTATCGCTGACTTTTTAACCTATTCTTAACGTTTGATGGGTGAGGCAAGGAGGCGCACATGGACACTTCACCGCTTTTTCAGCAACTGCCGCCGTTCGATGAACTGGTCGAATTGGCGCAAAAAAATCCCGATGCGTTTGTCGCTCTCAAAAAAGAGATCTGCGAGGAAATGATCAGCGCGGCGTCTGAGCCAATGCAAGCTAGGCTCTGGGCACAGCAAAGTCACATTGACCTGGTCGTTAGCCGTTGTAAAAACCCCAATCACACCAATGTTGTCCTCATGCGTGAACTCGTCACGCAAATGACCAAATTCCAGCAAGCGCTTGATACCGATACGTTGCTTGAACCCCAACAAAAGGCAGAGGTCATTCCATTTGATGCGTGGCGCTGAGCGACATTGCGTCGACTCTGCGCCGATCTGAGAGCGGGTGTTTGAGTCACCCGTTTTGGAGAGAGAGGGGCTTGGCGGATCAAGCGTCGCCGAGACTCTCCCATTCCGTCAACAATTGCATAATGTTGTAGGAGTCTTGCCAGTTGGCACAAGGGCTGAGCAGCTCTTTTTGTCCGGCTTCTATGGCACGGCGCACCTGGCGTACTTGATACAAGAACGCGTCGCCTTCTGCTGTTACCGTCACGTCGCGCTTAGAGGTCTCATAGATTTCCACACTGACTCGGTTGTCTTGAGCGGGAAGCCATGGGTTAGTTTCCATGGTCATACAGCCTTTACTGCCAAGGATTGTGAAGTGATGCTTCAAACCATGATCTTCAGCGGTGTGTACGGTGGCGGTGTGGTGGTCGCCAAAACTCATCAACAATGTGGTTTCACAGATGTTGTTGTCGGCGCCTCTTCGGCTGATGGCCTTGAGAGAACGATTCGCAAAAGCGTCTTCTCCCAGCAGGGTTTTCACAACCAGGTACAGTAACGAGATTGGGTAGCAACCAAGGTTGTATATCGCCCCTTTGCTGTCTGGATTGACGAACTTGGCGATGGAGGCAATGTAAGAGGTATGAATCGAGCGCAGTTCACCAATCTCACCGGATTTGAGTATGGTAACCAGCTCTTGAATCAAAGGGTGATGCAGGTACATCAAGCCTTCGGCGAAAAACACCTGATGCTCTTTGACCGCTTGTAGCGCCAGTTCCGTCTTTTCCATATCGATGGAAAGCGATTTCTCACACAAAATCGCTTTACCTTGTTGAGCCGCCTTAATAATAAAGTCATGGTGAAGATGGTTCGGCAAGGCAATGTAGATAATATCGACTTGCTCATCACTCAGTAGCGCGTCGTAATCTGTGAATGTGTTTGCAATGCCGTACTGCTTGGCAAAGGCTGCTAAATTGCTCTCAGAGCGCCCCGCTACCGCGTACAGTTCACTTTGACTATCCTGTTTAATGGCTTCTGCCATCACGCCAGAGATAAAACTGGTTCCAAGAATGCCCCATTTCATGATACTTGCGCTCCATTTTGTTGTGTTTCAAAAGCCTGAACCAACTCGGTCATCTCCGAAGCGATAAATGCGCGGGTATGGGCCATAGTGAAATGGGCTTCAATAGCCGCACGATTCTCATAACGTTCCCACAAAATCACTCGTTGTGGCATGTTGTCATCGTACGTCGCCATTGCTTGTAAGCAGCCGGCTTCACTTTGCATATCAAGGCAAAATTGCTCGATGGCTTGGATAACCGTCGCTCTTGGTTGGTCAGCATTCATTCTCAGCTCAGCGGTGACAAAAATCGTTTGGCTCATGAGTGGTCTCTGTGTTGTTGGCTTTGGATGTTCAAGGTCAACTTTAATTGACGCGTTCTAATTGATAAACTTTCCGCCAGTTTATTCTTTATTAACTATAGGTGCGCAATGGACAAGCTGACCAGTATGAAAGTCTTTGCCTGCGTGGTTGAACAGGGCAGTTTTCGCAGCGCAGCCCATCACTTCGAGCTGTCTCCTACCATGATCGGCAAACATGTTCGATTTCTAGAACAAAGTGTAGGGACACAATTGATTCATCGCACCACCCGAAAACAGTCACTCACCGAAGCGGGCAAACTCTACTACCAAGAGTGCCATCGGATTATTGAAGACATCGCCAACGCCGAAAATTTGATTCATACGCTGATCAATCGGCCCCGTGGTACGGTCAAAGTGAATTGTCCTGTCACCTATGGAAAGACGGTATTGGCGCCGATTGTCGCCGACTTTCTCTCTGAGCATCCTGATATCAATGTAGAAATGTTGCTCGACAATAACCTGATTGACCCGTTTCGAACGGATGCCGATGTTATTATCCGTATAGGTGAACTGGTGGACTCTTCACTGGTTGCAAGAAAGCTAGGCGATTATCCGATGACCTATTGTGCCGCGCCTTCGTATCTCAACGCGCATGGACGGATTCAATCATTGGAAGATCTCAGACATCACTGCTGTTTGGGTTTTCACTATCACCAAGGTGAAAGCCAACAAGTGATGAATCTGCCCACTAGCACCTTTGATCAAAGCCGCATTAGGCTTGCCTCAAACAATGGTGACGTATTGAAATTCGCGGCGATCCAAGGATGTGGTGTTCTGTTGCAGCCGAAGCTGTTGGTCGAGCCAGAGATTGAGTCCGGCCAGTTGATGGAGATCCTTCAAGATGCCGTTCCTAAAGCTAAGCCGATACACCTGCTGTATCGCTCCAAAAATTTGTCACTCAAAAACCGGACCTTTGTTGATTTTGTCGTTGCAGCGGTAAACGCCAAAACATAACCATGAGAAGTCCGAACGTGGGTAACCCACCACTTCTTCAACCTCGATCACAAATTTTTCATCTCTCCCCCTTGGGTTTACCCAAACCATCCCTCATATAGTTAGCACGCGACTGAAATAGTCAGCACAAGACTTTAAAGCCTCAGAGCTACTGCTCTGGGGGCGTTATCAAACCTAAATGGAAATTATCAGGAGAGACGACCGATGAACATTCGTCCATTACACGACCGAGTTATCGTAGAACGCCAAGAAGTTGAATCTAAGTCAGCCGGTGGCATCGTTCTTACTGGTTCAGCGGCAGAAAAATCAACTCGCGGCGTAGTACTCGCTGTGGGTAAAGGCCGCATTCTAGAAAATGGCTCAGTTCAGCCTCTAGACGTTAAAGTGGGTGATACGGTGATTTTTGCTGAAGGCTACGGCACAAGAACCGAAAAAGTCGACGGTAAAGAAGTTCTGATCATGTCTGAAAACGACATCATGGCTATCGTTGAGTAATAGCAAACGTTGAGTAATTCAATTCTGAATCCCAACTAACAAAATCAATCGAATTTAGAAAGGAAGATAAAGATGGCTGCTAAAGACGTAAAATTTGGTAACGATGCACGTATTAAAATGCTAGAAGGTGTGAACGTTCTGGCTGACGCAGTAAAAGTGACGCTGGGCCCTAAAGGCCGCAACGTAGTACTGGACAAATCGTTCGGTGCACCAACCATCACGAAAGATGGTGTTTCTGTTGCGCGTGAAATTGAATTGGAAGACAAGTTCCAAAACATGGGCGCACAAATGGTCAAAGAAGTCGCGTCTCAAGCAAACGACGCGGCAGGTGACGGTACCACTACCGCGACTGTATTGGCGCAAGCGATTGTTAATGAAGGTCTAAAAGCGGTAGCAGCGGGTATGAACCCAATGGATCTTAAGCGCGGCATCGACAAAGCCGTGACGGCTGCCGTAGAAGAGCTTAAAGCGCTCTCTGTGCCTTGTTCAGACACCAAAGCGATTGCACAGGTCGGTACGATTTCTGCCAACTCTGACGCAACCGTAGGTAACATCATTGCTGAAGCGATGGAAAAAGTGGGCCGTGATGGCGTTATCACAGTAGAAGAAGGTCAAGCCCTGCAAGATGAGCTCGATGTGGTAGAAGGTATGCAGTTTGACCGTGGCTACCTATCGCCTTACTTCATCAACAACCAAGAAGCGGGCTCGGTTGATCTAGAAAACCCATTCATTCTTCTGATCGACAAGAAAGTCTCGAACATCCGCGAGCTTCTTCCAACGCTAGAAGCGGTAGCAAAAGCGTCTCGTCCTCTGCTTATCATTGCAGAAGATGTCGAAGGTGAAGCGCTGGCGACACTGGTTGTCAACAACATGCGCGGTATCGTGAAAGTGGCGGCAGTGAAAGCACCAGGCTTTGGCGATCGTCGTAAAGCGATGCTGCAAGACATCGCGATTTTGACTGGCGGTACGGTCATCTCTGAAGAGATCGGTCTAGAGCTAGAAAAAGTAACGCTAGAAGACCTAGGTCAAGCGAAGCGCGTGACCATCACCAAAGAAAACACCACCATCATCGATGGCGTGGGTGAGCAAGAGATGATCCAAGGTCGCGTGGCGCAGATTCGTCAGCAAATCGAAGACGCAACCTCAGATTACGACAAAGAAAAACTTCAAGAGCGCGTGGCGAAACTTGCCGGCGGTGTGGCTGTGATCAAAGTGGGCGCAGCGACAGAAGTGGAAATGAAAGAGAAGAAAGACCGCGTTGAAGATGCGTTGCACGCGACTCGCGCTGCAGTAGAAGAAGGCGTGGTGGCCGGTGGTGGTGTTGCTCTTATTCGCGCAGCATCGAAAGTGGCGAACCTTGAAGGTGACAACGAAGAGCAAAACGTCGGTATCCGCGTGGCACTTCGTGCGATGGAAGCGCCAATCCGTCAAATCACTAAGAACGCCGGTGATGAAGAATCTGTCGTAGCGAACAACGTTCGCGCTGGCGAAGGTAACTACGGTTACAATGCGGCAACCGGCGAATACGGCGACATGATTGAGATGGGTATCCTAGACCCAACGAAAGTGACTCGCTCTGCACTTCAATTCGCAGCGTCTGTTGCAGGTCTTATGATTACCACTGAAGCCATGGTCACCGACCTACCACAAAAAGAGGCACCAGCAATGCCTGATATGGGCGGCATGGGCGGAATGGGTGGCATGGGCATGATGTAATCATCCCAACCCTTCTGGTTGAAAGAGAGGTCTCGCTCAGGCGGGACATCATACGGAGGCTTCGGCCTCCGTTTTTTTTCTCATTCTTTTAATTAATGGTGGTCAGTGACGGCTTCAATTAACCTTTGATAGCGCATGAATCGCTTTGGTTGCGAAGTCATGCACCAAGTCGTTTCTCATGCCTTGCACTGACGAGCTGATGTTCATACATTGAGTAAATTCGACTCGATTCTCGGTATGCTCGCGAGCAATCGGCTCCGTAAATGACACGGCCTTCGTTTACGATACTAAAACCTAAATAAGCTGGCACCTGATTGATATCGACAATACTTAGCTGGTCACTTGGTAGGTCAAGTGATTGTGCCCAATCTAAGGTAAGGGTATTAGGGCGAAGGTATTTTTCAAACGATGACAACGAAAAGTCATGAAAAGCAATCGCTAAGTCAATGTCACTATCATCGTGTTCTTTCCCTTGAGCTCTTGAGCCATACAGCCATACCACCTCGATATCTGGAGATGTTGCCGCTTGCTCTAAAACACGCGAGATGATCGTTTCGGTATCCAGCCTCACACTTTCCATTTTGGCGTTCTTTTTTCGGTATCCTAGGTCAAAAGTATAACGAATTAATCAACAAGCGGACATCTTAGACAGCGACACATTGTCGTAAAATCGTCAACAGAGTGTCTTTTCACTGCAACCTGCGGATTTTATTTCTAGATGGGGTATTAACGAGAAATAGGAACCGCGCAATGAAGATTGCAGTGATAGGGTGTGGGTATGTCGGGCTATCTAACGTACTACTTTTAGCCCAGCATCACCAAGTGATGGCTGTGGATGTGGTGGCAAGCAAAGTCGATAAGCTCAACGACCGTATATCCCCCATTCGAGATCCGGAAATAGAGCTGTTTTTACGCGAGAAACCGCTCAATTTTCGAGCCACCACTGACATGCAAGAAGCGCTAGAGGGTGCCCAGTTTGTCATTATTGCTACGCCGACAGACTATGATCCGGTGACCAATACATTTGATACGCACTCTGTTGAAAGTGTTATTCATCAGGTGCTGGCGTTAAACGCATCGGCGATCATGGTGATCAAATCCACAGTTCCCGTGGGCTATACTGAGCAAGTCAAAGCGCGTTTCCAATGTGATCAGATATTATTTTCGCCTGAGTTTCTTCGTGAAGGCAAAGCGTTGTATGACAACCTGTATCCCTCTCGTATTATTGTAGGAGAGCAGAGTGAGCGGGCCGAGCAGTTTGCTGCGTTACTGACCGACGGGGCGATCAAGACCGATATCCCGGTATTGTTTACCGATTCGACAGAGGCCGAAGCGGTCAAGCTGTTCTCTAATACCTACCTAGCGATGCGCGTTGCGTACTTTAATGAATTGGACTCTTACGCCGAGAGTCATGGCTTAGATACCAAGCAAATCATTGAAGGTGTCGGGCTCGATCCACGTATCGGCCATCACTACAATAATCCATCCTTTGGTTATGGCGGTTACTGTTTACCGAAAGACACCAAACAGTTGCTCGCGAACTACCGTGACGTGCCGAACAACTTGATTGCTGCGATTGTGGCGGCGAACAAAACTCGCAAAGATGTGATTGCAGAAGCGATCTTAAAGCGCCAACCCAAGGTGGTGGGGATTTATCGTTTGATCATGAAGTCTGGCTCGGACAACTTTCGCTCGTCATCGATACAGGGGATCATGAAGCGTTTGAAGGCCAGAGGGATTGAAGTGATTGTGTATGAGCCTGTCATCACTGAGCCGCACTTTTTCAATTCGCCCGTCATTCGTGATCTTGACGCATTTAAATCACGCGCCGACGTGATCGTCTCGAACCGACGCTGTGAAGCGCTGATGGATGTGAAAGAGAAGGTATACACGCGAGATTTGTTTGGTTCAGATTGAGTGAACCTTGTCATTGGGTAGGCACAAATGCTCATGCACATACTGGCGAATATAAGGCACTACCTCCGCCTCAAACCACGGGTTGCGCTTTAGCCATAAAGTATTTCGCGGTGAAGGGTGAGGCAGGGGGAGCGTATGGGGCGCCCAAGTTTGCCACTGTTTGACTGTCTCGGTGAGTGAGCGGGGTTTGTCTGAGAGGTAGTAGCGCTGTGCGTATTGGCCAATCAGCAGTGTCATACCGATATTGGGCAGCGCCTCAAGCACCTTTTGATGCCACATTGGCGCGCACTCTTTGCGCGGGGGCAGATCTCCAGAGTGGCCTTTGCCGGGATAACACAACCCCATCGGCATAATCGCAATGTTCTTGGCGTCATAGAATTGAGTCTTGTCCAAGCCTAGCCAATCTCGCAGCCGGTCGCCACTAGGGTCATTCCATGGAATGGAGCTGTGATGAACACGGGTGCCAGGCGCTTGGCCGATAATCATTAGCCTGGCATCCTGATGGGCTTGGATCACCGGATTGGCGCCCAGCGGCAGGTGTGCCTCGCAGTGGCGACAGGCGCGAATCTCGCTCAGCAGTGAATCCAGCATCAGTAGCCTCGCTTTGGCTCCACCACATGCAGCAAACGAAACCCGTCACGCCATCTCGCGTAGTTTTCGGCAAATATCTCTGCCGCCTGCTCTGGAAAGCTCAGCGCAGCAATGTGTGGCGTGACGGTGATATGAGGGTGGGACCAAAATGGATGCTCGTCATGCAGTGGCTCTTGCTCAAACACATCCAAAAACGCATGCTGCACGCAGCCTTGCTCAATGGCTTCAATCAACGCATGTTCATCTAACGCCGCGCCTCGGCCAACGTTAAACAGCAAGGCTTGGTCTAAGTGACTTAAGGTCTGATGGTTGAGAATATGCTGAGTGTCCGGCGTGTTGGGCAGGGTGTTGACCACCACATTCGCGCCCGCCAGCGCAGTTGTTAGCTCTTGCACATGGTAGAGCGCATCGAATGGCGAGTGCTTGCTCGGGATCCCGCTGCGATTCACGCCAGAGACGCGCATGCCCAGTGCCTTGGCACTTTGGGCGAGGTGAGTACCAATCGAGCCGGTGCCGAGGATGACCATATTGAGTTCATTTAAAGAGCTGTAGGGCTTGGGCGTCCATTGCGCTTTTTTCTGCTCGCTTTGATAGTGGGCAAAATGACGCTGGTGGGCAATCACATAACCGAGCACATACTCCGAAATCTGCTGACCGAATATGCCCTTCACGTTGGTCAGCACACCTTCAAAGTCTTGCAAGTGCGGCACCAGTGCATCGACACCCGCATAGATAGATTGAATCCACTCTAGGTTGGGAAATTGATCCATGGCTTTAGCGGCCATCGGCGGCGCGGCCAGCAAGATCGTCGCTTCGGCTTTGTCTTGCGTGAACGTGAGATCCGGTAAATCCAACGCATTGAGTAACGCCAGATAGCGCTCGTTGTGCTCAGTCAACAGGTAGACATTGTGGGAGGCAAAGGTCATGGAAACATCCTTATTGATATAGTCTGGCGGGCGAACGATGGCTTATCTATTCATTGGTTTTATTCAATGATACCCGTTACACTGACAATGGTGACTCAATCAATCTCGCGCTCGGAGGCCATATGAGTACGACGACGATTTTTCTGCTGGTGATGTTGCTGATAGGCAGCGCCGTCGCTTTCCTTACCTTTAATTCAGAACGTTTGATCGCGTGTTTAGAGAAGCGTATCAGTGACAATGCGAAAAGAAAATAGTAGGAGCTTAAGATGACGTACTTTACTCTCGCGATGCTAATGATCCTCGCCTCGGTGTTTTCTATCGGTTGTTTTGCGATTATCTACGATAAGTACCAACGCTAGCTCAGCGAACCTCTATCATGCATCATTAAGATCGGCAGTTCTTTTTTCACTCACCGATATCGAGTAAACTCTGGGGTTTTTGAGTAAACCCTTGGTTTGCTTGTTTCTCTCCTTTTCGCAATCAGTGAGCCACTATGCTACAAAATCCTCTTCAGCTTCGCCTAGAGAAGTTAGAGCCTTGGAAACAGATTACCTTTATGGCGTGTCTGTGTGAACGTATGTACCCCAACTATGCCCTATTTTGCGAAAGTACCGAATTTGCGCAGCCGCGCATCTACCGTGACATTCTAGACAGTATTTGGGAGCAACTGACGGTAAAAACCGCCAAGGTGAACTTTGAGCGTCAGCTTGAAAAACTCGAAGAGCTGATCCCAAGCTCGGAAGATTTTGATTTCTACGGCGTGTTCCCGGCCATTGATGCGTGTGTCGGCTTATCGACGCTATTGCACGGCTTGCTTGACCGAGACTACCTCTACGACAACATGCAGAAAGTCAGTCAGCTTTCTGTGATGACGGTTGCCAACCTCGAAGAAGCGCAAACTGGCGTCGCCATCACCAACGACAACCAAAAGCAAAACGAAGCCGTATGCGCAGAGTGGGATGTGCAGTGGGCGATCTTTAGACCACTGAAAGAGGCCACCGAACGCGACATCGATTTGATTAAAGACTTACGCCTAGAGCTTAAGGACGAAGGTGTAAGTAATATTGGTGTACAACTTTAGTCATGTCGCCGTAAACTTCGCCCGAATAGGGCGAAGATACAAAGGCATACGGTGATGAGCTTCAAACAAAAGAAAAATAATCGATAGTACGACTTTTATACACACTTGTTTCATATTTATGTGTGATAAGTTTTTCCTGTTTTATTCATAAAATATAGGAAAAACATAATGATAAAAATGTCAGTGGTGGCAACCTTCGTTTTAGGCGCTATGTTAGTGGGTTGCAATGGCTCATCAGATACAGGCCTATCAGATACGGGCTCAACAGATACGGGCTCAACGGCTACAGCAGGAACTTACTCATTTATTGATGAACCAGTAAAAGGTTTATACTTCGAGTCAGCCACTCAAACTGGATGTACAAATGAAAGTGGTGAATATCAAGCGCTAGCGGACGAGGTAGTATCATTTTACTTGGGAGTGTGTGACGAGAATAACCAACCGACACTTGAAGATCAGAAGGTGTTGATCGGTTCAGTTTCTGTTCCTACAAGTTTAACGACTCCCTACGACTTAACTATTGATGTATCCAGTTCAAGTCAATCTGTCAATGCCGTGACGATCGCAACTTTGCTTAAATCTTTTAACTCAACCGATGCTACTGGGCGGTTAGATGTATCTGGTTTGCTGTTCAATGACAATGGCGTTGATCTTCGCAATACATTGACGACTTTGATTGCAACGCCCGATACCGATGCAACAACAGTGCTCACACAATCGCTCTTTAACGACTTTGTCTTGGCGAATACCAACACAAATAACAATCTACAAAAAAGTAACTTTGTAGACAGCGCTACGGCTGAGTCTGAGTTGAAATCAACGTTATCTCAGCAGGGTAGCGATATTTTCACCCCAGAGTTAGTTGTTGGAAAAACCGTGACAAGACCTGACGGTAAGGAGTACGCGTTTGGGGCTGAGACTGATAATGACTATATATACTTCTCGGCTTTTGGGGATGGTTGGGGCATCTTTAACTCTTTGGGAGCACAATTTAGCGCGAACTCAGGAGATCTTTACGTTGATGGATATGTAATTGGTTTGTTGGATGTAAGGACAAACAGTTGGCTTGTAACGGTCGATATCCATAATGATGGTAAAGAGAAAACCGTAGAAAGATGGTCTGTCCGATAGACCATTTTAAGGGGCGCTATCGGCGCCCCTTTGCTATTTGTCTGCGTTATCTTTGTCATTATCATCACGCTTTTCAATCACGCCGTGGGTTTGTTTCCACACTTCCCAGCGCTCAAACGCCAACTCTTGCATGTTGGTGGTGTGGTCAGCCTCGTCGACGATGTTCTCACCGACTAAGTGCTCAAAGATGTCCTCTAGAGTCAAAATCCCTTGGATGGTACCGTACTCATCGACCACCATCGCCAGTTGTAAGCGTTTTGCCATCATCTGCTCAAAGGCTCTTGGTAGCGACAGAGTGTTGAGCAGTACATGAATCGGGCGCATCACCGAACCCAACTGTTTGTCGCCGTGGCCCTGCTGCTTGAGCTTATACAGCTCCAATCGGTGCACAAAGCCAAGGATGTTGTCCTTTGACTGGCTGTAAATCAGTGGGCGCGAAAACGGCGTGTCTGGGTAGGTTTTGAGAAACTCTACAATCGTCATCTCAGCATCGACACGAAACACCACCGGTCTTGGCGTCATCACTTGGGTGACGGGCACATCTTGGATGCCGAGCAAGTTGGTGAGTATCTTTGACTCACCTTCAGCAAACTCGCCGCTTTCACGGGCTAAGATCGCCATCGCGGAGAGCTCATCGCGCATTTTCGGCGCTTGATGGCCGCTGGCTAGGCGCTTGGTGATTTGCTCTGAAAACCACACAAACGGCGTTAGGGCCCACACCATCCAACGCAAAGCAATCGCTGAAGCAGGCGCGAGTTGGCGCCAGTAGGTAGCACCTAGGGTTTTCGGCACAATCTCAGACAGCACCAAAATGCCGAGCGTCAGTACGCCAGAGAACACACCCAACCACTGATTGCCAAACACCACCGCCGCCTGAGCGCCTGCACTGGCCGCGCCAATGGTGTGGGCGATGGTATTGAGGGTAAGAATCGAGGCCAATGGGCGATCGATGTCCTGTTTTAAGGTCGCCAGTTTGCTTGCCGCAGGGTGACCTTGCTGACGAAGCTGGGCAATGTAACTTGGGCTGATACTTAGCAGCACCGCTTCTAACACGGAGCAAATAAACGATACGCCAATCGCAACAGAGACGTAAATAATGAGCAGTAACATACAGTTCCTATAGCAAAAACAACCCGAAAATTGCACGCATTCGGGTAGCGTAGCATGGTATTGACGCCAGTGATAACCGACGTCGAAGCCCATTCTGAGGTAATAAATACGGCTAATTCACTGAAAAAACAAGCATCCGATCACAGTGTGAAAGTAACAAATTGTGAGTTGAAGCTCATATTATGGCTAAAAGTACGCCATGAAAGTCAAAGATCGCCGACAAACCTTTGCCAGATGGGGCATTTATGTTTTAGAGTGAGTTGAATTCGATAACCTATGAGAAGGGAAACCTAATGAACAAGACCCAATTAATCGACTTTATCGCAGAAAAAGCAGACCTATCTAAAGCGCAAGCTAAAGCTGCTCTTGAAGCAACTCTTGACGGTGTGACTGACGCACTTAAAGAGGGTGACCAGGTTCAACTAATTGGTTTTGGTACATTCAAAGTAAATCACCGTGCAGCGCGCACTGGCCGTAACCCTAAAACAGGTGCTGAGATCCAAATCGCAGCAGCTAACGTGCCAGCTTTCGTTGCAGGTAAAGCTCTGAAAGATTCTGTAAAGTAATCGACTTGTTTCATCTTCTATTGCCTTCCTAAGCACGATATTGAATCAATGACGTAAATCTGAGCACTCAGCGACAGGGTTTATGTTGTCAAATGTCATTAGGCAATGAAACAAAATGGGTTACACTACGCCAAGGTATCGATACCTTGGCGTTTTTTATGTCTGGTATTTTTTCTGGCGTGTCCTTTTCTGCGTTGGTTTCTTGATATGAAAGTCTTACTATGAAAAAGCTTATTCTTCCTCTCTTGTTGTCTTCATTGATGGTTGGCTGCTCGTCAACGGTCTCTACTCCTAATCTTGACCAATTTTCCGAGTATTCTGGCGGATCGGTGATGGGGGACACGACCAGTCTGTTTTGGTACACCGAATACCTCTCAAGCCCGTTTACGGCGGCCGATTACATTACGGCCGGGGAGTATGGTTGGTATAAGACCGATTACCGTTGGGATGAAGGTGAGCTGCGTGAGTTGATTCGAGAAGGTGAGCAACTGAGCCTGCAGCAGAGTAATGAGCAAGAACTCGTGCCATATCGCATTCACGCTCGCTTCAATAAAAACGGTGAGGCGATTTATCAGCAATACCGGATGGACGGCAAGGTGTTCCCGCTGCGCGCGTCCATGATGGATCAGTTACAACAAGAGGCGCGCAATATCGGTGTGCAAACCAAGCAGCAAGCGAAGCAAGGGATTGAGCTCGTCCAAGGCTACTGGGATGGCAGTGAGTTTGAAAGCTGTGAAGGGCGCAGTTACACCGAGATTGAGTTCAACCAGACGCTGCCGTCGTTTGTGGTGAGCCGTTTGGCGTCAATTGATAGCTATGTGGCGTTTCTAGGATCGACTCGCGGCAATCGTGTAGTGGTCGAGGAGTTGCTGATGTTGGCGGAAGATAGCCATGATTGTCTGCAGCGGACGGTGTTGGTGGAGTAGGGGATGAAGTGCCTAGTTCCTTGTGGCTAGTGCCTAGTGGGTAATGGGTGGTAGGTAATGGGTGATAGGTGATGGGTAAGGGAAAGAAAGAGAGAAAAGGCACGCGGGGCGTGCCTTTTGTGATCATGCGGGTTGTAGAATGTCGGGAGTCGTCTCGATAGAGCTGAGATACTCTGTCATTGGTAATGGTTTTCCAAACGTCCATCCCTGTCCATAATCGACCCCCATTTCTGCGAGTAAAGCGTATTGTTTTGAGTTTTCGACGCCTTCAGCGATTACTTTCATATTGAGCTCTTTTGCGATGGGAAGAATATGGCTGATTAGGACCGATTTTATTGACTTACTTTCCATATCATTAACGAAGCTGCGGTCAATTTTTAGATAATCGGCGGCTATAACTTCAAGTTCGGCAAAATTTGAGTACCCGGTACCAAAGTCATCGATGGCGATTTGGAATCCATGTGTGGATAGCAGATTAAGGTGCTCTTTCGCAGCGTCATAATCCAAGACTTCACTTTCGGTGATTTCAAGCGCAATAACCCCTTTGAAACGCTCGATCCCGGGTATGTCCAAAATGCGTTTCACGCTCCCATCATTAATATCGCATGGGAAAATATTTACACTGAGTTTGAAGTCATTGGTCACAGGGTAGTGGGCGAGTTCGTCGAGGGCTCGCTCTAGCATGCTCTGTGTGAATGACCAAGTGCGTTTCTGTTCAGAGATGATTGGAATGAATACATCGGGAGTGATGACCCCATACTCATCGCGAAGTCTTGATAGCACCTCAAAACCTGCCGTATGGCCTGATTTTAAGTCTACAAGGGGTTGATAGACACAATGGAAGTCATTGTTCTTTAAAGCACGCTGTACACGTTTTCGAAGAGAATTTCTGGTTTGTATGAGCTCTCGTGTTAGCAAATAACCCAATAGCAAGAGGGTTGTGCCGGCACTGACAATGATAAAAGTGGCCGCATTTTTTATTTCAGTATAAACAAGATGACCGTAGTCATCGGCCTTAAGTGCGATCTCTTCATTCAAGTTGACGAGTGAAGTTAGTGTCTCCATCAACGAGTGGTATATCTCAAAAGAGGAGTGCATTAAATAGGTTTGTTCGTCGTAACCGGCAAAGTCTGAGTTGAAAATTTCTGTTTGTACTTCAAGATACGCTTGGTAGTGATTTTCGAGTTCAATCATTAAGGCTGACTCTTCATTGCTCGTGATCAAGTGTCGATATTGATGAAATAGAGTATCGATATCTTCATGAACACGGTCGATAGTTAACTCGTGCGGCGGTGGAAAGCGGTGGTGGGCGATTGCGTGCTCTGCCTCCAATGTCCTCATTCTTGCAAACTCCGTCGATATGTCGCCGAGCAGTTTTATCGACATCACTGCGTTGGTCGACACAGCGGTAGACTTTTGCTCCAAAGAGAATACAAGCGTTGTGGTTTTAAAGGCCAAGCTAATCAGCAACGCACCGACAGCGAAAAGAAGAAAAAAGTGTCTATTTGAGCGAAAAATATCTGATTTCAAAACGGCAAACTCATTGTAAGTCCATGGTTTCTAATGATGAATGGCTGTCCGTTCATTCATGCGATGGTTGGAATTGGAAAATACCACAATCGAGTGAGAGCAATATGACAAATAGACGCATTCTCAACATTGAGACTTATGCGGGGGAGAGGGCTAGGTGGTAAAGGTGTTAGGAGAAAACGGCCATTGGCGAGATGTCGTCAATGGCCAAGAGTAAGAAGTTTATGAGTGCTCACGAGCGATGGCGCGGTAGCCTATGTCGTTGCGGTGGAACATGCCATCCCAGCTGATCTGTTTGGCCAGTTGGTAAGCGCGTGCTTGCGCTTCAGAGACGGTGTTGCCAAGGGCTGTGGCGCACAGAACGCGGCCGCCGTTGGTGGTGACGTTGCCGTCTTTCTCGGTCGTGCCGGCGTGGAACACTTTCTCGCCTTCCACTTCGCTGGTCGGTAGGCCAGAAATGACATCGCCTTTGTTGTAATCACCTGGGTAACCGCCCGCCGCGAGAACAATACCGATGGACGCACGTGAGTCCCACTTTGACTCCACTTGATCCAGCTTCTTGTCGATGGCCGCTAGGCAAAGCTCAACTAGGTCTGATTCCATACGCATCATGATAGGTTGCGTTTCTGGGTCACCAAAGCGGCAGTTGTACTCGATCACTTTTGGCGTGCCGTCGCTATCGATCATCAGACCTGCGTAAAGGAAACCTGTGTATGGGTGACCTTCTGCTGCCATGCCGCGCACGGTAGGGTAAATCACTTCATCCATAATGCGGTTGTGGATCTCAGGGGTGACCACTGGTGCGGGTGAGTACGCGCCCATACCGCCGGTGTTTGGGCCGGTGTCTTTATCGCCAACACGTTTGTGGTCTTGGCTGGTGGCCATTGGCAGTACATTCTCGCCATCGACCATCACGATAAAGCTCGCTTCTTCACCGTCAAGGAACTCTTCGATCACCACGCGGCTGCCTGCTTCGCCAAACGCGTTGCCTGCGAGCATGTCTTTGATGGCGTCTTCCGCTTCTTCCAGTGTCATCGCAACAATCACACCTTTACCTGCCGCTAGGCCGTCAGCCTTAACCACAATAGGTGCGCCTTGTTCACGTACGTAAGCAAGCGCAGGCTCGATGTCAGTGAAGTTCGTGTAGGCACCCGTTGGGATAGCGTGACGCGCGAGGAAGTCCTTCGTGAATGCCTTAGAGCCTTCAAGCTGAGCCGCCGCTTCTGTTGGGCCAAAGATAGGCAGACCCGCAGCGCGAAAGGCATCCACCACACCGATAACAAGCGGCGCTTCAGGGCCAACGATAGTGAGCTCAATCGCTTTCTCTTTGGCAAATGCCACCAGCGCTTCGATATCTTCCACGCCGATGTTGACGTTTTCCAGTTTTGGCTCAAGCGCCGTACCCGCATTACCCGGTGCAACGAAAACCGTCTCTACTTTAGGGTTTTGCGCGGCTTTCCAGCCCAGTGCGTGCTCACGACCGCCCGCACCAATGATTAGAACATTCATTTAATAATCCTTTCAAAAGTTGGATTACTCTAAGCAGTGGGTGTGGTAGCAAGGCAGTGCTTGAATTCATCCCCGGGAGCATAGCCTAGCTATGTGACCAGGGTGAATGAAAGCGCTAACGCCGCTACCGCGCCCAATGCGACGAGTAATTAGTGACGGAAGTGGCGCATGCCTGTAAAGATCATCGCCATACCATGCTCATCTGCCGCAGCGATCACTTCGTCATCACGCATTGAGCCACCTGGTTGAATCACACACTTGATACCCGCTTCTGCTGCCGCATCGATACCGTCGCGGAATGGGAAGAAGGCATCAGAGGCCATGACGCAGCCTTCAACCTGCAGACCTTCGTCAGCGGCTTTGATGCCAGCGATTTTCGCCGAGTAAACACGGCTCATTTGGCCAGCGCCTACACCAACAGTCATGTCGCCTTTAGAGTAAACAATCGCGTTCGATTTCACGTATTTCGCGACTTTCCAGCAGAATAGTGCGTCTTTCAGCTCTTCTTCTGTGGGTTGACGCTTAGAGACCACTTTCAGGTCAGACATATCGACCATACCTTGGTCACGGTCTTGAACAAGCAGGCCACCGTTAACGCGTTTCAGGTCAAAGCCTGTGGTCTTAGTTGTCCACTCGCCACACTCAAGCAGACGAACGTTCTTTTTCGCTGCCACGATGTCGATCGCTTCTGCAGACACAGAAGGTGCGATGATCACCTCAACAAATTGACGTTCAGTGATCGCCGTTGCCGTTTTTGCATCGAGCTCACGGTTGAAGGCGATAATGCCGCCAAACGCAGAGGTTGGGTCTGTTTTGAATGCGCGGTCGTAAGCGTCTAGGATGTTGTCGCCCAGCGCAACACCACATGGGTTCGCGTGCTTAACGATCACACACGCTGGCGCATCGAACTCTTTCACACACTCAAGCGCGGCGTCAGTGTCCGCGATGTTGTTGTAAGAGAGCGCTTTACCTTGGATTTGACGCGCAGTAGACACAGACGCTTCTTCTGGGTTGGCTTCCACATAAAACGCCGCCGCTTGGTGGCTGTTTTCGCCGTAACGCATGTCTTGCTTTTTGATGAACTGCTGATTGAACGTGCGAGGGAATTTGCTCTCTTCGTCACCCTCTTTGTTCTCTCCATATGAAGGAACCATAGTGCCGAAGTAGTTCGCGATCATACCGTCGTAAGCTGCGGTGTGTTCGAATGCCGCGATAGCGAGGTCAAAACGCGTCTCTAGAGTGAGAGATTTCTCGTTCGCGTCCATTTCTGCAATAACGCGGTCGTAGTCGTGCGCGTTGACAACGATGGTCACGTCTTTGTGGTTTTTCGCCGCAGAGCGAACCATGGTTGGACCACCGATATCGATGTTCTCCACTGCGTCTTCGAGTGTGCAGCCTTCTTTGGCAACCGTTTGTGCAAACGGGTAGAGGTTCACCACCACCATATCGATTGGGTTGATGCCGTGCGTCGCCATCACGTCGTCATCTTGACCACGACGACCCAGTACGCCACCGTGAACTTTCGGGTGGAGCGTCTTAACGCGGCCATCCATCATTTCTGGGAAACCGGTGTAGTCAGACACTTCAGTGACCGCGATACCTTGCTCTGCCAATAGGCGAGCCGTACCACCAGTCGATAGAATATCAACACCACGGTCAGCGAGTGCTTGGGCAAACTCAACGATACCGGTTTTGTCTGAAACGCTTAACAGAGCGCGGCGAATAGGACGAGCGTTAGTCATGCTTCCATCTTCCTCAAATTCACGAAGTTCAATCAAATGAACGATTAACAATAGTCAGGGGTAATTTATGGCGCGTATTCTAACCAAGTTAGCGCTAAAAAGCTCGCGCAATCGTTTGGCATCGCAAAAAAAATCAAATTTATTGTTGCTAGAGGGAGAGTTCCTAGTGCCTAGTTCCTAGAGGGGGAGTGGAAGGAAGAGGGTTAGGAGGCGTAGAGGATTTTGGCGTTGGTTGCGCTGGCTTTCATGTCAGGGAGACCATCGTGGTAGAGGGTGACTTGGTTGCGGCCGGTCTGTTTGGAGTAGTACATCGCTTTATCGGCTTGGATTAGCAGGTCTTTGCTTGAGGCGATGGAGGAGGTGACCTCCGAAATGCCAATACTGACGGTAGGATGAATGGCGTGGCCTTCCACTTGGCATTCCGTCGTTGCGATCGACTCACGGATGCGCTCTGCGACGTCGTAGGCGTCAATCGCGTTGGTGTGGCTGAGCACGACACCGAACTCTTCACCGCCGAGACGCCCAAGATAATCGCTGCCTCGCACCACCTGTTTACAGATCTGCGCGACGTGCTTGATCACCTCATCGCCAGACAAATGACCGACTTGGTCGTTAATTTCTTTGAAGTGGTCAATGTCTATCATCAGACAAGCGAGCGGCACTTGCTGCTTTTGAGCTCGGAGTAAGGCACTATCGAGGCCAGAGAAAAACGCGCGGCGATTGAGAATTTCCGTGAGCTCATCAGTCTCTGATAAGGTTTTTAGCTCTTGCTCTAACAGGTGCGTACGGGTGACGTCGCGCACTGACCAAATTACGCGCGGGCCGTGGGCCGAGCTTTTCGGCACGTAGCGCAGGATCGCTTCAAACCAGTTTTCGCTCTCTGCACCCATCGACTCAATGCTATCAATCGGCATCATCAGTAAGTCGGTCGGGGCGATGGCGTATTTGACCACTTTGTCGCGTTTGTGCTCAAACACTTCTTCTAAGTAGCTGAGCAGTTGATTGGCTTTGTTGGCGACCAAAACGTCGCTAAGGTGGAGGCCCGTATAGCGCTCGACATCAAACCCTGCGGCAAAGTGCGCGCCGCCAAAGCTGTCGGTATAGTGACCTTGCTCATCGAGAATAAAGACGTGATCAGGCAACGAGCTTAGCACATAGCTCAGCCACTCTTCTCGGCTGTCTGTTGGCATGATCTATCTTCCTGATAATTGAGCAAAAACGTTATTTTAACGGATGAGACAGCCAGTGTAATCGCTCTAGGTCACACTTCGGGTCTAAGTTGTTGCTAAATTGTCAATCTAATTAGTGATTTGAATGACTGACTTTTCGCTCAATATCACAACGCGTGTGCAAATTGAGCTCAAATGCTCTCGCCCATTTCGATGCGATAACCAAGATCGATGCAGCTTTGCCACTCACTTTGACCTTGCAGCCGCGCAATCAGCTGCTCTGCGGCGACTCGGCCAATCGCTTCACGCGGCGTCACAACAGTGGCGAGGCGTGGCTTCATCACCTGGCTAATATCATGGCCGTGGAAACCTGCGATGGCCATGTGCTGGGGTACTTCTACGCCACGACGCTGGCACTCGTAAAACGCCCCGATGGCCAAATCATCGTTGGTGCATACGATGCCATCCACCTTGGGGTGTTCTTGCATCACTTGGCGCAGCAGTTTGGCGCCGAGCGTAAAAGAAGAGGCTTCTTCAGTGAGTAAACGGATAGGGGTGAGGCCCGCGCGTGTCATCGCATCTTGATAGCCTGCCAGCTTTTGTCGAGTACGTTCATCTAATCGCGCGGCAAAATAGGCAATGTGTTGACGGCCGTTGTCGATCAGTGCTTGAGTCATCGCCTTGGACGCACTGGCATTATCAAACCCTACGGCTTGCTCGATTCGAGGAGAAACGCTGTCCATGATCTCAACCACCGGGATAGCGGCGGTTTGCAGCATTTTGCGCGCTTTGTCGGTATGGACGTTTTCAGACAAAATGATCGCATCCACATTGTACGAGAGTAGCGAGGCAATGCTTTGCTCTTCTAGCTCCGTGCTGTAGCTGTAGTGGGCAATCATGGTTTGATAACCGGCGGGCGACGTCACCGACTCTATACCACGAATCACCTCCGCAAACACCTGGTTGGTGAGCGAGGGGACGAGCACACCGATGGCATTGGATTTGGCATTGGATAAAATATCCGGTGCGCGATTGGGGATATAACCGAGCTCATCCACCGCTTGCTGAATTTTGTCTTTCAGGGATTCAGAGACTTGAGAAGGATCGCGCAAGCAGCGACTGACGGTCATTTTGGTGACGCCAACTCGGGTGGCGATATCTTGTAATGTGGGG
Source organism: Vibrio sp. R12-SW3-ISO1 (assembly GCF_059834005.1). Classification (NCBI taxonomy): domain Bacteria; kingdom Pseudomonadati; phylum Pseudomonadota; class Gammaproteobacteria; order Vibrionales; family Vibrionaceae; genus Vibrio; species Vibrio sp. R12-SW3-ISO1. The sequence goes on from NZ_JCBDGK010000050.1 coordinate 77,203, forward strand.
CGTTTTTTCTTGGTGGCCATCAAACTTATCTACAATGGATAGGGCAGTGTTACTGGTAACATCATAGCGGTAAATGGCGCGCAGTTTGTTGGTTCAGGTAACAAAAACCGCGCTCATCCGAGGTTGAGCGCGGTTTTTTTAGGCGTTTGACTGTGTCCGTGGCACATCGCTCCAGTTGAGATGGAACTTGCGATGTTCATCTTCGTCGATGCGAGAGTAGGTGTGTGAGCCAAAGTAATCGCGCTGCGCTTGCAGCAGATTGGCGGGTAAGATGGGCGTGCGCAGGCCGTCAAAATAGTGCAGCGCTGAGCTCATGGCCGGCATGGGGATGCCGAGTTGTGCACTGCGAGCTATGGTGTGGCGAAAGCCTTGATGATAGCGCTTGAGCTGCGCGCTAAAGGTGGGTGCCAGTAATAAATGCGCCAGGGTAGGGTCTGCGTCGAACGCTTGGCGAATCGAGTGCAAAAAGCCCGCCCGGATAATACAGCCTGCCCGCCATATTTTCGCAATGGTGGCAAAGTCTAAGTCCCAGCCTTGCTCTTTTGACGTCGCGCTCATCAGATCAAACCCTTGCGCGTACGCCACCAGTTTGGCGCAGTATAGCGCATCGTGCAGATCGCTCAGCGCAGCGTCACGCTCATGTGCTTGGAGTGCAAGCGTACGTTCGGCAAAGTGCTTGTCGTCAAAGTACTTGTTGTCAAAGTGACAGGCCGCTTGCAGGCGCAGTGATTTTTGGCTGCTTTGCGCGCGGCTAAAGACGGCTTGAGCAATGGTCGGGGCAGGAATGCCGCTTTGCAGCGCGTTGACGGCGGTCCACAGTCCGGTGCCTTTTTGCTCCGCTTTATCGAGTACAATATCGACAAAGGCAGCGCCGGTCACTGGGTCTTGGGTTTGCAAGATGTCCGCACTGATTTCAAGCAAATAGCTGTTGAGTACGCCTTGGTTCCAACGGGTAAATATCTCGCCAATCTCGCCAGCGCTGAGCGCTAACGCACTCGACATAAAATGGTACGCCTCACAAATCAACTGCATGTCGGCGTATTCAATCCCGTTGTGGACCATTTTCACGTAATGACCTGCGCCCGCAGGGCCAAGGTAGGCAGCGCAGGGCTCGCCGTCATCAAATGGGCCGACCGGTTGACCTTGGTTATCCACTTTCGCGGCAATCGCCGTCCACATCGGTTGAATGCGCTGCCAGGCCTCTGGATTGCCACTGGCCATCAATGAAGGGCCATGCCTGGCACCGACTTCTCCACCCGACACAGCGGTGGAGAAAAAATGACATTGTCCGTCATAGCGCGTCTCGCGTGCTTCGCTATCACGCCACAAACTATTGCCGGTATCGATGACAATATCTTGGGACTCAAGCCCTGCCGCTAATAGGTCGTCAATGACGTTATCGACAATCTCACCAGCGGGCACTGATAGCGCGATCACCCGTGGCGGGCTGAGTGTGGTGATGAGTTGTTTGAGATCACAGGCGACCAACAGCGCGCCGTCAGGGCTTGAGAGCGCCTTCGCCTCGTCGGCGGCACGCTGACGGTGAGCATCGCTGATGTCATAGCCCGTGACTTGAAAGCCATGCTCGACCAGATTCAGCGCCAAACTGCGTCCCATGACGCCAAGGCCAATCATGGCGATATCGGCGTGCTTCATGCGTTTGCCTCCTTGATGGCGCTAATCGCGCGCGCGACCACGGTATCCAACGAGCCATCGATAGGGATGTGTAAGGCTTCGCTTTCACTTGGCTCAGTGAGCGCTTCAAACTGGCTACGCAGCATGGCTTCACCATTAAAATAGTGGTTGGCCCGTTTTTGGTGGCGTGACCAAATGGTGTCAAAATCCCCTTTGAGATACACCACTACTAATTGCTCATTGTTGCGGCGCAGTCGCTCACGGTATTCCGGCTTGAGAGCGGAGCAGGCAATAACGGCGGCGTCATGCTCAAGGTAGAGGCGGTTGAGCGTGGCGAGCCAGTCGGCTCTGTCTTCATCATCGAGTGGAATGCCTTGACGCATTTTGCTCACATTCGCGGGAGGATGGTAATCGTCCCCGTCGAAAAAGGGCAGGGAGAGGGCGCGTGCGATCGCTTGACCGACGGTGCTTTTGCCGCAGCCCGAGACGCCCATCACTAAGATTTTTTTTGCTTTCATTGGACAATACGATCCTTAGCCCTAACAAAACCGCTAGGGCATCAATACAAAGAAAAGACGAATGTCTGTGGTGGTGGCTAGCGCCACCACATGGCTAATTCAGGGAATACGATCACCAAGCTCAGCACAAATACTTGCAGTGCAATGAACGGCAGCAGCGAGGTGAAAATCTCACCAAGGCTAATGTCTGGCGGCGCAACGGATTTCAGGTAAAACGCAGCGGGGCCAAACGGCGGTGATAAAAACGACACTTGCATGTTTAAGCAGAACACCACACCAAACCAAATCGGATCAAAACCCAATCCGGTAATAATTGGAACGAAAATAGGCATGGTCAGTAAGGCAACGCCAACCCAGTCGAGGAACATCCCCAACACGAGCAGAATCACCATCATGATCAGCAAGGTACCGATCGCGCTACCACCACTGAGGTTGAGAATGACCTCCTCAACAAAATCGATGCCGCCCATTAGGTTGTAAATGCCCACCAGTGCACTGGCGCCGATGCCGATCCACATGATCATACCGCAGGTACGCATGGTCGCGATGGCGCTTTCTTTGAGCATGGTGTAGTTCATCTCACCGCGGATAAGCGCCGATAGCATGATACCCACCACACCCAATGCAGACGCTTCGGTGACGGAGGCCACCCCGGTGTAAATGCTGCCCAGTACCACGGCAACAGAAAGCAGTGGGAAGAATAGCGCTTTGAAGTAACTGACTTGTGGTTCGTCGTCGTCTTCACCGCTATCACTGGGGATCGGGGCGAGGGCGGGGTTGAGCTTACAACGAATCAATACATAAGCGATGTAACAGCCCGCTAAGATAAAGGCCGGCAAGAAAGACGCTTTAAACAGATCGCCAATCGAGACGCTGGCTGTCATGCCGTAGATGATCAACACGATACTCGGTGGCAGCATGGTCCCTAATGCGCCGCCCGCACAGGTGGTGCCGATGGCAAGTTTACGGTCATAGCCAAGGCGCAGCATTTGTGGCAAGGCCAAGATGCCAAGCAGTACCGTCTCGCCGCCAATCACGCCGGACATAGAGGCAAGCAACACGGCAACCAACAAGGTTTGGACCGCCACCCCGCCGCGCACTTTGCGCCCGAGTGATTTCATGGCATCAAACAGATCTTTGGCGATGCCCGAGCGGTCGAGCAGCGCCGCCATTAAGACAAACATAGGCACAGCGAGAAACACATAGCCCGAGGTAAAGCTATAGGTACGGCTGGCGATGAGAGGCAAAGCATCGGGCCCAAACCAGCACAGAGTAAAGAAGATCGCGACAAAACCTGTGACAAAGGCCAGCTGCATACCCGTGAGCAGTAAGGCGATCATCATCACCAGCATCAGCACACTGCCCCAAGCGATTCCGATAGAAGATAAATCAAACATGGTTACTCTTCCTTATTTGACGGCTTGAGTCCGGCAATGTCTTGAATAAGGTGAAGGATAAATTGGACGACCAGTATGCACAGCACAACAAAAATCAGCCCTTTCAGTAGCGCAGGGTAAGGGGCATTGAGCACCGAACCTGAGGTTTCTAAGCGCATTTCGCCCCAAGGGGTGAACCAAGACTCTTCGGCCAATGAATAGGCGGCGTACGCCAACATGCCCGCAAAGGCGAGGCCCACAATATGATGGACAATATTCAGGTATTGGCGTGTTCTTGCTGACACCGCATCGTAAATCAGCACGACGCGCACGTGTTTGTTGGTCGCAAAGGCATAGATGCCGCCGACCACAAACAAGCTGCCGCCGATAAAGGACGCCGTTTCATGTACCCAGGTGGTCGGGGCGTCGAAGGCGTAGCGCATCACCACTTCATAAAAGGAAATCAGTACGGTGACGATAAACAGGCTGCTGAGGAGGTGGCTCAATTTAATGATGGCCGCGTCCAATAGATTGCGTGGACGCTCCTCAGGCGCCGATGGCGTGTGAGGCATTTTCTCGGGCATAATCTTTTCCAAGCTAAAGGGAGGGCAAGTGCGCCCTCCCAATGGGGGTGTGAGACGTTATAGTAAGCCGTTGTTTTCCAGGAAGCTGGTCACAGAGTCGTACACCTTCTGCGCGTTAGGTGAGCGCTCAGCGAACACTTTCCATTGTGTTTTGGCGATTTCGCGGAACTTCTTACGCTCTTCATCTGACCAGTTATGAATGGTGATGTCTGGATTGGCTTGCGCCTCTTTGACTGCTGCTTGGTCGGCAATTTTCAGCTGAGTGGTCATGTCGTAAGAGAAATCACGCACTGAAGTTTGCAAGATGGTTTGCAGGTCGGCTGGCATCTTGTCCCATTTTTTCTGCGAGATAGAGATATCAATCAACGGTAAAGAGTGGAAGCCCGGCTGGACAGGGTGAGGGGCGATGTCATTCATGCCCGCTTTTTGGTTGGTGGAGAACACGGTGTAATCCGCCGCGTCAATCACGCCTTTGCTCAGGCCGGTAAAGACTTCAGAGCCCGGCAAGTTCACTGGTGTTGCCCCCGCTGCCGCGAAGACCTGCTGCACCAAACCTTCAGGGGCGCGCAGTTTCAATCCTTTCAGATCATCTACGCCGTTGAGTGGTTTTTTCGAGATGAAGGATTCCACACCCGTGGTCGAGGCGCCGACAAATTTCACGCCGTAGGGCGCATACAACTCGGTCATCAACTCGTTACCGCCACCATAATTCATGTATTGCAGCAGCTGAGTCGTATCGGACCACGCACCCACCATGTTACCAATCAAGCCAAACGCCGGATCTTTGCCAGAGAAGTAGCCAGTCGCCGTCACTTGGCCATCTAGGATGCCCATCTTAATCGCACCCAAGGTTTCAGTGTGTTTGACGACCGAGCCGACAGGCAGAAGGTCGATGTCAATACGACCGCTAGACATGGTTTCAACGCGCTCAGCCCAGCGTTGCTGTACTTTGAAGTTCAAATCACCCGAGGGATCCGACGATTGAATCTTCAAGGTAAAGTCCGCTGCCAACGCAGAGGCAGAGAAGAGTCCCGTCATGGTGATCGTCAGCAGGGTTTGAGAGAGAGGTTTCATAGTAGGGGTATCCTTTTTTTGATGTTCACGTTTTCCAAGTTAACCACCTTGGCCAATCACGTCGGCCAGGTACGGATGTAATTGTTATGTTACCGGTAACTTATTGTTAAAATGTTACCGGTAACATTTAACTTGCGCAGTGAGATAGATCGCATTTATCTATTGATGAAAGGAATGATTGATTAGAGTGAGAGGCAGGTCTCATCCTGCCGATGGCAAAGTACAGACAAAGAAAAAGGGTCTTTCTTGCGAAAGACCCTTTGAGATGCGTTTGAAAAAACGGACTCCGACAGTACGCAGTGATTAACTCGCTCTAACTGCGCTTTAAGGTTCGCTTCAAGGGCGTCGTTGTCTTTGAGTGCGACAATCTCAAAGCCCTGCATACTGAGCTACGTGATCAGGTTATCTTCTAACGGTTAGTTTGATTGATAAGCCATTGTTGTTATTGCCTTCTTGTGCTGCTTTAGTCCTGTTTAGTATTGTTTTTAGTGGTATAGCCTTGCTCTGGATGGTTTGGGATAGTCGGATAGACTAAGAAAAGTTTCTGTTGTTTTACCATCTGGCTTAGGTAGTTTCTTCTGAGTGTGTCTGGCTTCATATCCAATAAACTGGCGATATCTGCTAGCTTGAGACACTGAGGTTCAGCGGCTCGGCATAACTCAATCAGGGTTTGCTCGATGATTGCTTTCGATTTGTTTCTGCCAGTGAGTTGAGCAACGGAGTTGGCTATTTTCTTAAGCTCAGCCCATAAATTTTGAGCTTGCTGATCAAACTTGTCATGTTGCTCCGGAGTTAGGTCCGGACCTTGAGTCGTTAGGTCCGGACTTTGTGAGTTTAACTCCGGCACTTCGCTATCAAACAAAGACAGTTGCGCCGTACTCGGTGAGGCGACAAAACTAATGCTCTTGCCCGCCTCATTCTCTGGGGTAGGGACTTCAATCCCTTTTAGGTGATAGATTTTACCTTTGTGTTTGCCTGCCGACTCTAAATACCCTGCCGAGACCAATTGGCTCAGCGCCAGTGTGACCTCTCGGGTGTGCTCAGAGGTGAGGGAGCAGATGCGCTCATGGTTAAACCAAGATTCAGTGACCGCCGTGATCAGTATGGTGCGTTTTAGCTCGCTCAACTGTTTGTAGTTTTCACCAAACAGGTCGACGAGCTGCTGGTGGAGCTCTGGTGACAATAAATTCACCATACGCAGTTCGAGCAGCGTTTGACCTAGTTCGTGCTTTTCATAGAGGTGCGGCGGTTGCCAGTTTTGGCTGCGGCAGTTGCTGTATATTTTAGGAATGCCGGAGCCTGCTTTTTCACTCAGACCAATGTTTAAGAACATTTGATGAATAGCGGGGTTGCGGCACTGGCTGTTGCCACCAGCAATGGCTTCCAGTACTGGAATGCGCATTAAGCCAGGATTACGAAAACCAATAAAATCGGGGTGCTTTTCAATTAAAATATTGTCTTCTGAATCAAAGTCAGCATGAGCCAGCGTGTTAACCAAAGCTTCTCGAATGGCTTCATGTGCCGGAGAGGTGTCGAGGCGTTGACCATTACTCAACTGGAAGCTCACTTTTAAGTCGGCGGTGAGTTTACGATAAACCTTACGGTAGAAATCAAAAGCATTGCCAGACCACGAACCATCAGTGTAGATACGGTCTATCCAGCGGTGCGAGCTGTCGTCCTTCTCCTGGTAGTCTAGAGAGTAAGCCGGAAAAGCATCCTGTAGGGCATCCCAGCGGCCAAACATCACTAGGCCTGCTAATGTTAACCCTTCAATACCCGATGCGCGATCTCGCCGCCAAGCACGAATTGAGCGCAGGAATTCTTGATCAGAGAGTTCTAAAAAAGGGTGCTGAGGCTTGGCATCTTTAAACATTTGACGATAAACGCGCAGACTTTCTGACTCAATATCATCAAGGGTAAAGTGCTCTAAAATGCGTTGGTCACGCTCGTTCTCTTGCTCGGCCATCATCTGTTTGACGCTATCAGCAGAGCACTTCTGGTCTGCTTCGTAACGGCGAACAAAGCTACCTGTAAGAGGGTTACCATTGATATAAACTGGCCGCTCTTTGCGCGGCGCTCTCGGTACATCGATACGAATAAGAGACTTACCATCGATAACCTCAACGCACACGTCTCGCTCGCTGAGCAGATTGCAGCTTACCTTGTTGGGATTGTTGGCCGTATCAACAATGTTCTTAACCAAGGGGGGCAGGGTTTACGATGCCTTCAAAGGTAAACTGACCGCGTTTTTCTTTAATACCCAGCAGAATGACGCCACCACGGGTGTTAGCAAACGCGCTATAGGTTTCCCACATATCGTTAGGGACTGCGCCTTTGCCGTCACGACCACCCGCGAGTTTGCACTCCACTTCAGCGCTCTCTTGCAGGGCGTGAATATCTTCGAGGCTATTTATGGTTAACTCTGCAATGGTTCCTCACACAAATATCTGTTGCAACGGGCTTTTTTAAATTGCTTGGTCTGCTCAATTTGCTCTGCGACGGCAAATTTACAAAGAGTTTATGCGCCTGATTGTACCAGAAACGGCACAATATCGAGCAGAGATCCTTTGAGTGTTAGAGGGAATTTGAGGGGCAACGCTGATCAAGGGATAAATAAAAAGGCCTGTGTGATTACACAGGCCTTCAATGTTAATCATTGAGCAATGAATGATTAGTTCATGCCGTATTTCTTAAGTTTCTTGCGAAGAGTACCGCGGTTGATACCCATCATGGTTGCTGCGCGCGTTTGGTTACCGCGAGTGTACTGCATGATGGTGTCTAGTAGTGGCTGTTCTACTTCAGCTAGAACTAATTCGTAGAGTTCTGTGACTTCTTGGCCGTTCAGTTGTGCCAAGTAGTTTTTAAGAGATGCTTTAACAGAGTCACGTAAAGGCTTTTGAGTAATCTGGTCTTGCGACGTTACTGTAGTTACTGTTAATGCTTCTGAAGTCAGATTTTGTTCGAACATATTCGGTCTAGCTCTTCTCTTAATTATGATGCAACGTTAAACCCGCATGGCTGCGTCGTAGCGACCGCCAATTAGGCTAAATCAAAGTACCCTTCTAACGCTTCAAGTTGCAGCTCGGCTACATCAATGGCGTTGAAGGTCCGGCGAAACTCACTTGCTTGTTCATGCTCTTTTAGGTACCAACCCACGTGCTTACGCGCAATGCGTGGACCTAAATACTCACCATAAAACTCATGGAGAGCGTTCACATGACCGAGCAGGATGTCTTTCACTTCCGAAACCGGAAGCTCAGGCATCGTGGTACCGTTTTCCAAATAGTGTTGGATTTCCTGGAAAATCCACGGACGACCTTGGGCAGGGCGTCCAATCATTAAGGCGTCCGCACCGGTGTACTCCAGTACGTGTTTGGCTTTCTCTGGGCTATCGATATCACCGTTCGCGATAACCGGTATTGAGATGGCCTCTTTTACCGCTTTAATGCTGTCGTATTCGGCCTCACCTTTGTACATACACGCTTTGGTTCTGCCATGCAGCGCCAAGGCCTGAATGCCGCAGTCTTCGGCTAATTGAGCGATCTGGACACAGTTTTTGTTGTCTGTATCCCAGCCTGTGCGAGTTTTGAGTGTCACAGGGACATCCACTGCGTTGACCACCGCTTTCAGAATCTCTTCGATGATGTCTGGAAACTTGAGCAGCGCAGAACCCGCGAGCTTTTTATTCACTTTTTTTGCTGGGCAACCCATATTGATGTCGATGATTTGCGCACCGTTCTCAACGCTAAATTGCGCTGCGTCGGCCATCAACTGTGGATCGGCGCCCGCAATCTGCACAGAGCGAATGCCCGATTCGCCTTCATGCACCATGCGTTGCTTAGATTTGGACGTTTTCCATAGTTTCGGATTGGACGACATCATTTCACTGACGGCCATGCCTGCCCCATATCGAAGACACAACTCACGGAACGGTTTATCCGTGACACCCGCCATAGGCGCGACGATGAGATTGTTCTTAAGTTGGTAGTGTCCGATTTTCAAAACGTCTTCACAGCTTCTGTTCGATGAATAGTCCCCAGCAAGGGCGCGCATTTTACGCATTTTTTTACGCCGTGAAAAGACTAATATTTGAGCATTGACAATTTGTTTTGTTAAATTGTATGAAATTCAGTCAATTAGCCTTGAAAGTCTTATCTAGCCTTGCTTGCGACCCGCTATGCGGCACCACTCACTCTGCTCTTTGATAGGATCAATGTGAAACTCATCACGGTAATAGTCGGCCACATCTTCCGCTTGAGTGTCGAGGACGCCAGACATCGCGAGCTCGCCATTGGGCTTAACTAAAGACTTGATGATGGCAGAAAGCTCACGCAGTGGACCGGCCAAAATGTTCGCCACTACGACGTCGGCAACCAGACCTTCTGGTTGATCTTGAGGAAGGAAGACATCGAGTTTGTCGGCCACACCGTTACGCTCTGCGTTGTCTCTTGAGGCGAGCAGGGCTTGCGGATCGATATCGATGCCGATGACGCGCTCTGCGCCCAGTTTGATTGCTGCAATCGCCAGAATGCCTGAGCCACAACCAAAGTCGATCACGGTTTTGCCCGATAGATCGAGACTCTCTAGCCACTCTAGGCAGAGCGCCGTGGTGGGGTGAGTACCGGTACCGAATGCTAGGCCAGGGTCAAGCATCACATTGATCGCGTCTGGCTCTGGGACATCTCGCCAGCTTGGGCAAATCCACAAACGCTCACCAAACTTCATTGGGTGGAAGTTGTCCATCCACTCTCGCTCCCAATCCTTGTCTTCAAGCTGTTCCACTTTGTACGCAAACCCTTGAGGAAGCAGGCCGCTTTGCGTCATCTGTGCCAGCACAAAATCGGTGTCCGCTTCGGCATCGTAGAGTGCAAGGATGTCGGTGTCGCCCCACAAGCGCGTTTCACCCGGCAGCGGCTCGAAGACCGGCGTATCGTGCGCGTCTAAAAAGGTGACCGATAGGGCGCCGGTCTCTTCCATTAACATGTCGCCGATCGGTTCAGCGTTTTCATTGGTCGCGTTGAGTTTGATTTGAATCCAAGGCATGGTCTGGCTCTGCTCGATAAAAAGGAAATTGGCGCAGAGTGTAGCAGAATTGAGCGAGAGGGGGGAGTTGCTAGTTGCTAGTTGCTAGTTCCTAGTTCCTAGTTCCTAGAGGGGGACTGTGAAGAATAAAAACGCCCAGCGGTGGGCTGGGCGTTAGGAGAGAGCGTTGTCACTCAGAGAATTAGTGGTTTAGACCGAGCTTTTTCTCTAGGTAATGAATGTTGGCACCGCCGTGTTGGAAGTTCTCATCATTCATGATCATCTCTTGCAGTGGCACGTTGGTTTTGATGCCTTCGACGATCAGTTCGCCGAGTGCATTCTTCATGCGTGCGATCGCGACATCACGGTTCTCACCGTAAGTGATCAGTTTGCCGATCATCGAGTCATAGTGCGGTGGCACAGTGTAACCAGAGTAGATGTGCGATTCCCAACGTACGCCCATGCCGCCAGGGGCGTGGAAACGCTCAATTTTACCTGGTGAAGGTAGGAAGCGCTCTGGGTCTTCGGCGTTGATACGACACTCAATCGCGTGGCCGCGGATTTTGATGTCATCTTGCGTGAACGACAGAGGTTGACCTGCGGCAACGCGTAGCTGCTCTTTGATGAGGTCGATGCCAGTGACCATTTCAGTGACTGGGTGCTCAACCTGAATACGGGTGTTCATCTCGATGAAGTAGAACTCGCCGTTTTCGTACAAGAACTCGAACGTGCCTGCGCCGCGGTAACCGATTTCGATACACGCACGGGTACAACGCTCACCGATGTACTTACGCATTTCAGCCGTGATGCCCGGTGCCGGTGCTTCTTCGACCACTTTTTGGTGACGACGCTGCATAGAACAGTCACGTTCACCAAGGTGGATAGCGCCGCCTTGACCGTCTGCGATGACCTGGACTTCAACGTGACGAGGGTTTTCAAGGAATTTCTCCATGTAGACCATGTCATTGTTGAAGGCCGCTTTCGCTTCTGCGCGCGTCATGGCAATGGCTTGCACCAAGTCTTTTTCAGCACGGACCACACGCATACCACGACCGCCGCCGCCGCCAGAGGCTTTGATGATCACTGGGTAGCCGATGCGTTTCGCGTGGGCTTTGTTTTTGTCTTCGTCGTTGTCGAGCGGGCCATCTGAGCCAGGTACACAAGGTACGCCCGCTTTTTTCATTGCGGTGATGGCTGACACTTTGTCGCCCATCATGCGAATGGTTTCCGCTTTTGGACCGACAAAGATGAAGCCGCTGCGCTCAACTTGCTCAGCGAAGTCTGCGTTTTCCGACAAGAAGCCGTAACCTGGGTGGATAGCGACCGCACCGGTCACTTCTGCCGCAGAGATAATACGAGGAATATTGAGGTAACTGTCGATACCACGTGCAGGGCCGATACAGACGGTCTCGTCTGCCAGCAGGACGTGTTTAAGATCGCGGTCAGCCGTTGAGTGGACGGCTACCGTCTTGATACCGAGCTCTTTACAAGCGCGAAGGATACGAAGTGCGATTTCACCTCGGTTCGCGATGACTACTTTATCTAACATAACAGAGGGCCTCTATTATTCGATAACAACAAGCGGTTGATCGAATTCTACCGGTTGGCCGTCTTCAGCAAGGATGGCAGTCACGACGCCAGATTTATCGGCTTCGATTTGGTTCATCATTTTCATCGCTTCAACGATACAGAGCGTATCGCCGGCATTCACTTTCTGACCAACTTCAACAAACGCTTTCGCATCTGGGCTTGGCGAACGGTAGAAAGTACCGACCATTGGAGAAAGAACCTGGTGACCAGACACTGCTGCTGGTGCAGACTCTTGAGCTGCAGGAGCAGGGGCAGGCGCAGCGGCTGGCGCAGGCGCCGCAACCGGTGCTGGCGCGGCTGCGTATTGGATAGGAGCAGGCTGCGCAGGCGCTGCAACGCCGTGACGACTGATGCGTACCGACTCTTCACCTTCAGAGATCTCTAGCTCAGCAATGCCAGACTCTTCAACTAATTCGATAAGCTTCTTAATTTTACGGATATCCATGTGTCTTTCTCTTTTATCTTGTGAATAAGACAGCGCCTAAAGGCGCTGCAGAGTAGTGAGTATCGGCGTCCATCTGTCCGCCGCGTGTTGTCTTGTTACGCTGACTTGAGCTTGTTTATCGCTGCCATCAACGCAAATTGGTAACCTTGTGCACCTAAACCACAAATCACACCCACTGCTTTATCAGACAGGTAAGAGTGATGACGGAAGGGTTCACGTGCGTGCACATTGGATAAGTGCACTTCAATAAAGGGAATCGCGACGCCGAGCAGCGCATCGCGCAGCGCGACACTCGTATGAGTAAAGGCCGCTGGATTGATGATGATAAAGTCTACCTCGTTGAGCGACGCGTGGATTTTTTCAATCAGTTCATACTCTCGGTTCGACTGCAAATGCTCCAGTTCGACATCCGCTTGCTGGGCTTGTTCCATCAAGCTATCGACAATGTCCGCTAAGGTGTGAGAGCCGTAGTGGGCAGGCTCTCTTAGCCCAAGCAGGTTGAGATTTGGACCATTTAGGACAAGAATGCGTGATTTTGCTGTCATTGTGTCGCTATCTTCCTAGTTATTGAGATGAACTCAAATATTCCCATATTATCAAGGATAGGGCATGTCATTTTTAATGCAAACGGAGCCGAATCTTTGAAATTGACCAAGATTATAGCTAATTCAGCGCATTTAGCAGCAATTTACTGGTCTAATCACCTGTAGGGGAGCCAGGAAGTGGGACGAGGATCTAGGCTTGATGCCTTCTCGCGCATGAATAAGAGTGGGATAAGGGTGGAATAAGAGTGGAAGTGGGGAGGTAAAAACGCCGCGCTTATTGTAAGCGCGGCGGGTAATTTTAGTTCCTAGTTCCTAGTTCCTAGTTCCTAGAGTGGCGAGAGTGTTGGAGTTGTCCCCCTCTAGGAACTCGCCTCTAGGAACTAGGCCCTTAAACCAACTCTGCTTTCTCTTTGATGAGCTTGTCGACCACGCTTGGATCGGCCAAGGTGGAGGTGTCGCCGAGGTTACTGGTGTCTCCGGTGGCAATCTTGCGCAGGATGCGGCGCATGATTTTGCCCGAGCGGGTTTTCGGTAGCGAATCGGTCCAGTGTAGTACATCTGGGGTGGCAATTGGGCCTATCTCTTTTCTTACCCAATCTTTGACCTCTTTGTGCAGCTCGGCAGAAGGGAACTCGCCGTCGATGAGCGTCACGTAAGCGTAGATGGCTTGGCCTTTAATATCGTGCGGAATGCCAACAATCGCTGCTTCGGCAATTTTCTCGTGCGCAACGAGCGCCGATTCAATTTCAGCAGTACCCATGCGGTGACCGGAGACATTGAGCACGTCATCGACACGGCCGGTGATCCAGTAGTAGCCATCTTCATCACGACGGGCGCCGTCGCCGGTAAAGTACATGCCTTTGAAGGTGGAGAAATAGGTTTGCTCAAAACGCTCGTGATCGCCATACACGGTGCGCATCTGCCCTGGCCAAGAGTCGAGGATCACCAAGTTACCCTCAGCGGCTTGTTCTTCAATTACGTTGCCCATGTTATCGACCAGCGCAGGTTGAACGCCAAAGAAAGGACGGGTCGCCGAGCCGGGTTTGAGGTCCGTTGCGCCCGGTAGCGGCGTGATCAAAATGCCGCCGGTTTCGGTTTGCCACCAGGTATCGACAATCGGAGATCGCTCATTACCGATGGTTTTGTAGTACCACTCCCACGCTTCTGGGTTAATGGGTTCACCGACCGAGCCCATGATGCGTAAGCTGTCGCGTGAGGTGCCTTCGATGGCTTCATTGCCTTTCGCCATCAAAGCGCGAATCGCTGTGGGCGCGGTATAGAGAATGTTGACTTGGTGCTTGTCGACCACTTCGCTCATGCGGCTGGTGTTGGGATAGTTAGGCACGCCTTCAAACAAAATGGTTTTGGCGCCATTGGCGAGCGGGCCATAAATCAGATAGGTGTGACCGGTAATCCAACCTACATCGGCGGTACACCAGAAGGTTTCGCCCGGTTGATAGTCAAACACATATTTGAATGTCATGGTGGCGTAGACTAGGTAGCCGCCAGTGGTGTGCAGCACGCCTTTGGGTTTGCCCGTTGAACCTGAGGTGTAGAGGATAAAGAGCGGATCTTCGGCTTTCATCTCTTCTGGTGGGCAGTGATCAGAGGCTGCGGCGGTGGCTTTGTGCCACCACACATCGCGGTGATCGTGCCAATCAATGTCGCCGCCTGTACGTTTGAGCACCACGACTTTTTCAATCGTTTTCACTTCGGGGTTGGTGAGCGCTTCATCGACGTTTTTCTTCAAAGGCACCGCACGACCGCCGCGCACACCTTCATCGGCGGTGATCACCACTTTGGCGTCGGAGTCAATAATACGGCCAGAGAGCGCTTCCGGTGAAAAGCCGCCAAACACGACGGTGTGCACCGCGCCAATGCGGGTACAGGCGAGCATGGCGATCGCCGCTTCCGGTACCATCGGCATGTACAGACAGACCACGTCGCCTTTGTGTACGCCTTGCTCTTTCAGCGCGTTAGAGAAACGGCACACCTCTTTGTGCAACTCGTTAAACGTGAGCGTTTTGTCGTCTGCCGGGTCGTCCCCTTCCCAGATGATGGCGACGTCATCGCCGCGCTCGGCGAGGTGGCGGTCAATACAGTTGGCGGAGACGTTCAGTGTGCCATCTTCAAACCAGCGAATATCGACGTGGCCGGTATCGAACGAGGTGCTTTTGACTTTAGTGAAGGGTTTGATCCAATCCACCACTTTGCCGTGCTCGCTCCAAAACGCGGTTGGGTCCGTGACCGATTGTTGGTACATGGCAAGGTAGGTGTCATTGTCCGCGTGGGTCGTGGCTTTGATGTTCTCTTTGACTGGATACACGTGGGCTTCACTCATGGCTAATCTCCTTATGCTCTGCTTGGGCTTGCCAAGCAAAGGTGTCCTGTTTGTTGTCGTTTTAAACGGTGAGCGTTTGAATTACTGTTCACTTTCGGCCACCGCCCCCGATTCGACAATTAGACTTTAGGATGAATGGGCGAGATATCGGTGGCCGTGGTCGGCGTAATGGCGAACTTTGCGATCTCGCGCACTCTCCTTGCGTACGTTCAGCGTGAGACGTAGGGCAAGTTCAGGCTCGGTAGATCGCCGTGTGTTAAACGCACAAACACCATCGCTGCGGCGATGGCGTCTTGCAGCGCGTCATGGCGGCTTTGCAGCGGCAGGTCGAGATGTTTGCAGATGGCATCGAGGCTCAAATCGAAATAGGCGTTGGGTAGGTGTTTTTCCAGCTTGTCGTGGTAGATCTGGCTCACTTCGATGAGTGGGTTGGGCAGAGGAAACCCCAATTGCTTACGACACGCTAAGTCGAGGATTTTCTTATCGTAACGGATGTGATAGCCGACTAAAGGCCGATTGCCGATAAAATCGAGCAGTTTGATCAGAGCGCGCTTTTCATCGATGCCATCGAGCAAGTCTTGGTGGCGAATGTGGTGAATTTTCACTGAGCCCGAGTCGAGCGATTGCGGCGCGCGCAGGCGCACTTCAAAGGGCGCACTGGTGAGGATGCGATTGTCGATGATTTTGGTCGCCGCAATGGTGACCAGCTCGGCGCGGTTAGGGTCGAGGCTGGTGGTTTCACAATCGAGTGACACGTACTCCCCTTTTTGCAACGCGCCAAATAACGATTGGTAGGGGCTGCCTTTGAGTTTGTAGTACCAGTAACGACGCATCAATAGGTTCATGGATGACCTCAATCTCGGATCTGGTAGTGATAGCTGATAAACTGCTTAAATTTCTTCACCACATGCAAACTGTGGCGCAGTAGATCGCGCTCGGTGCGATCGAGCTGTTTGAGGTCAATTCGGTTGTGGGTGTGTTGGTTACCAAGCTGCTGATGAAGGCGCAGTTTAAAAAACAGTTTCAGCGCTTCACTGAGGTTGTCAGCGGTATCAGGCTCGAGGATTTTTTTGCGCGAAAGACTTTCGATGCGTTCAAAGGTGTTGTGCTCCTCAATGCCGTATTCCAGTGCCAAGGTACGAATACCATGCACGATGGGGAAGATGCCGCCACTTTTCAGATCGACTCCCTTTTTGTCGGTTTTGACGTTGCCAAACAGCGTCAGTGGCAGAGAGAATTGCAGCGCCGGACGACAAAAGTCCTGCAGCGCCAACATGTTGTTGAGCATCAATCGATGAAGGTGTTCCATGATGGGGTCGAGGAGCGCGAGATTGCCCGCCACCGCATGTGCGTCACTGAAAATTGCCAAGTTCATAATCTGATCGGCGCTGCTCGCTTTGGCCCAGCGGCTCAAGGTGGCGCTCCATTGCGTCTGGCTTTTGACCCACTGCGGATTGTTGACCATCACATTGCCCGGGCAGAGCGGATAACCCAACTGCTGCAAGGTATGGGTCAGCTGCTGCATGACGGCATCACACTGCGGCCATTCCAGATCGGGGGCGAGAATCAGCGCGTTGTCTTGGTCGGTTTTTAAGATCTGCTCCCCACGCCCTTCTGAGCCTAAAACGATCAAACAGCAGTGATCGTGAAGGGCGGGAGGAACAATCAGTTCAAAGGCTTTCTCGATAATTTGTTCATTAACGGCAGAAATCAGCTCCATGATAAAGCGGGTGCGAATACCATTGCCAAGCAGGCTCTCGACCAAGTGGCGCTGGCGGTTCGATGCGAGCGCGAGCTCTTCGACACTGCTCGCTCTGGCAATGCTCAAACTCAACACGTGTGAGTGAGTGGAAAAGGCGCTGAGGATTTGCGTCATATCCAGCATGCCGACCGCTTCTTTACCATCGGCGACCATCACGCGCTTCATGCGTTGACGCGTCATTTTGATCATCGCATTAAACAGAAACTCGCCATCGTCGACATGGATGACAGGAAAGGTTGCGATCTCGCCCACTGGGGTGTCGAGCGGGTGGTCATCCAGCATGACCGCATGGAGCATATTGGTGCGCGTGACAATGCCAAAGGGCAGCTCATGAGGATGGTCGGCAAGCCTTGGATCATCGTCTTCTAATCGTACCAGCGCGGCATCGATGGCGTTCTCTTTGAGTGTGCGAGTCACCTCATTGAGCGGCATGTTGGGGGCGATCACCATCGGTGGATGATAGATGGCTTTATCGACTTTGGTCAGAATGAACTCGGCTAGGTTTTGTTGCTGCTGCGCGGCTTCAATCAATTCCTGACGGCGCGCGAGGTTAGTATCAAAATAGGCGGCAAACTGGCCATTCTCGTTGTAGAGCGACATAAAGGTCGCTTTGGGCAGCAGGTAAGCGAGGGTATCTTCTAGCGCCACGTAATGGTGCTTAGATTGGCCATCAAACAGGCCGCGCACATCAAACAAGTCATCATTGGCGTAGTGAGCAAAAATTTCGTTGCCATCCTGAGAGCGCTCTTCCACCGCGCCTTTGATCAAAATATGCAGATGATCCACACGCGCGCCGGGCTTTATCAAGCTCTCTTTAGTGCGGAAATAGGCGACATCAAGCGCCGAGCGCAACTCGGTTTGCTGCGCTTCACTCAGCCTATCAAACGGCGGTGACTGCATATTGAATTTATCAGGCATAGCGGCTCTACACTCTCGCTCTACAGGGGTAGGTGAATAAATAAAGTGTGCGCGATCAGCGTATAAATGCCAGACGACTTTGGTCTTATAGGGGGAGTGCCTAGTTTCTAGTGCCTAGTTCCTAGAGGTCTGATTCTAGGAACTCGGCTCGTGCTTCTAGCAACCCACTTCTAGGAACTAGGCACTCGCCTCTAGGCACTGTCTTCTAGGCACTGTCTTCTAGGCACTGTCTTCTAGGAACTAGGAACTCCCCTCTAGGAACTTCTTCCCTTTTTATTCCATGCAAACGCGGTCATAATGCCGCCGTTGTCTACTCCCTAATCGTGACTGAGGTTTGCATGTTCACTCCTTCTCCCTATGGTTGGATCTCACAATATTTTGCGGGGTTCTTTTTTGCTTATGGCGTCTATTTGCCTTTTTGGGCGCTGTGGTTTGAAAACCAAGGAGTGACGCCGACCGACATTGGTGTCTTGGTCGGGATTGGCTTTGCGACGCGCTGCGTGGCGAACTTGGTATTAACGCCGCGCATTCATAAGGTGGAGCATTTAATGCCGGCGCTGCGTTGGTTCAGCTTGGCGGGGCTTCTGTTTGTTGGTTTCCACTTTTTTACCGGCGGAAGTTTTTGGTTAATGGCGCTGGCGACGGTGCTGTTTAACCTTTGCTGCGGGCCGATTGTGCCGCTCTCTGATGCGATGGCCAATTACTACGCGCGGCTCAATAAGCTCGATTATGGTCGCACGCGCTTGTGGGGCTCGATTGCCTTTATTGCCGGCTCGACCGTGGTCGGGTTTATGGTTGCCCAT
This sequence comes from Vibrio sp. R12-SW3-ISO1, assembly GCF_059834005.1. Lineage (NCBI taxonomy): Bacteria > Pseudomonadati > Pseudomonadota > Gammaproteobacteria > Vibrionales > Vibrionaceae > Vibrio > Vibrio sp. R12-SW3-ISO1. The sequence goes on from NZ_JCBDGK010000050.1 coordinate 95,816, forward strand.
TTTGGCAGCGACATGATTGTGTGGACGGCGATGGCGGGCATGTTGGCGGCTTGGCTGATGAGTTTAAGGCGCATCCAGCCTATGCCGGTGACCAGTGATGTCAGCGCAGGCGTGAGACCGAAACTGATGGAGCTGCTGCGTGAAGGACCAGTGGTGAAGTTTCTCCTGCTGGTGGCGCTGATTCAGGGCAGTCATGCGGCGTACTACAGCTTTAGTGCGATTCATTGGAAAGCGGCGGGGTACTCGGAAGACATCATCGGCTATTTGTGGAGCTTAGGGGTGGTGGCGGAAGTGGCGGTGTTTGCCCTGAGCAAGCGACTGTTTTCTGGTTGGTCACTGCGCGCTATGTTTGCGCTTGCTTCAATTGGGGTGATGGTGCGTTGGGGCATGACGGCATCGACGACGCTACTGCTCGCTTTGGTGCTGATTCAACTGCTGCACGGCGTGACCTTTGCGGTGGCGCACATTGCCGCGATTCAGTACATCCAACACTCCGAGCAGAGAAAAATGGTGGCGCTGCAAGCCTTGTACAATGCCATTCCGCTTGGCGCTGTGATTGCTTTGATGACGACCTTAAGCGGCTGGGGTTTTGAGCACTGGGGCGCGAACGTCTTCTGGGCGATGGCCTTGATGGGTGCTGTGTCGCTATTTATTAAAGTGGCGCCACAAGAGAATCCCGTGACCTCTGAGCAATTTGTCAATGAAGCGCAAGTCGCCAAAGAAGCAGAGCCGCAAGAGGGAGAAAAAGCTACGGAAAGCGGCGCGTAAAGCACAGAATTTACTCAAGTCGATTGAGTTGCCGCCAGCAAATTCGTTTAATAAGTTAACCCTTATCGCTCACCTCACTGGCGCGGCGATGGGGAGTACCGATAAACGACGATAAGGATATCGAATGCAAGGTTGGTTGGTGATCGCGGTTTCGCTTCTCTATCTTGGGCTGCTTTTTTTGATCGCATGGTATGGCGATAATCGCGTCAAGTGGTTGTCGCGCTGGCGGCCTTGGGTCTACAGCCTTTCGATTGCGGTTTACTGCACCTCATGGACGTTTTATGGCACCGTCGGTCAGGCGAGCAGCAATCCTTGGTCCTTTCTGCCTATCTATGTGGCGCCGATTCTGGTCTTTACCCTAGGTTGGCGCGTCCTCGCTCGCTTGGTGATCACCGCCAAGCGTGAGCATATTACTTCCATCGCCGACTTTATCGCCGCCCGTTATGGCAAATCTCAAGGGCTGGCAGTAGCGATCACCTTTATTGCTGTGATTGGCATTTTGCCCTACATCGCGCTGCAACTGCGTGGCATTACCATGGGGCTAGAGATCATCGCGCCGAGCGTGAGTGAGGATTTCGCGCGCTTTGGTTTTGATGTGTCCTGGTTTGTGGTCGGGGCGCTAGCGGTGTTTACCATGCTGTTTGGTACACGTCACATTGATAATACCGAGCACCACCGCGGCATGATGATGGCGATTGCGTTTGAGTCGCTGGTCAAGCTGGTGGCGTTTTTGGTTGTCGGCTGTTTTATTCTCTATCTCGCCTTTAGCCGCAGTGACATTCAGTTGATGGCGATTGCCGCCGAGACTTATCAATCCCCCAATATCCCGACCTTGCTGATCCACACCGCCCTGACCATGATGGCGATCGTCTGTTTGCCGCGTCAGTTTCATACCATGGTGGTGGAGAACGAACGCGCGCAAGATTTGCATACCGCGCGCTGGCTCTTCCCGCTCTACCTGGTGTTAATGGGGCTGTTTGTCCTGCCGATTGCGTGGGTCGGCCAAGGCATCTTAAGCGGCGAAAGCCCAGATACGTATGTGATCAGCTTGCCGATGGCGGTGGGCGCGCAAGATTTCGCTCTGCTGGCGTTTTTAGGCGGCACCTCGGCGGCCAGTGGCATGGTGATTGTCTCGACCATCGCGCTGGCGATCATGGTGTCGAATGATATGGTGATGCCATTGCTGCTGCGCCGTATGCGCCTCTCGCATCGTAACCATCGTCACTTCTCTGGCTTGCTGTTGATCATTCGTCGCGGCTTGATTTTGCTGCTACTGCTAGGCGCTTGGGGTTTTTATCAGGCGCTGGGCAGCATTCATTCGCTCTCTGCAATTGGCTTTCTCTCGTTTGCGGCGATCACCCAGTTTGCCCCAGCGCTGATTGGCGGTATGTACTGGCGTCAAGGCAATCGCAAAGGCGTCTATGTCGGGCTAGGTTTTGGTTTTACCTTGTGGCTGATCACCTTGATGAGCCAAACCGGCATCTTAGCGGGGGATGCACAAAGCAACTTCCTGTTGTGGATCATCACGCCGCCAGAAGGGTTGGCATCACTGGGCATTGCGCGCTCTGATTGGGGGATGCTGCTGAGCATCAGCGCTAACCTGTTCTTCTATTTGCTGGTGTCGAGCGTGACGCGCTCGAGCCTCAGTGAGCGGTTACAGTCAGCCTCGTTTATCGGTACGCCGCTGCCAGAGAGTGAGAACATGAGCCTCTACCAGAGCCGAGTGACGGTCGGTGAGTTGGAAATGCTCGCGTCGCGCTTTGTCGGCAGGCAGCGGGTGCGCAGCGCGTTTCGTCAATATTGGCAGCAGCAACGTGAGACACTGATGCCTAATCAGCAAGCGCCCTCGACCTTGATTCGCCATACTGAGCGGGTGCTGGCCGGTGTGTTTGGTGCCTCGTCAGCGAAGTTGGTGCTCACCTCTGCGCTGCAAGGGCGCAACATGCAGCTTGAAGAGGTGGCGACCATTGTCGATGAGGCCTCCGAGCTGTATGACTTTAGTCGCGGCTTGCTGCAAGGGGCGATTGAGCATATTGGCCAAGGCATTGCCGTGGTGGACAAGCAATTGCGTTTGGTGGCGTGGAATCAGCGTTATCTTGAGTTGTTTGAGTTTCCGCCCGGCTTGATTCAAGTGGGCAGGCCGATCGCCGATGTGATTCGCCACAACGCCGAGCAGGGGCTGTGTGGCCCCGGTGACCCAGAAGATCACGTTCGCAGGCGGGTGTATCATTTAGAACAAGGCACGCGCCACACCTCTTCACGTGTCAGGCCCGATGGACGCGTGATTGAGGTGCAAGGCAACCCGATGCCCGGCGGCGGCTTTGTGATGAGTTTTACCGACATTACCGTGTTCCGCGACGCCGAGCAGGCGCTGATCGACGCCAATGAAACTCTAGAAGAGCGCGTTCGAGAGCGCACCTTTGAGCTGGAAAAACTCAACAAAAAATTGGTCAGTGCGACCCAGCGTTCCGAGCGCGAATCGCAGTCCAAATCACGCTTTTTGGCCGCGGTGAGTCACGATTTGATGCAGCCGCTCAATGCGGCGCGCTTGTTTGCCTCCTCTTTATCTGAAGTGACGAAAGCTGACTCGGTCTCTATTTCTTCTTCGACTGCTATGGAGGAGGGGAAAGAGTCCGAGGCGCAGCGTCTTGCTCACCATATCGAAAGTGCCCTTGGCGCGGCAGAAGATTTGATTGGCGATCTGCTCGATATTTCGCGTTTGGAGTCTGGCAAGCTGGAAGTGCACATTCACCCCTTTGCGCTCAATGATGTGCTCTCCAACCTCAATGCCGAGTTTAGCGCTCTGGCGAAAAAGCAAGGTATCGACTTTCGCATGATGCCGAGTGACTTGGTGGTTGAGTCAGACCCTAAACTGCTGCGCCGCGTGGTGCAAAACTTCCTCACCAATGCGTTTCGTTACAACCCACAAGGCAAGGTAGTGCTCGGCGTGCGCCGCATCCAAGGTTGGGCACGCATTGAGGTATGGGATAACGGCGTGGGGATTGATGAAGACAAGCAGCAAGAGATCTTTGAAGAGTTCAATCGCGGCAGTCATGCCCAAGATGGCCAAGGGCTACGCGATCAAGGGTTGGGTCTGGGGCTCGCCATTTCCAAAGGCATCGCGCATGTACTCAATCATGAAATAGGGATGCGCTCATGGCCTGGGCGTGGCAGCGTGTTTTCGATTCGTCTGCCGCGCGCGGTGCATGCCAGTCCAGCTCCTGCGCCTGCCGCGGCGCCGAGTGTTGGCGATCTCAGCCACTTGCGCGTTCTGTGTGTCGATAACGAAACGGATATTTTGGTCGGGATGGAGACGCTGCTTGGCCGCTGGGGATGTGAGGTGCGCAGCGCCACCGATCTGGTCAGCGCGTTGGCGGCGATGGACGAGCAGTGGCAGCCGGATGTGATTTTGTCCGATTACCGCCTCGATCACGGCCGAACGGGTTTAGAAGTGTTGCAGCAATGTCGCTTGCGACTGGGCGCGCGATTTAAAGGGGTGATCATCAGCGCCGATCGCACCCAAGAGATGATGCAAGGCATCGAGTCGAGCGGATTTGCGTTTATCGCCAAGCCCGTCAAGCCGCTGAAACTGCGAGCTATGCTGAATGGGCTTTAGCCTGACGGAAAATTCATCGGTGTAAACGAAAAGGGAAAGCGAACATCGCTTTCCCTTTTCGTTCATGGTTCCTTTGCGGCCCATCATTCATTGCCAGTAAACAAGGTCTCATAGGTCACAAACGCCGTTTGGGTGTCACCGTAGTAGAGGGTGCCATCGGATTGCGCCGCGACGCGAAGCCAGCTCTCTTGGGAGGCGGGGCTGGGTAGGGTGATATACCACTGTTTGCCCTCACTGTCGGCGCGTTGCATGTCGACGGGGGTCGTTGTGGTGTCGATGTCATTCACTAGCGAGAGTTTGACCCCTTGCAGTGGGTGCAGCGAACTCATTGAGAGTTCTAACGTCTCTTCGGTCAACTTTTCAGAGCGAAACTTAATTTTGAACTCACCATTTTCCATGTCACACAGACCACTGGTATAGCGGCAGTTGGATTTGCTGACCAGCTTATACGCTTGGCCCTCTTTGGCGGCGTGCGGCTTTTCACTCACGGCCAAATCGGTACCGAAATAGGCGATGATGGAGAGAATCGGGGCAATCAATAGAGCAATGATAAAGTGTTTATTTTTGAACATCTTGGCTTCCTTGCAACCGCTCAAAGTTTTTTCGTTACAAACGTAAGTTAACCCAATTTTAAGAATAAAAAAGCCCCAAACGGGGCTTTTGTGGTAGAGGTTAAGGATTAATGGTCAACCGCTTCGCCAGCACCGGCTGGAACACGGACGTGCTCGACCAAATCTTTCACTTCTTGTGGCGTTTCTGCAGTCACTTTCGACACCGCGAACGCGACGATGAAGTTGACGACAGCACCGATGGCACCAAAGGCGTTAGGCTCAATGCCTAGGAACCAGTTGCTGCCCCAGCTCTCTAGGTAAGTCCAGTCAGAGATAAACAAGATACCTTTGTGCTGGAATACGTAGAACAGCGTGATGGTGATACCGGCGATCATGCCTGCAATCGCGCCCTCTTTGTTGATGTTTTTGCTGAAGATACCCATCATCAATGCTGGGAAGATCGACGAGGCGGCAAGACCAAAGGCCAAGGCGACCGTACCTGCGGCAAAGCCGGGAGGATTGAGACCAAGATAGCCCGCCACTGCAATGGCGACGGCCATGGATATCCGGCTCGCCATCAGCTCTTTCTTCTCGGAGATGTTCGGGTTGATGACCCCTTTGATCAAGTCATGGGAGATGGCGGAGGAGATCGCCAATAGCAAGCCCGCAGCGGTCGACAGTGCTGCCGCAAGACCACCGGCGGCGACTAATGCAATCACCCAGTTAGGCAGTTTCGCAATCTCAGGGTTAGCCAATACCATGATGTCGTTGTCCACCTTCAGTTCGTTGGTGGCAGCGCTCGATGTGTATTGAATCAAACCGTCGTTGTTTTTGTCATCAAAGCCAAGTAGGCCGGTTTTTTCCCAGTTCTTAAACCAGTCAGGACGCTCATCATAAGCCAGATGTTGGCCTGGCGCTGGGTTCACGGTATCCATCAGGTTCAAGCGAGCCATCGCCGATACGGCTGGCGCTGTGGTGTAAAGAATCGCGATGAACACCAATGCCCAACCGGCAGAGGTACGCGCATCACGCACTTTTGGCACCGTGAAGAAACGGATGATAACGTGCGGAAGACCTGCCGTACCAATCATCAGTGACATGGTGTAGACGAACATGTTGAGGGTATCGCCCCGCACTTGGGTGGTGTACTCGGTAAAGCCGAGTTCGGTCACCACTTGGTCTAGCCGGTCGAGCAGATAGACATCCGTCCCGGAAAGGGTACTGCCCAGGCCAATTTGTGGCAGAGGGTGCCCGGTCAGTTGCAGAGAGATAAAGATTGCAGGAATAGTGTAAGCAAGAATGAGGACGCAATACTGAGCAATCTGCGTGTAGGTGATGCCTTTCATGCCGCCCATAACCGCGTAGACAAACACGATACACATACCGATCAACAGGCCAGTCGAGTAGTCCACTTCCAAGAAGCGACCAAACGCCACGCCCACGCCTTTCATCTGACCGATAACATAGGTCACCGATGCGATGATAAGACAGACAACCGCCACAACGCGCGCGGTGTTGGAGTAGAAACGCTCACCGACAAACTCAGGTACGGTGAACTTACCAAACTTACGTAGATAAGGGGCAAGCAGTAGCGCGAGAAGCACGTAGCCGCCAGTCCAACCCATTAAGAAGACGGAGCCGCCGTAGCCCATAAAGGCAATCAGACCCGCCATCGAGATGAACGACGCCGCTGACATCCAGTCCGCTGCGGTCGCCATACCATTGGCAATCGGGTTAACCCCGCCGCCTGCGACATAAAACTCTTTGGTTGACCCAGCGCGTGCCCAAATCGCAATCCCGATATAGAGAATGAAAGTGGCACCCACAACAAGGTACGTGATTGTTTTCAAATCCATCTGAGTGACTCCTTACTCATCCACGCCGAATTCACGGTCCAGTTGGCGCATCTTCCACGCGTAGTAGAAAATAATGCCAAGAAACGTATAGATGGAGCCTTGCTGGGCAAACCAGAAGCCGAGTTTGTATCCACCGATTTGAATTTCATTCAGTACGTCGACAAATAATATGCCGCAGCCAAAAGATACGACAAACCAGATGACCATTAAGGTGATCATCAGTTTTACGTTTTTATCCCAGTAGGCTTTGGCTCTTTCCTGACTTTCGAATGCCATTGCCGCCTCCTTACGATTTCGCTAGTTAAATGGGGTGTTCGGTTAACCTGTTAGTGAGGTCAGTGCTTGTTAAAAAAATGTTTCACCATGTACATTAGCAAGGCAATGGGCGAAAAACCTTTCAACTTTAGTCGGGGCAATAAGGATAAAAAGGGCCCTAAAATGGGCGCTTAGCGAGGTTTACTGATAAATTTTTGATGTTAATAACTTGTTAAGTTAGCCAAAGGTCTAATGTCTTGAGAAGGGAACCGCTCAATTAGTGTTGATATGTTGACCGACAATTTGCATAGGTTGACCATTTCCCGCTACTGCCAAGAGAAAACTATGGGTAGAATAACTCATTGACTCCAATTGTATTTAAGGGGGTAAAGCTTGACGGTAGATATGATCAATGGACTGTTTCTTACTGGGACGCTTCTTCTTGTTATCAGTGTGTTATTCAGCCAGCTCTCCTCGCGCCTCGGTGTACCCATTCTCGTTTTGTTTCTCTGCGTCGGTATGCTGGCCGGGCAAGACGGCCCGGGAGGCATCAAGTTTGACAGCTACTCCACGACCTATCTGGTCAGTAACTTAGCGCTGGCGATCATCTTGCTCGATGGTGGGCTACGCACTCGTATCAGCAGCTTTCGTTTGGCGTTCTGGCCGGCATTTTCTTTGGCCACCTTTGGCGTATTTTGCACCACGTTTCTCACCGGTTTGCTTGCCACCTGGCTCTTCAATCTCACTTTGCTACAAGGCTTGCTGCTTGGCGCGATAGTGGGTTCCACTGATGCCGCGGCGGTCTTTTCACTCCTTAAAGGGCGCAGCATCAATGAACGGGTGGGCGCGACGTTGGAGATTGAATCAGGCACCAATGATCCGATGGCGGTGTTTCTCACCATTACCTTGATTGCGGTACTGGCGGATCCAACCGCGGTGCTCAGCGTTGGGTTCGTGTCACTGAGTTTTGTGATGCAGTTTGGCATCGGCATCGCCCTTGGGCTTGGTGGCGGCTGGTTGTCTTTGCAAATCATCAATCGCATCCAATTACCAGAAGGCATGTACCCGATTCTGGTCTCAGGGCTTGGCGTTGGGCTGTTTGCATTGTCGAACACCTTGGGCGGCAGCGGCATTCTCACCATTTATCTGTTTGGTTTGCTGCTGGGTAATTTGCCGACGCGCTCAAAACACTCGATTTTGAATGTCATGGATGGACTGACATGGTTTAGCCAGATCATCATGTTTGTTGTGCTTGGTCTGTTGGTCAATCCAAAAGATTTACTCGACATCGCACTGCCGGCACTGGCGCTCGCCTTTGGCATGATTGTATTTGCTCGCCCTATTGCGGTGTGGCTCAGTTTGCTGCCGTTTGGCAAGTTTCGCTCCAGGGAGAAGTGGTTTTTAAGTTGGGTCGGATTGCGCGGCGCTGTGCCGATCATTTTGGCGGTATTCCCTTTGATGGCCGGGCTGCCCAATGCGCAGATGTATTTCAATATCGCCTTTTTCGTCGTTATGGTCTCGCTGATCGTGCAAGGCGTGAGTTTAACCAAGGCGGCCAAGCTGGCCAAAGTCGAGCTGCCACCTCAGCCCGCGCCGGTGGCGCGGGCTGGGATCGAGATTTTCCCAACCAGCAATTGGGAGCTCTATGTCTATCGCTTGGAAGCGGAGAAGTGGTGTATTGGTGAGCCGCTGAGTAAGTTGGCGATGCCGGATGGAACGCGGATTGCGGCGCTGTTTCGTCAGCGAACCTTGCTCCACCCATCGGGCAGCACTGTGCTGCAAGCGGGCGACACTTTATGCGTGCTGGGCCGAGAAGAGAACCTTGAGCCGTTAAGCCAACTGTTTAGCACCGCGCCTTTGGCGGAAACTCAAACCCGTTTCTTTGGTGACTTCTTTTTTGCCGCCGAGGTTTCGCTTAGCGATGTGTGTCAGCACTACGGCATTGATGTGCCTGTTGAATACGCGACGTTCACGCTAAAGCAGTTGGTGGCGGAGCAACTGCCCCATCAAGTGGTGCTTGGCGACAGTTTTGATTGGCAGGGGCTGAGGTTTGTCATCTCCAAAGTGGAGAACTACGAAGTGACGCAGTTGGGTCTGTGCCTTCCGGACTCGCAAGAGCCAGAGTAGGGGTGGTCTACTACCCGTAGTGCTAGTCGTTGAGTTCGCTAAGTAGTATTACCGCTTGGGTGCGATTTTTTACGCCCAGCTTGCGGAAAATGGCGGTCATGTGTGCTTTGATGGTCGCTTCTGAGACGTTGAGCTCATAGGCGATCTGCTTGTTGAGCAGTCCGTCGGAGAGCATGCCCAGTACCTTGTATTGCTGCGGGGTGAGGGTCGCCATTTTCTCGGCGAGATCATTGCACGCGGCATTCTCGACAATCGAACCCTCAGGGAAGTAAGGGTCGCCCGCCAGCACTTGATTGAGGGCTTTCACCAGCTCGCGCATGTCACTCGATTTAGGGATAAAACCAAACGCGCCGTGGCTTTTCACTTGCGTGACCACCGAAGGCTCTTCACTGGCTGAGACCACCACAATTGGCAACTCTGGGTACTCGGCGCGCAGTTGAATCAAGCCAGACATGCCATTGGCGCCTGGCATTTTCAGATCGAGCAGCAGCAAGTCGGGCTCATCTTCTTTGGCGAGCAGCGTCATCAAGGCATCGAGGGAATCGGCCTCAAGCAGATTAGCCCCACTGACCGCCATATGTACCGATTGGAACAACGCGTTGCGAAACAGCGGGTGATCGTCTGCGATGATGATGGTGTAGGTCGAGTCCATGACGTTGCACACTTATGATAATGTAGTTAATAGAATTATTGTCAGCTTTTCCGCGGTGGACAATCTTTATCCGCTAAAAGTCTGAAGTGTATCGGGTTTTGTTTCATTTAACACTTATTGTTGAGTGTTTATACTAGATGCATATGATGTTAAATATTATTAATATCAATAAATTAGATTGTCAGTATGCCCTTGTTCACATATTCATCAATTTGATCTTAAATGTTGCTCATATTTAAGAAGTGAATAGCTGTTTGTTGCATAATCGCTTCTAGGTTTTGACCTACTTCAAATAATGATGCAGTAAAGGAAACTGATAATGAAAAAATTAAGTCTATTCGCAGTGTTGGCCGTCGTTGGTTTGTCTGGATGTCAAATGACTGGAGGCTCAGATACAGATATCGCAAATGCTGATTTTAATTCAATGTCTTGCGATGATATTCAAGCAATGTTTGCAGAGTACCGTGAGCAGATGGATAACGTTGACACAGGTGCAAGCTTGCTTTCAGCAGTAGGTGTTGATTCGGGTACGAGTGAAGCAAAAGCGGTCATGGCTCAGGCATACTCGCAAGCAGCGACAACGGCTCGTCCAGTACTAAAAGTTAAGCAGTGTTCTTTCACTGTATAATTGAAGTGCAGATTTACGTTGAAAAGGCTGGCGATCACGTCAGCCTTTTTACTTTCTAATTTAGCCTGTCTCGATGAACACCTAATGGTAAGTTAGAAGACTGGTCAAAGGGCTGAGCCTTCAAATGCGCTAAAAACGTCTCGGCTGGCATAAATCCTGTGATGCGAGCATTTGGCATCGGCTGACCATTGGTATCCCAAAAATCAATGGTCGGCAAACCGAGTACGCCGAGTTGTTTGAGTAGCTCGATGTCTTGCACTTGGTTGCGGGTGACGTCGGCTTGCAACAACACAAACTCACTCAGCTTGGCTTCCACATCGGCTTGGTGGAAGGTGTACTTCTCAAATTCCTTACACGCGACGCACCAGTCGGCATAAAAATCGAGCATCACAGGTTTACCTTGCTCTCGGGCTTGGCTGAGGGCCAAGTTGAGCTCAGCGACGTTGTTGATACGGGTAAACTCAATGCTCGGAGAAGCTTGCGAGTGGGCGCTTGGACCATAAAACCAAAGATTGAGCAGCGGCTGAGCGCTGGCGAACAAACCGAGCACTGCAACAATGCCCACCACACTTTGCTTCCAGCCACCAAAAGGCAGTGCATTTTTACTGTGATAGAGCCAGCCAAACGCCGCGATACCGAGCCCCGACCACAGCGCACTGCTCCACAGATCGGGCAGGATACGCTCAAGCAAGAAAATCGGCGCCGCGAGGAGGATAAAACCAAATAGCGTCTTGACGCGATTCATCCACTCTCCCGCTTTTGGCAACAACTGATTGCCAAATACCGCGACCAAAATTAGAGGAATGCCCATACCGAGTGCCAACGCGTAGAGGGTGATCCCTCCGGTAAACAAGTCGCCGCTTTGCGCCACATACAAGAGCGCCCCCGACAGCGGCGCCGTGGTGCAGGGTGAGCAGACTAAACCAGAAATCGCCCCCATGCTAAACACACCGAGCAGGTTGCCACCTTGCTGCTGACTGCTCAGTTGATTGAGCCAAGTTTGCAGGCGACTCGGCAGTTGCAGCGTATAGAGCCCAAACATCGATAAGGCCAGCGCGACGAATAACACACTCAGCCCTATCAACACCGCGGGGTGCTGCATCGCCGCTTGGAACTGCAAACCAGCTTGCGCCACCACCAAACCGAGCAAGGTGTAAGTCAATGCCATGCCTTGCACGTAGACAAACGAAAGACCCAATGCGCGGCGCGTATTGATCTGACCGCCGCCGAGCACAATGCTGGTCAAAATCGGGTACATCGGCAAGACACATGGGGTAAAGGCGAGGCCAATACCCAGTGCGAGAAACAGCAGCGGTGTCCAAACGCTCTCGCTGATGCGATCGGCTAGCTGTGCCTGTTGTGAGCGTGATGAGTCTGTCGCCGTGTCAGTCGTAATAGGCGTCTTTTCTGAATTGGTGGAGGTGGGCGCGATAACGACATCGGCGTCTTGAAATTCAAACGAGGTCAGGTCAATGACCTTAGTTTCTGGCGGATAGCAGAAACCGGCTTTGGCGCAGCCTTGGTATTGAACCATCAAGCGAGCCCCGGCTTGATATTCGGCCAAAGGCACCTCGACAAACAGCGGCGTGGTGTAGATGTTCACGTCACCGAAAAACTCATCATGATAGGGCTCACCTTGGCGCAGTGTGATATCGCCTAACGTGATGTGCTCGCCACTGATGGCAATCTTATCTTGATAGAGGTAGTAATCTGGCTTGATTTGCCAATCGAGATAGACCCGCGCGCCTTGCTGCACCGCATTGAAGGCAAACGCCTCATCAACAGTGACAAAACGATTGTCCTCATTGGCAGGACTGAACGTAGATTGCGAATTGCCAAACAGAGCCCACACCGAGCTCGAAAACAGAGAAAGAACCAGTACAACAAGCGAGAAAGCGAAGCGCATAAGACCGTCACGTTAACTAAGATGGATTCAGTGTAACTCAATCAGACAGGAGATCGGATGGATAAGTTTCAATAAGGGGTAATAAAACTTGACCATAGGTATATAAAAAAGGGCGCTATTCGCGCCCTATCGTTACATCAAGGGGTCATTTTTGAGAGTGGTGATGGGCGACATTTTCAAGCCGTTCGGCGAGCCAAATCTTAATGATTGATTGTCGTGTCACACCGATTCGGCTGGCTTCGCGGTCTAATGACTCGAGCATCCATGCTGGAAAATCAACGTTTACCCGCTTCTGTTTCTGCATAGGACGCTTAACGTTCGATAGGTCTAGATCTCCTAAAATGTCATCGTCACTGTCAAACTTGGCATCAAACTCATGCGCTTTCATATAAGTCCACCTCCGCTTTGCGTGAACGTCTGACGGAAATGATCCTAATCGTTAATCCACGGTATGTGATAACACCAGACCAGTGCTTATCGTTTAACATACCGATGACCAAATATCTAGGTTCATCACTTGTATTGGCAGGGATCTCGATGAGATCAGAATCGTTCCACAAACTTTGAGCGGTATAGAAATCAATACCATGCTTCTCAAGGTTTGACCTGCTTTTGTTCTCATCAAACTCAAATTTCAACATGAGTAAAATTTATACCCTTTTTACTCGCATGACAACTCTAGCCTTCGCACATGACAGAGGCGGTGAGACACTACCCACTACCCACTACCCACTACCCACTACCCACTACCCACTACCCACTCACCCCCAACCTCATCCGCACAATCCGCTCACACGCATCTATCTTTTGTGTGTCTTTTGGGATGATGAGCACGGTGTCGTTGCCGCCGACGGTGCCGAGGATTTCGGTGTGTGGGTCGATGTCAACGAGGCGGGCGACCAGTTGGGCGCTGCCGGGGTGGGTTTTAACGACCACCATGGATTGGTTGTGGGTGATGAACTCGATTTGCGAAGAGATGGAGGACTCGACGCGCACTGGTGCGGTTTCGACCGTGATGCAGTAGACTTTTTTGCCGCAGGCGTTTTGCACTTTGACGACGCCAAGTTGCGACAGTAAGCGAGAGACGGTCGATTGACTGATGCCCTCGAAACCGATGTTCACCAGGGCTTCTCTGAGCTCATTTTGAGTGGAAAAGCTTTGTTGTTGCAGTAGCCGTTTGCACGCTGAAGTGAGGGTTTTGTCATCGGCAAATTGGTCGTCCGCGAGATGAAGAGTGTCACTCATAAGGACCCCTTATTATGATTATCGCCATCCTGATGGGAATGAGTACACAGCTCCATCTATGTACCCTTGTGGGTTGTTCAATGAAAAAGCGCCGTCGCGCACGCTGAGTTTATCACCAATAAAAGTGTGGCTATATGACACTTGTCACCAAATAAAAAACTAATGACAAAGTGTTTTTCTGGTCATTTATTCTAATAAGGCGAGGCTGTTGTCAGCCCCGCGAGTCTCTTAGTTCATCTAAAGCCGGTGGTTACGCACCTAGGGTCGCCACCATCACCGCTTTGATGGTGTGCATGCGGTTTTCCGCCTCGTCGAAGACAATCGAGTAGTCCGACTCGACCACTTCATCCGTCACTTCACAGCCGTCTTTGAGCATGGGATATTCGCTCGCGAGCTGTTTGCCGACCGTGGTGTCTTCGCCGTGGAAGGCGGGTAAGCAGTGCATAAATTTCACGTGCGGGTTACCGGTGGCTTTGATCATCGCCATGTTGACTTGATACGGCAGCATCAAATTGATGCGCTCTGCCCATGCTTCTTTCGCTTCGCCCATCGATACCCAGACGTCAGTGTAGAGGAAGTCACAGCCTTGCACGCCCTCTTGCACATCGTCGGTGAGCGTGATTTTAGCGCCTGTGGTCTCGGCGATGTCGCGGCAGGTGGCGACCAAACTCTCCTCTGGCCAGAACTGTTTTGGCGCAACGAGGCGGATGTCCATGCCCATTTTCGCCGCGCCCACCATCAAGGAGTTGCCCATGTTGTTGCGTGCATCGCCAAGGTAGGCAAAGGAGATGTCGCGCAGCGCTTTGCCGCGGCCATGTTCCATCATGGTCAAGAAGTCAGCGAGGATTTGGGTGGGGTGGAACTCGTCGGTCAGGCCATTCCAGACGGGTACACCGGCGTATCGGCCGAGCTCTTCAACGATCTCTTGACCAAAGCCGCGATATTCGATGCCGTCATACATGCGGCCCAGCACGCGTGCGGTGTCTTTCATGGACTCTTTATGACCGATTTGTGAGCCAGAGGGGCCCAAGTAGGAGACTTGCGCGCCTTGGTCAAACGCCGCCACTTCAAAGGCGCAGCGCGTGCGGGTTGAGGTTTTTTCGAAAATCAGCGCGATGTTTTTGCCTTTGAGGCGCGGCTGCTCGTAACCGTTGTATTTGGCTTTTTTCAGTTCAGCAGAGAGCGCGAGCAGATGGTCAATCTCACGTGGGGTAAAGTCGAGCAGTTTAAGGAAGTTGCGGTTACGTAAATTGAAAGCCATGGTGAATTTCCTTCTTAAAAAGAGATGATGACGTGCAATGCCTTTTTAGGCTCGGCGCGAAGATGGCCCGAGCCTCGTTGTTGGTTGTTAGCCTTTGGTGATGTTGTTAGCCTTTGGTGATATTAGTGCCGGCGGTGCCTTGCAAAATCGCTAGGCCATCTTCGAGGGCGCCGATGCCGACCACCTTGCCTCCTTGGCGAATGAACTCGCACGAGGCATCAATTTTTGGCCCCATCGAGCCTTCATCGAACGTATAGTGCGCCAGCTCGCTAGGGGTGGTGGCACGCAGAGGATGCTGAGTGGGCTTGCCCCAATCAAGGTAGACGGCGTCAGCGTCAGTCAGGATCAATAGCGCGTCGGCGTTGAGCTGTTTGGCGAGATAGGCGGCGGACATGTCTTTGTCGATCACCGCTTCAACGCCCATCAATTTACCGCCTTCCCGTTTGACAGGAATGCCGCCGCCACCGGTACAGATCACCAAATGCCCTTCGGCGATCAACTTGGTAATGGCTTCGTGTTCAATGATGCCTGTTGGTTTAGGGCTCGGTACGACGCGGCGAAAATGCGCGCCATCGGGTTTGACGGTCCAGTGATAACGCTCGGCGAGTTCGCGCGCTTCGGCTTCTTGGTAAATCGGTCCAATCGGTTTGGTTGGATTGGCGAAGGCCGGATCATTTGGGTCGACGGTCATTTGCGTCAACATGCAAGTGATGTTGGTGCTCGGCATCTGGTTTTTAAACTCTTGCATCAGCATGTAGCCGATCATGCCTTGGGTTTCACTGCCTAGCACATCGAGTGGGTAGGGCGCGACTTTCTTGTACTCAAGACCTTGCAGCGCAAGCAACCCCACTTGCGGGCCATTGCCATGCACCAACACCACGTTGTAGTGCTCGGCGATTTTGGCGATGGTGTTGACCGCGATTTCAATGTTGTGGCGCTGCACCTCGGCTTCGAGCGGCTCACCGCGGCGAAGTAGCGCATTGCCCCCTAGGGCGACAACGACGGTTTGTTTGTTCATAGCTCTGTCTCCACAGAGCAAAAGCGCCCGCTTTTGCTCCTTGTTGATCCGATGATAAGGATGAATGGGTTGATAACGATGGAGTCTGTGACGACCGCGGGCTTAGATGCCATCGCGCTCAATCGGGCAGCTCATGCAGCGAGCGCCGCCGCGGCCTCGTCCCAATTCATCCCCAGGGATGGGCAGCACCGTGATGCCGGCTTTGTCGTATTTTTCATTGGTGTAGGTGTTGCCCTCATAGCCAATCACGACGCCCGGTTTGACGGTCAATACGTTGTTGGCGTCGTTCCACTGTTCACGCTCAGCGTTGAAGTTATCGCCGCCCGTGGTGATGAGGTTGAGTTGGCCAACGCCGAGCGCTCTTTCAATCGCCGAGACAAAGTAGCCTTCCTCTTTGACACGCACCGCGCCAGACTCGTCACCCGTCAAGCTCCAACATTTGACGTCTTTGCGCACCACTTCTGGGTAGACGGAGAAGGTGTCTTCACGCATGTGGGTCATCACGGTATCCAAATGCATGCAAGAGCGATGTTTAGGCAGCTCCATCGCAATCACTTGTTTGGCTTGGCCGTGTTTAAATAGGCCGGCAGCGAGGTGCTCCACCCCTTGCGGTGTGGTGCGTTCAGACATACCAATCAAGACGCTGCCACGGCCAATGACCAATACGTCACCGCCCTCAATGGTTGAGTTGTCGTACAGCGCCTCTTCATCACCAAAGTATTTGATGAAGTCTTGGCCAGCGAAGGTTGGGTGCCAGCGGTAAATGGCGCGCACATGGTTGGTTTCACGTTGGCGAGCCGGCTTAGCCATCGGGTTGATGGAGACGCCACCGTAGACCCAGCAGGAGGTATCACGGGTAAAGAGGTGATTGGGCAGCGGCTCGATAATAAAATCGGTCGGTGCATGCAGCGCTTGCATCATCGAGGAAGAGCGCATAGGCATTTCCGCGTAGGAGAGGCCACCGGTGAGGATCTTGGCCAATTCAAGATTGGGCAAGTCGCCCAGATAGCAGCGCACGTCGTTGGCAAAGGTTCGGCCTAAGCGGTAGTCAGATACCTGACGATTGAGTAGCCACTCCTTGGCTTCTGGTACTGCCAGCGTCTCTGCCAGCAGGTCGGTCAATAGCAGCACTTCCACCCCTTGATCGCGCAGCGTCTGGGTAAACACATCGTGTTCATCACCGGCACGTTCGACCGCTAACACGTCGTCAAACAGTAGCTCGTGGCAGTTCGAGGGGGTTAAGTGGGTGAGAGCACGACGCGGGCGGTGAACCAACACGCGACGTAATTGACCGATTTCAGAACCTACGTATAACTTACTCATAATCGTATCTCTCTATTTATTTTTTATTTAATGCATCTGTGACAAATTAAATAAGGGTGTAGGGATTATTTGAGAGTGAATTTAATTATTCACTTTGTTGTTCTGATATTCATATTACGCCCTAGAGAGGAGGATTCTCTGCGCTCAGTCACACTTCATTTTTTCTTGCAGCCCTTGCTACGCCTAGGTTTTTAACAATATCCATGCAGTTGTTATCAAGCTGTGATGATGTTGGTTTTTCGCTCTGTAAGGATTTTTATTCACCGAGTGGCAGTAAAATAGCGCCGTGAGAGCTAGTCATGGTAAAGAGAGGGAATTGTATTCATGTCGACATTTATAATGGATAGAATGAGCGTGCGGTTTTATGCGCTGTTTTTATTTATATAGTGACTTTTTTTCTCTTTTGACGGCATTTGTTAATAAACGGATGTGTTAATTTGTCTAAGCGATCACGCTTGTTTTTGTTTTTATTCATCAATGCATGGGTTTTATTTTTGGATAAGAAAAAGTAACCCAGTCTATAAAACCAGATTATCCCAATGGAATAAAAATCGAAACGTACGGATAAAGAAAGAGTAGATAAAGAAAGTGCAGATAAAGAAAAAGCCACACACGTGGCTTTTCTTGATTGAGTCTTGCAAGAAGGGAGAGAGCAGGACAACCGTTTCGTTATCCTGCTTAACGGCTTTGCGCGAGCGGTTACAGTAGCGCACCTAGGCTTAACGCCAACACACAGAACAGAGTCAAGATAGCGAGCAGCGGCGCGACCCATTTCACCCAGCGCACATAAGGCACGCGGGCGATCGCAAGGCCACCCATCACCACGGCTGAGGTTGGCGTGATGAGGTTCACCAGCCCTGATGCTGATTGGTATGCGGTGATCACCAAATCACGACCGACGCCGGCAAAGTCGGCCAAAGGCGCCATAATCGGCATGGTGAGTACGGCAAGACCAGAGGTGGACGGCACCAAGAACGAGAGCAAAATCTCTAGGAAGAACATCACGTTAATAAAGACGACCGAGGAGAGCCCAGTCACCATCTGCTCCGCTGAGTACAAGATGGTGTCGGTGATCATGCCGCGATCCATCACCACCACAATACCGCGCGCAATCCCGATGATGAGGGCAACACCAAGTAGGTCGCGGGCGCCATCAATAAAGCTGGTGGTGAACTCCTCTTCACTCATGCGTGCCACAATACCGACAATGATGGTGGCGGCCAGGAACATGGCTGAAATTTCGGCCATCCACCAACCGGCAATGGAGACACCGTAAATCATGACCGCGAACGAGAGGCCAAAGATGGTCAGAATCGCTTTGCGTGTGGTGGTGAACTCAAGGCCTTGCTCGGATTGATTACCCAAGAAGTGCGCTTTGTTCTCTTCATACTTATCAAACACAATCGATTTGGATTGGTCTTGGCGCACCATGCGTGCATAGCGCATCACATAGGCGACACAGATGGCCCAGCCAATCACCAACATGATGGCGCGTAGCATGATGCCATCGGTGAACGGTATGCCAGAGGCGTTGGCGGCAATCACAGTGGCGAACGGGTTGATGGTTGAACCCAAACAGCCAATCCCGGCGCCAAGCAACACGGTCGCGGCGGCGACCACAGGGTCAAACCGTGCGGCCATCATCACGGGCACAAGTAAGGTATAGAAAGGCAAGGACTCTTCCGCCATCCCATACACGGTGCCGCCTGCGGCAAACAGTGCCATCAAGATGGGGATCATCATCTCTTCGCGCCCTTCAAGGCGGTGAGTGACGCGCTCTATCCCAGCATCAATCGCGCCGGTTTTGGTCACTAGGCCCAAGAAACCGCCGATGACGAGGATAAACAGCGACACATCAATCGCGGCCGCTTCGTAGCTGTTGTGGTCATAAAAACCATCAATCGGCGCAAGCAAGACATCAATCACCCCTTGTGGATTACCTTCCACAGGCTGATAGGTGCCCGTCACCGGCACTTCACGGCCAAGGTCTTCATTCATGGCGCGGTCATATTGGCCAGCGGGGATAATCCACGTCAACATGGCCACAAGGGCAATTAAGACAAATAAGATGGTGTAGGCGGAAGGGAATTTAAAGTTGGAAAAAAAGCCGCGTTTTTTCTCTTCGCTGTTTTTATGTTCTCTAGGGACAGTTTGAGTGGTCATGATGATCTCCTTACTTGTATTGCAAAGGGTGAATACAAGTGAATCTGTGACAATAGATAGCGTTATTATTGATAGGCATGATCGAATTTAGAACTAGTGTAAATTTCGTCTCAAAGATTAACCTTGGAGCGGGTCACAAATTACTGTCCTATATTTTTGGCCAAAATTTTCATGGAAAAATCGCTAGGGTATTCAAGTGAAATAGTTGGATTTCTATGCTGGTTTTTGGATGTTTTTAGGAAGAGTGGATGGATTTAATAGTGGCGTAAATAAACGCTGGGAATTTTATTCAATCGATTTGGTTAACGAGAAGGTTTTATTAATTAACGCTATTTTGATGTCAATCAAAAACCGTCTGTGATCTGTGATTTTTTATTCAGTGCAAAATAAAAGGGAGCGCTCGGCTCCCTTTGTATCGAATTATTTTTATGGCGTCTTATTGAGGCTAGATCAGTAGACCGCCAAAGGTAAAGCCGAGTGCCACCGCCGAGGCAATGGTCACCACACCAGGAATAAAGAACGGGTGGTTAAACACGTATTGGCCGATGCGCGTTGAGCCAGTGTCGTCCATCTCAACCGCGGCCAACAGCGTTGGGTAGGTCGGCAGTACGAACAGGGCACTGACGGCGGCAAAGGACGCAACGGCAGTCAGCGGCGCGACACCAATCGCGAGCGCGGCAGGCATTAGCGCCACTGTGGTCGCGCCTTGTGAGTAAAGGAGCATAGAGGCAAAGAACAGCACCATCGCCAACATCCAAGGATGCTCAGACAATAGATCGCCGGCTAGCTCTTTGATTTCTGCCACGTGCGCATTGACGAACGTTGAGCCGAGCCATGCAACACCCAGTACGCAGACACACGCCGTCATACCTGAGCGGAAGGTCGCGGCTGATGGGATTTTCGCAGCATCGATTTTGGTCACCAGCACAATGGCGGCGGCCGCAGCCAGCATCACGGTCATGATGGCTTCGTTACGGCCAAGCGCAGGGTCTTTAATTAGGCCGACCGAGCCTGAAATCGCCGCTGCGTAGCAGACAACAAAGCCAATCGCGGCCAAGAAAATGTAGGTCGCGGTTTTTGCTGTTGGCAGGATCTCGCGTTGTGTTTCGCTGCTCAGTTTGATCAACCCTTTTTCCAAACGCTCTTGGTAGATAGGATCGTCTTTAAGCTCTTTACCCATGAAGTTGGCGACAAACGCACCAATCATACAAGCAATAAAGGTGGTCGGAATGCAGACCGCCAGTAGCGTGAGGTAGTCCACGCCCATTGGCGCCAGCATCGCCGCGAAAGCCACGACCGCCGCTGAGATTGGCGATGCCGTGATGGCAATTTGCGAGGCAACGACGGCAATCGACAGTGGACGAGAAGGACGCACGCCTTGGCCTTTTGCCACTTCAGCAATCACAGGCAAGGTTGAGAACGCCGTGTGGCCAGTCCCCGCCATCAAGGTCATTAAGAAGGTGACGATCGGTGCGTAAAAAGTGATACGTTCAGGGTGTTTGCGCAAAAAGTTTTCCGCTACTTGAACCAGCCAGTCCATACCACCGGCCACTTGCATGGCGGCAATCGCGGTAATCACGGACATAATGATTAAGATAACGTCAACTGGAATGAACGCCTGACTGGTGGGCACGCCCAACACCAAAGACAGGGCAATTACACCCGCACCACCGGCAAGGCCGATGCCAATCCCGCCGATTCTTGCTCCCAAGTAAATGAAGAGCAGAACAACAATGAGCTCCACTGCGACCATAGCTATATCCTCGTATAATGTTTAACGTTTGATTTTGATTATCTAATGCTTCGCGCTGCTGAGAGTCGGCCAGCGGCATGAAGGTTTAGATAATCACTGCGTTTTGTTTACCTTGTGTGAGAGTAATCCATAGGAAAAGTGTGGTTACCGGATGCGTGCCTAAAAAAGGGCCCGCAGGCCCTATTTTTGCGCTTACTCGTAGCGCTTGGCTTTATACGTTGGACGCATGAAGTTTTCAACCGAAAGAATGTCATCGAGCTCTTCTGGCGTCAGCAATCCACGCTCTAGCACCACCTCACGCACGCTCTTACCGGTTTCAGCACAAATCTTACCGACGATGTCGCCTTCGTGGTGGCCGATGTACGGGTTGAGGTAAGTGACGATACCAATCGAGTTGTAGACGTAGTTTTCGCACACTTCTTTATTGACGGTAATGCCGTCGATGCATTTGTCGCGCAAGTTCACGCACGCGTTAGACAGAATCGAAATCGACTCAAACATGCTTTGGGCAATCACTGGCTCCATCACGTTAAGCTGCAATTGACCGCCTTCTGCCGCGAAAGAGATGGTGTTGTCGTTACCCAATACTTTGAAGCAGACTTGGTTGACCACTTCAGGCACCACAGGGTTAACCTTAGCAGGCATGATAGAAGAGCCCGCTTGCAGCTGTGGCAAGTTCAACTCGTTCAGACCTGCGCGAGGACCAGATGAGAGCAAGCGCAAGTCGTTACAGATTTTAGATAGCTTCACCGCTAGGCGTTTCAGCGCGCCGTGCGTCATCACGTAGGCGCCGCAGTCTGAGGTGGCTTCAATCAAATCTTCCGCTGGAACCACATCAAGACCGGTCACTTGTGCTAAGTGTTTGACTGCCGCTGCTTGATAGCCCGGCGCCGCGTTCAGCCCAGTACCGATGGCTGTTGCGCCTAGGTTCACTTCGAGCAGCAGTTTTGAGGTGTACTCAAGCGCGCGGATCTCTTCGTTGAGCGTCACCGCCCAAGCGTGGAACTCTTGACCGACCGTCATTGGTACCGCGTCTTGCAACTGAGTGCGGCCCATCTTGAGGATATCTTTGAACTCTTGGCTCTTAAGCTCGAACGCACCTTTGAGGTATTCAATCGATTCAATCAGTTTTTGCACGCTGTTGTACACCGCAATGCGAAAACCGGTTGGGTAAGCACAGTTGGTCGACTGGCTCTTGTTGACGTGGTCATTTGGATTAATGAAGTCGTACTCGCCCTTTTCCTTGCCCATTAATTCGAGGGCGATATTGGCGATCACTTCGTTGGTGTTCATGTTGACCGACGTGCCGGCGCCACCTTGGTAGACGTCTGATGGGAATTGGTCCATGCACTTGCCGGTGTCTAGAATCAAATCACACGCTTGGATGATGTAATTCGCCACATCCTTTGGAATCACACCCAGCTCTTTGTTGGCCAGCGCCGCAGCTTTTTTGGTCATCACCATACCGCGGACGAAATCCGGTACGTCGGAGATGGTCATGTTGGAGATGTTGAAGTTTTCAATCGCACGTAGGGTGTGGATGCCGTAGTAAGCGTCGGCAGGGACGTGACGCTCACCCAATAAATCTTCTTCAAGACGTGTTGCAGGGGAAAGTGCCTTAGTGGCATCGGTTAGGGTAGCCATACAGGATCCTTAGAGTATTATTCTGATAATAAAGTTAAATGCTAGCCATTCTGTAGTCTAAGAATCCATTCATCAGAATTTTGGGCTATAAATCCGTCCTGACTTATGTGGCACATCATACTGCACCTAGCGTATAAAAATAGTAACTTGATCACCTTTTTTATATTTATTGACTGAAAGTTTCATCGTGAGAGGTAAACACTTTTTTACCGCTTAAATTTGTGCCTGTGCAGGCTTTGCGCGTACACTGAGGGCAACAAAGGAGGGCGTGTGTTTCCTATCTTACTCTTACTATTTATCATCGTACCCATTATTGAAATCGGCCTGTTTATCCAAGTGGGTGGGTTTCTTGGTTTATGGCCGACCATCGGTCTGGTGCTGGTCACCGCGTTTGTCGGCGCCTCTTTAGTGCGCAGCCAAGGCGTTGCGACGTTACTGTCGGTGCAGCAGCGCCTCGCACAAGGTGAGCTTCCCGCGCAGCAGATCATGGAAGGCGTGATGCTGGCGGTGGCGGGTGTCTTACTGCTCACTCCCGGTTTTTTGACCGACGCATTAGGCATGTTGGTCTTACTGCCGGCGCCCCGTGCCATTATCGCCAAAACGCTGATGAGCAAAATGGTGATTCGATCGGTGGGTGGGCAGAGTGGCTTTGGTCATGATCCATTCTCTCATGATCCCTTTTCTCATCAAGACCCTTTCCATCGTGACGGCGCTTCGCCGTTTGAGTCTGACTCGACACAGGGGGAGACGTTTGAAGGTGAGTACGAACGCAAAGACGATGAGAACGACAAGCCAAAATTAAAGTAACCACGCATAGGCGAGTTGAATTTCTGGCCAGCGTTTGCTGGCCTTATTTTTGCGCTTTTCCCTTGCCTTTCTGGCATGGTGTTGCACAATACCGCCCCAGTGAAAACCAACCTGTGTGTCATCGTCACTCATGCTACTGATCATCGACAATTACGACTCGTTTACCTACAACCTCTACCAATACTTTTGTGAGTTGGGCTGCGAGGTGTTGGTGCGCCGTAATGATGAGATCACGCTTGAAGAGATTGAGGCGCTGTCGCCAAGCCATTTGGTGATTTCGCCCGGGCCATGTACGCCCAATGAAGCGGGGATTTCCCTAGCGGCCATTCGCCACTTTGCCGGTAAGCTGCCGATTCTCGGTGTCTGTTTGGGGCATCAAGCGATTGCCCAAGCCTTTGGCGCTAAGGTTGTGCGGGCGCGTCAAGTGATGCACGGTAAAACCTCCCCCATTATCCATACGGGTAAGAGCGTCTTTAAAGGGCTCAATAACCCCCTAACGGTGACGCGTTACCATTCGCTGGTGGTCGAGGCAAACAGCCTGCCGAGTGAGTTTGAGCTCACGGCTTGGACGACACTCGCCGATGGCAGCATGGACGAGATCATGGGCTATCAACACCGCACTCTGCCGATTGACGCGGTGCAGTTTCACCCGGAATCGATCAAAACCGAGCAAGGACATCAATTGCTGGCGAATTTCCTGACGCGCCTGGTTTAACGTGCATGATTGAATGCGCATAGTTTAAAACCGTCTTCAAATCGGTCAGCAAGCCGCGTGCAACGTTTGTCTCTTTCCCTTGTGCTAAAAACCGCACTCAGATCACTTTTCTTAACATTTCTTTCATAACTTGCCGTTTGCATAGCGAGTGAAAAACTATTCGCTAGCCAAGTGGCGTTCTGGGCTCACGCCTTGTTGCGTCTGGGTTAAACCCCTGCTTATCTTTGTTATAAGAATAAATTGCTTCATAAAAGGGGTGGCATCGTGCATAAATACTCAAGCTCAATAGGGTTTTGCCTCCTATGGTGCCTATAAAAAGAATAAATCACTATTGAAATGGTTAATTAATTGTAAATACAATGCTGTGATGGCTGATATGCAAAACATTCTGTTTTCTGTCTCTATTGGTAACGTGATAAGCGAAAGTCGTGAGCGACACCAATGAACGAAACGAAGAGATATCGAGCAACAGCGATCCAGTGAGCAGTATCGAGAGGGAAAGACGATGACAACTGAAGTGAACGTAGAACGCGGTCTGTTTGATGAGGTGATGGTGCCTTGTTACAACCCAATGGAGATGATCCCAGTGAAAGGCGAGGGTGCTCGCGTGTGGGATCAGCAAGGTAATGAGTATATCGACTTTGCAGGGGGGATTGCCGTGAGCTGCTTGGGGCATTGTCACCCTGCGATGGTGAAGGCGCTGACCGAGCAAGGTCAAAAACTGTGGCACCTGAGCAACGTGATGACCAATGAGCCGGCGTTGCGTTTGGCGAAAAAGCTGACCCAAGTGAGCTTTGCCGAGAAAGTCTTCTTTGCCAACTCAGGCGCAGAAGCCAATGAAGCGGCGCTCAAACTGGCTCGCCGCGTGGCGGCGGATAAGTTTGGCCCTGAAAAATCGGAAATTATTGCCTTTAAACAAGGCTTCCACGGCCGAACATTCTTTACGGTGACGGTCGGCGGTCAAGCGGCTTACTCTGATGGTTTTGGCCCGAAACCGGGCGATGTCACGCACTTGCCTTACAACGATGTCGAAGCACTGAAAGCGCACATCTCAGATCGCACCTGCGCCATCATGATGGAGCCGCTGCAAGGCGAAGGCGGGATTATCTCGCCAACGGACGAGTTTGTTGCGACGGTGCGCGAGCTGTGTGACAAGCACAATGCGCTGCTGATCTTCGATGAAGTGCAAACCGGCAACGGCCGTACTGGCAACTTCTACGCCTACCAAGGTTTGGGCGTGACGCCGGATATTTTGAGCACAGCCAAATCACTTGGTGGCGGTTTCCCGATTGGGGCAATGCTGACCACCAATGCGCTCGCGGAGCACATGAAAGTGGGCACGCACGGTTCGACGTACGGCGGTAACCCGCTGGCGTGTGCGGTCGCTGAGGCCGTGGTTGATATCGTTAGCCAACCAGACACATTGGCGGGCGTTGCAGAGCGTGAAGCCCTGTTCCGTGATGGTCTGAACAAAATCAACGCCAAGTACCACCTGTTCGACGAAATTCGCGGTAAAGGCCTACTGCTTGGCGCTGCACTGAATGAGCAGTGGCAAGGCCGAGCTCGTGATGTGCTGGTCGCCGCAGGCAAAGAAGGCCTGATGGTGCTGGTCGCCGGCGCTAACGTCGTGCGCTTCACGCCATCACTGGTGATCAGCAAAGAAGAGATCGAACAAGGTCTCGCACGTTTAGATAAAGCCATCGCAAGTTTGGTTTAGGTTTTGTGAGTGCCTAGTTCCTAGTGCCTAGAGTGAGGGTTTCCTTTCTCTAGGAACTCGCCTCTAGGAACTAGGCACTTAAATAGCATCAGGAGGGAGTATCGATGCTGGTTGTTCGCCCTATTTCTATTTCGGACTATGACGCGCTGCACACATGCGCGGTGGAGTCTGGTCACGGATTTACTTCTCTACCCGTCAACGAAGAGCTGTTGACGAACCGCATTACCCATTCCGAATACAGCTTCGGCAAAGCCAATGTGACCGAGCCCGGTGACGAAGGCTATTTGATGGTTGGGTTTGACAGCGAGACGGGGGAAGTGGCCGGGTGTACCGGAATCGAAGCCTCGATTGGCTGGGATGTCCCGTTTTACTCGTACCACATTAGCACCATTGTTCACTCATCCCCCAAACTGGGCGTGAATAACGTGGTGAAACTGCTCACGTTTGGCAACAACTACACCGGATGCAGTGAGATTTGTACGCTATTCCTCAGACCCAGTTTCCGTGGCGGGCTCAATGGTCGTTTGATGTCGAAGTGTCGTTTTTTGATGATGGCCGAGCATCCGCATCGCTTCTCGACAACCGTGTTTGCCGAGATGCGCGGTGTCTCTGATGAGAACGGCAACTCGCCATTTTGGCAATGGCTGCAAGAGCACTTCTTCTCGATTGATTTCACTATGGCGGATTATCTTACCGGGATCGGTAAAAAAGGCTTCATTGCCGATTTGATGCCTAAGCTGCCGATTTACATCAACTTGCTCAGTAAAGAGGCGCAAGCAGTGATCGGCCAAGTGCACGAGAACACCAAGCCGGCGCTGCGCCTTCTAGAGAAAGAGGGTTTCACCTGTCGTAACTACGTAGACATTTTTGACGGCGGCCCAACGGTTGAGTGTGAGGTGCGCAATATTGAGTCGGTGCGAGAATCGTTTCGAGCCAAAGTGAGCATCTCTGAACACGCCAGCTCTCAGGATTACCTGATTGCTAACACCTCATTTGAGAACTTCAGAGCCACCGCCGCCAAAGCGGCGTACGACAAAGAGTCGGGTTCGGTCATCCTAGCGCCAGAGGTGGCGAACGCGCTGCAAGTCGGCGATGGTGACTACGTGCGCATGCTGGCTCAGTAATAGTCAGCCCAGCGATAGTCAGCCCAGTAATGGCAGTAGAATTGGACAAGGAAAACAACATGACTCATTGGATTGCAGGAGAGTGGCTGGCCGGACAAGGCGAGCCGATGAATTCAACCAGCCCGTACAATGACGAGGTCATTTGGCAGGGTGACAGCGCGTCTAGCGCGCAAGTCGAAGCGGCGGTCAGCGCGGCGAGAAACGCCTTCCAGACATGGAAAAAACTCAGTTTTGCGCAGCGCGAAGCCATCGTGCTGGCGTTTGCTGAAAAAGTGAAAGAGAGCAGTGAGCAGATAGCCGAAGTGATTGCCAAAGAGACCGGCAAGCCGTTGTGGGAAACGCGCACAGAAGCCGCGGCCATGGCGGGTAAAATTGCCATCTCTATTCGCGCTTATCATGATCGCACAGGCGAAAGTACCCGTGAAGCGGCGGGTAACCAAATTGTGCTGCGCCATCGCCCGTTGGGTGTGATGGCGGTGTTTGGTCCGTATAACTTCCCGTGTCATTTGCCCAATGGTCACATTGTCCCAGCACTGCTGGCGGGCAATACTGTGGTGTTCAAGCCGTCAGAGCAAACGCCGCTGACCGGTGAACTAGCGATGAAGCTGTGGCAACAAGCTGGATTGCCTGCGGGCGTGATCAATTTAGTCCAAGGGGGCAAAGAGACGGGCATTGCGCTAGCAGAGTCGAAAGGCATTGATGGCCTGCTGTTTACTGGTAGCGCCAATACAGGTCATCTGCTGCATCGCCAATTTGCCGGTCAGCCAGACAAGATGCTGGCACTGGAGATGGGCGGCAACAACCCTATGGTCATCAGTGAGCACTACGGTGAGCTGGACGCGACGGTCTACACCATTTTGCAATCGGCCTTTATCAGTGCTGGGCAGCGCTGTACCTGCGCGCGTCGTCTCTATGTGCCTGTGGGCGACAAAGGCGATGCTTTGGTTAATCGCTTGGTTGAGGCCACACGCAAGCTGCGCGTCGATCAGCCGTTTGCAGAGCCAGCGCCTTTTATGGGCCCACAAATTTCGAAAGCTGCGGCACACTTTATCCTCAACGCACAGGCGAACTTGCAGAGCCTTGGTGGTGTGAGCTTGGTGGAAGCGAAAGCGGGCGAGGCAGCGTTTGTCACTCCGGGGATTATTGATGTCACGGCCATCGACGCGCTGCCAGATGAAGAGTATTTTGGCCCGCTGCTGCAAGTGGTGCGTTATCAAGGTCTTGAGCGCGCGGTTGAGCTGGCCAATGACACCCGCTTTGGCCTCTCTGCTGGGCTGGTGTCCACCGATGATGATGAGTGGGCCTACTTTGTTGACCACATTCGTGCAGGGATCGTCAATCGCAACCGCCAATTAACTGGGGCGAGTGGCGATGCGCCGTTTGGCGGACCGGGCGCCTCGGGCAACCTTCGCCCAAGTGCTTACTACGCTGCGGACTATTGCGCTTACCCTATGGCATCGATGGAAGGCGAGCACACCTTGCTGCCTGAGGCGTTAAGCCCGGGTGTAGAACTGTAAGAGGCACCTTGGGCTCACTTGGAGCCCAAGGTGTTCGATTCATTGCTAGGTTTGTGATTAAGCCATTCTTTTAAAGAACTAGCTTTACGATTCAGCTTCACGATTAACATGGAGACGTTATGACGCCTGCTCAACTGTTCGATTTACTGTGGCAAGACTATATTTCCCGTCTATGCCCTCAAGCGGCCAAGGTTCATCAGCTTTTAGAAGAAGATGAGCCGCTGATCAATGACCATATTGCGCTGCGCACCTTTAACATCGCGCCGCTCGGTATCGAGACATTGGCTGCGCCATTTATTGCGCTGGGTTACCAAGCGTGTGGTGATTATCTTTTTGAGAGCAAACACTTGGTCGCCAAGCACTACGAGCACGCCGATCCGACGTTGCCAAAAGTGTTCATCAGTGAGCTGAAAGTCGAAGAGTGCTCAGCGCCGCTGCAACGCATTGTCAGCAAGCTGGTGGCACAAGTGGAGGCATCCGCACTGCAAAGCCATGAGTTTTTGTATGCGGGCCGTTTGTGGGATCTCAGCTATGAAGATTTTCAAACCCTCGCCCAAGAGAGTGAGTACGCAGCATGGCTTGCGGCGCACGGCTATGGGGCTAACCATTTCACCGTAAGCGTTAATCAGCTCAAGGCATTTGACGAGGTCGCGGCGGTGAATGAGCACCTGCGCCAAGCGGGTTTTGTCATCAATGAGTCGGGCGGCGAAGTGAAAGGCTCACCAGAGGTACTGCTTGAGCAATCGTCCACCATGGCAGACAAAGTCGAGGTGAGCTTTAGTGACGGTACGCAAGTGACCCCAGGTGGCTTCTACGAATTCGCCAAACGCTATCCGATGAGTAATGGTGAGCTCTACCCAGGGTTTGTCGCGGCTTCAGCGGATAAGATATTTGAGAGTACGGATGGGGGAAGTTCCTAGTGCCTAGTTGCTAGTTCCTAGAGGGGGGCTGGTGAAATGGGTGATGGGTAATAGGTAGTGGTAAATAAAAAGCCACCGCTGGTAGACAGGGTGGCTTTCTTAATCTTTAAAGGTTTTCTCTAGGAACTAGCCACTAGGAACTCGCCTCTAATACCCTATCGCGTGCCGTAGACGACGATGGTTTTACCGTGGGCGGAGATCAGGTTTTGCTCTTCAAGCATCTTCAAGATACGGCCAACGGTCTCGCGTGAACAGCCGACAATCTGACCGATCTCTTGACGAGTGATCTTGATTTGCATGCCGTCTGGGTGCGTCATTGCATCTGGCTGTTTCGCTAGGTTAAGTAGCGTTTGCGCGATGCGGCCTGTCACGTCTAGGAAGGCGAGGTCACCGACTTTCTGGCTCGTCACTTGTAGGCGGCTTGCCATTTGCGCAGATAGACGCATTAGGATGTCAGGGTTGACTTGGATAAGCTGACGGAACTTCTTGAATGAGATCTCTGCAACTTCACAAGGTGATTTAGCGCGAACCCAAGCGGTACGCTCTTGATCTTCTTCAAATAGACCAAGTTCACCGATAAAGTCACCTTGGTTTAGGTAAGAAAGGATCATTTCCTTACCTTCTTCGTCTTTAATCAGTACCGCCACAGAGCCTTTGACGATGTAGTAAAGCGTCTCTGCTTTCTCACCGGCGTGGATCAATGTGCTTTTTGATGGGTACTTATGAATATGACAATGTGACAGGAACCACTCTAATGTTGGATCGGTTTGAGGTTTACCTAGAACCATAATATCTCACTTCCTCTGCAGGGTACGCTTGCCGCTTTCCATTTTTGTCGCGCCAGTAAAAGGCGCGAAGCCTTGAACAAGGCTTTTTAGGATAAGAGCACTTATTCAATGCTGCAAGCCATCTTTGTTTCGGTTACAAATAGTAGCCTTTTTCAAAAGGGATTTCTTGATTTTAATCGTGTCAAGTTGGTGATTGTTTACGCAAAAATGTGCACATGATCACGGTATGACAAGTAAACGGGTCTTAGGACTGATCGCTAGCCAATTTTACCCGTCTCGATAAGCTGCTGTAGGATAGGTCTGACGATGAGCTCCATCGCAAAACTCATCTTACCCCCCGGCACGACAATAGTGTTGTGGCGCGACATGAAAGAGCCATCAATCATAGCGAGCAGATATGGGAAGTCGACCTGTTTGATGCCGCGCAGGCGGATCACCACAAAGCTTTCATCTAAACTTGGGATGCCTTTAGCGTTAAGTGGGTTGGACGTATCGACGGTCGGCACGCGTTGGAAGTTGATGTGGGTACGCGAAAATTGCGGGGTAATGTAGTTGAGGTAGTCATCCATCGAGCGGACAATCGAGTCCATTACCGCTTCGCGTGAGTGACCGCGATCGCGCGTGTCACGGACGAATTTTTGAATCCACTCCAAGTTCACAATCGGCACCATGCCAATCAAAAAGTCGACGTGTTGGGCGACGTTGACCTCACCATCCACCACGCCGCCATGCAGTCCTTCGTAGAACAGCACGTCAGAATTTTCCGGCAAATCTTGCCACGGCGTGAAGGTACCCGGCATTTGATTGTAGGGCACGGCTTCATCGAAGGTGTGCAAGTAGCGACGAATTTGCCCTGTGCCTTCATTGCCATACTGCTTAAAAAACTCAGACAGCGCAGGGAAGTCGTTCGCCTGCGGACCAAAGTAGCTGATGTGGCGTCCTTGCTCGCGCGCTTTGCGGATCTCGACATCCATTTCTGGGCGCGTAAAGCGGTGGAAACTGTCCCCTTCCACCCAAGCCGGTTTCACGCGCATCATGTTAAACATTTTGCGAAACGCTTCAGAGGTCGTGGTTGTGCCCGCACCGGAAGAGCCCGTTACGGCAATAATGGGGTGTTTTGCTGACATGACAAACCTTATGTGTAATACCTGTCCTTGTATGTTCGCACTATATCACCAAAACGAAGGCGAGTGTGCCCCTTGAGCAGTTTGCTACTCGTCAGTATTCTTATTTTCGCAAGTTGCATTTTAACTACGTAGTATAATGAGAAGGGAAGTACTTTATTGATATGTTAATACTCTATATACTGCATATCTTTGTGATTGATGCAGTATGATCGGGCGTGCTTATTTGTAGCTAGTTCACCATTTCATCGAAAACCAAAATTCTAATAAGCTAATAATAATTATAGGTTATGTCAGTGGGATTCAAAGAGAATCAAAGGTTCTAGTTGTGGTAAATGGATGTTTAGGACGTCGGTTCTTTATAAAAGACACGTTTTCAGAGGTAACACTGCAAGTATTTTTCGGTTTAATGTGGGTGTTGTCTCTTTTCTGTCTTCCCTTTGGTGTAAAAGCGTCACCATGGCTAGAGTCCCATGACCCTTTCCTAAGAGCATCACTCAATCAACTCTCAAATATTGGCCTGATGAACTCTCCCGTTAGTACATTTCCTCTACGTTGGCTTAGCATCGGCGATGATCTCGCCAACAATCATATATCAGATGAACAAGCCTTAGTAGCAAATCGACAGTTGCGGCATTCAATGAGTAATGCGCAATATGGACGTGGTAAATTCATGTCGAAAGTGAAGTACCAGACAGGGCCGCTAGTGTCTTTAGGATATGGCGCTAATGATAGTGATAGTTGGGGAATTTACTCTAGCTATGATCATCTAGATGACCGTTTTGCGTACAGACTTAATTTGAACTACGTAAACCAAAGGATATCCCAGCAAGATTTGCTACCCATAGAGTATGATCAAGATATTGACTTTAGCGGTTCGTATATTGCCTTTAATGTTGGTTACTCGTTAGTTGCATTGGGATACCTTGAACGTTGGTGGGGGCCGACATGGCAACATAATTTACAATTAGGCACATATGGGAATTCGACGCCTTCTTTATCAGTGTCATGGGTATCAAACAATCAGGGACTATTAGGCTATTGGCAACTGGATAGTGTCATCTCTGAAACGGATAGTGAGGCGGACTACTTATGGTCTAACCGCTTTTCAATGAAACCGTTTAATTTTGCAGAAGTGTCATTGAACTATCACGAATCCACTGACTTCGATTCCAGCGCCTCGTACCGTTCATTTGGCGTTGATTTCAAAGTTCCTCTTCCAAAAGTTTTTGAGCTCAGTCATGCAATGTTTGCGTCCTTTCAAAAGGTGTCCTTTGGACAGGAGACCCAGTCTTTTGTTGTGGGGTGGGAAGGTCATAGACGTTTGCTTGATATTGATTGGACGTTGGTTTTAGAGAGTCAGCATGTTGACGAAGCTTGCGTTAAAGTACTTCATCCCAAAGAGTATGAGTTAATCAGTGACTTGACCTCATTGAGTTGGGGAAACAGTCAATCTGTCGCTGTTTATGCTCAATTGGCCAATGATCATCGGCTAAGTATCGTTGCTCGAGATTCAGGTTCGAGCAACGGTCAAGAGAGGGTGATGAAAACCGACTACTACATCCCTTATCTGCAAGGGATGTTTAACTTGGGAGTGGGCTATCGAGACGTAGTCTCGGATACCTATTCTAACAATGAGCCTATTTTTTCATTTGGTTATGAGTATCGTTACTAACCTACCATTAGTTTGCAAGGGACCTAAAATTGTATGAAGGTGTTTAACTACCTGGTACTACTAGGCATTACTTTGATTAGTCAAGTTTCATTGGCCAATCAGCCTACACCAGCTCAAATAGAACAATTCAAGAAGCTACCGAAATCTCAGCAGGAGCAACTGGCACGCCAGTATGGGGTTGACTTGTCGCTCCTTGAATCCTCATCACAGGCTCCAGCGTCAGTTAACGTCGTATCTCAGCCAGTGAGAGTACAGCCAAGTGAACCCGAAGCTGAGGTTAAAAAAAATGTGGAAGTGCAAGATCAGTCGCTTCCTCTGTTTGGGTATGACGTATTGAACGGAGTCCCAGGAAGTTTTGTAACGCTCGACAACACTCCCATTCCCACAGATTATGTTTTGGGTGCGGGTGATGAGCTCTTGGTACATGTGTTTGGTAAGGAAGATCAGCAATATTCTCTCGTTGTTGATAGAAGTGGGCATATTACCTTGCCTAAAATCGGCCCTTTTAGTGTTTCAGGCAAATCTTTTAAGCAGGTCGATGAGCAGCTCAGCGCTTTGATTGAAGAACGGATCATCGGTGTCAACGTGACCGTGTCCATGGGAAGCATGAGGTTAATGCAAGTTTACATTACGGGGGAGGCTAATCAGCCTGGTGCTTACAATGTAAATGGTCTCACGACAATGACTCAAGCCATTATCGCGGCAGGAGGTGTGAAACCAACAGGTTCACTACGCTCCATATTTTTAAAGCGAAAAGGTAGAGTCGTTGCCCAATTAGATATGTATAAGCTATTGCTTGAAGGTGATTCAAGTAAAGATGTTCGTTTGCAAAAAGGCGATACCCTTTTTATCCCAACAAAACAGTCTAACATCACGATAAGTGGTGAAGTGACACGACCGGCTCACTATGAAATCGTTGGTGAAACAGCATTAAAAGATGTTGTATCGTATGCTGGTGGGACTGTGAATACCGCTTATCTTGCGGCTGTCACCATTCGAAAGCAAACTCAAAAAGGTATTGTTGTCGACACTATTGATTATACGACGCCTGCTGGTCGGCAATACAAAGTATCTGACGGTGATGAGATATTCTTCCACAAAGCTAGTCTTAATTTAGTCGATGCAGTGGCCGTTCGTGGTCAAGTAACCAAACAAGGTATTCATTCGTTTCGCAGTGGTATGAAAGTCTCTGACATTTTGTCTTCATTCGAAGAAGACTTGTTGCCGTCAGCAGATCTTGAATACGCTTTGGTAGTTCGAGAGAAAGGATATAGAAAAGGTATTGAGGTTCTGCAATTTGAGCTCGGAAAGGCAATGGCAAATCCTGGTTCAACAGACGATCTCACATTAAGTAATAGAGACCAAATATTTGTGTTTTCGACCAATCTTGATGTCGACTTTTGGTTGGGGAAAGGAGCACAAAAAAGAATTGAGTTAGAGAGACAAAGAGCCAACGATGCTCAAGTCGGCTCATCTGTTAGTGGCGTTTCCTCAGTAGCTAAAGCCTCTGATTTGGCAGACAATGATAAACTGTCTCTTCGCGAACGAGAGCTAATGCCTATTCTAGAGCGATTGCAAGAGCAATCCTCGCTTGCTCTTCCAGCGCAAATAATACAAATAACTGGAGAGGTGAAATTTCCTGGGAGATACCCTCTTACTCAGAATATGACGGTGTCTGACTTGGTCAAAGCCGCAGGTGGCCTCATGGAAGCTGCGTATGTAGAAGGCATTGAGTTAATCCGTTTTGATGCAAGGACAACAGATGAAACCAAACTGCTAGAAAAGGTGCAGCTTGATCTGAGTCGCGATGATACGAGAAATGGTGAGTTTGTATTGCAATCTAAAGATCGCGTGACGGTTCTCAAGAATACAGCATGGCGCTCTGAAATGACTGTTGAGCTAACAGGGGAAGTCATGTACCCCGGCGTTTACGCGATCAATAGAGGCGATACTATCCTCGATGTTATAGAACGGGCTGGTGGACTAACAGAGTTTGCTTATCCAAATGGTGCTGTATTTGCGAGAGAGAGCTTGAAAGAGCGTGAACGAAAACAAATGGAGCACTTAAAAAGTTCCTTACAAAGTGAGATTGCGAACTTAACGTTGAGGCGTAACAGCTCGAGTGCAAGCTTTTCATCAAGTCCATCAGAAGCCATGGCCTTGGTAGAGAACTTGTCATCCACAGCGCCATTGGGACGAATGGTAATTGATTTACCAGCTATTCTTGCTGGTGACCAAGATGCCAATATATTGTTGACCAATCTTGATCGTCTTCATATTCCTGAGTTTGATAAATCGGTTTCCATCATTGGTGAAGTCCAGTTTACGTCTACTCATACTTTCGATTACGGAAAAAGTGTAGAAGACTATATTCGACTTGCAGGTGGGACCAAAAAACAGGCAGATACAGACCGAGTGTACGTTGTGCGAGCCAATGGTTCAGTAATGTTGCCCAACAACTCATTTTGGTTTAGCCGCAATAGTGAGTCATTACAACCTGGTGACACCATCATAGTACCTGTTGATGTCGATTATCTTGATGGCTTGAGCACAGTCGCTTCTGCTACACAAATTATGTATCAATTGGGAGTTGCATGGAGTGCCATTAGCGATTGATATGAGTTGATAGCGAGTTGTACGTTCTATGTACAACTCGCTTTAAATAATAATCTGCGTTATTGATAAGCCCATTCATCAGTAAGGTGAAATAACGCTCAAAGTTTGCGATTAAACAATTAGGCGATTCTTACGAACATGTCAGATATTAAATCCACACATACGCAGCAAGGTGGCTTTCACGTTATACCGCCTTTTCCTTCCGATACTCGAGATGATGAAATCGACTTAAAAGAGTTGTTTATTGCGCTTTGGCATGGCAAATGGACAATCATTTTAGTGACGTTTTTGTTTTCTGTAGCTGGGGTCGTATTTGCGCTAAATCAGCCAAATACTTATAAAGCGCAAGCCCTTTTGACGGCTACTCAAGGTGGAGGGTCGGGGGGGATATCTGGTTCTCTTGGAAATTTAGCCGCATTCGCAGGTGTTAGTTTGGGTGGAGGGAATCAAGCTGACCCTAAAGTTGAGGCTTTGGCTGTGTTACAGTCTCGAAAGTTCATTGAGGCGTTTATTGAGAAACACAAACTTCTAGCGCCTCTCATGGCCCTTGAAAGTTGGAATGAAAGCCACGAAGAGATACGTTACGACTCGGAACTGTACAATGTCAGCACAGGTAAATGGATGTTGGACGAAAATGGTGAGTCTTTAAAGCCGACTTTATGGGAGGCGCATAAAGCGTTCAAAGAGATACTTTCTGTTTCCGAAAACAAGGATAATGGAATGGTCACTGTTTCAGTGGTTAGTGAATCACCCTTTCTCGCTCGCCAGTGGACCACCTTATTGGTTGAAGACATCAACTTATGGATGAAAGAACAAGCGCTGAAAGAGGCAAGCTCGAAAATCGCCTACTTAGAAACACAAATCACTAAGACATCGATTACAGAGCTACAAAACATGTTTTATTCGTTGATTGAAGAGCAATATAAAACCCAGATGCTAGCAGAGGTAGAAGAAGAGTTTGTCTTTAAAACGATAGACCCAGCTGTGGTACCAGAAGACAAAGATGGCCCTAAACGAGCGCTGATTTGCGTACTCGCTACTTTGCTCGGGGGTATGTTAGGTGTCGCTGTTGTTCTCGTAAAGTACGCTTTTCGCAAAGAGGATAAAAATAACGACTAGTCAGTACGTTACATCAGCTCGCTGAGTTAATTGTTATGCTAATTGTTTTACATTGTTCTTCTGGTCTCATAAAATAGTTCATGAAGTGATTAAATATCCTTCAACTTTGTGATCACTGAGTCAAATTTTATAAGGAATATTCATGAAAAATATCGCGTTGGCACTATTAATTGCCTTTGGCGTTTCTGGGAATGCACTAGCTGCAGGTGAGGCGGCTGGCGCAGCTTCTGGTTCAACTGCAAGTGGTAGTGCCGCTGCCGGTGGTGCTGCTGCTGGTGGTGCTGCTGCTGCGGCTGGTGCTGGTATTGGCGCTGCAACGGTTGGTGCAATTGCTGCAGGCGTTGTTGTTGCTGGAGCGGTTGTTGCATCGGTTGCAGACAACAATGATGGCACAACAGGCGCAGATGGTACTACCAACTAATCCTCGTTTAGTCAAAAACACCCCGGGAGGGGTGTTTTTTTTATTACTTTATCAGCATTTTTTAGGTTTTATGCATGCGCAAATTATGGGTTTTTGCCCTCTCAGTCGGAATGCTTTTGTCAGGTTGCACACAACGTTTTCAAAATGTCGGCGATACGATGAGAGAGGGAGTATTGGGCGGAGAAGACGCCTCGGTTACGCAGCAACACGTAGATTCTTTGCCATACGCGAGTATTTATGCGCGTATTAATGATGGCCCTCGGTTGTTTATGGCCTTGGCGTTTGCAGACAAAGAAACCAAATCAGATTCAATGTTGTTGAAGTGGGTTTCGTCAGACCGAGGAATGATCGTTACGAGGGATGGACGTATCGTGAAAACTGTTGGTCTGCCTGATACAAACTTAGTACACATATCTTCATCCGATGTAGCTCCCTTTCCCATTAATACATCACAAGCGCAACAATGGCAGGCTGTTTATGATTGGCAACCTAACTATCGCTTCGGTCATATCGCCGTGCTTAACTCTTATGTTTTAGGCGAAGAAAGTATCGAGACGATCAGAGGCCGTCTGTCAGCGAAAAAGATTGTTGAAAAGGTTGAATTTAAGGGACTGAATAAACGGTTTGACAATATTTACTGGTTGGATCGTCAAGGTTACGTTGTTAAGACCGTTCAATGGCTGCATCCTGATGAATTGAAAATAGAGTTAGAAATATTGAAGCCCTATGGAATGAGAAGTAGGCAAGAGAATCCACGATGAAGAGCTTAGTTGCACTAATTATTACACTGTTGGTAACCGTTCAAGTGAACGCTCAACTTGTCATTCAGTTGCCTCAGGAAGAGATTGCTCTGGAGTATTCGATACCCGTCAGGTTGAGCCAAGTGCTGAGTGATATCCCTTCTTTTAGTCAAACCATTACTTTTGATGGCTATAGTATCGCCAATAAAATGTTTAATCACGACAAACACAAAAAAGCTTCTCAGCTGAAACAGACTGTCTTGAATCGGCTGCAAGAACAGCTATCAAGCGACTTAACCAAGAATAAAACAATTGGCGCATTAATCGAGCAAGTTCGAACATGGCCAATTGGATACCGAGAATTTGTTTCGCTAGATTATGATCAAGTCAGGCTTCATCCTAAAAATGATCCTCTTTTGTCAGGTCGCTTTGAACTTGTACAAGGTATGCGAACATCAACGATATCAATCGAAGGCGCTGTCTATCAGGCCAGCAAGGTCTCTATGTCTGCAAACCAAACGTTATCGGATTATCTTACTTCGGTCAAACTACTGCCAGAGGCGCACAAAAGCTACGCTTGGGTCATTTACCCCGATGGTGAGAGTAAGCGGGTGGGTTATGCGTATTGGAATGATGAAGGGGTTTCTTTGACACCTGGAAGCACAATATTTATTGGACTTGACTCTGACTCCGATGAAACGATTGAACTAGAAAAATCGATAACTCAATTGCTTAGTATGAGGAAGGACCTGCCATGAAACGCTTTGTCGCAACTTTAATATTCGCACCTAGCGTTTTCGGTATTCAAAGCATGGCTTATGCTCAAGCTGATTGGCAGGTTTCACAAATGGATTTTGGTGGTGTGGGGTTGCTTCAAACTCCTACGGCCCGAATGGCCGACGAAGGTGAATTTAATGTCGGGTTGAATTACAACGATGACTACTACCACTACACGGCTTCAGTACAATTAATGCCCTGGCTGGAGACAACGGTTCGCTATACTCGAGTACCTGATGTGCTGTATAACTCGGATGCCGATTATAGCGGTGATAATCTCTATACCGATAAAGGTATAGATTTTAAATTGCGCCTCCTTGAGGAAAGCTACTGGTTACCTGAAACTTCAATAGGTGTTCGAGACTTTGGTGGAACCGGCTTGTTTGACGGAGAGTTTGTCGCCGTATCAAAGCGATTTGGTTCTGTTGATTTTAGCGTGGGTCTGGGATGGGGCTATTTAGGTCAAAGAGGTAGCGTGACGAACCCTTTTTGCAAAGTCAGTGACTCTTATTGCCAACGCCCAAGTGATTTTCGCGGTTCCGGAGGCAGCGTCGATTACGCACGTTGGTTTAAGGGGCCATCAGCGGTATTTGGTGGTATCGAGTATCAAACACCTTATGAGCCTCTTCGATTGAAAGTGGAGTATGAGGGCAATGATTACAGCCAAGATTTTCCGGTTAGTCGTGGTGGGAAAACTATGGTCCAGCATACACCTTGGAATTTCGGTCTAAGCTATCGATTCTCAGACTGGATAGATGCCAAGGTCAGCTATCAACGCGGTGACACACTGACATTAGGTGTGAATATGTATACTAATTTTAACGACCTAAAAGCAACTTGGCGTGATGAACCCAAACCTATATCAAAAGGGCGACCTAGCGAGCGCGATACTGACTGGGATATGGTTGTAAAAGAGCTAGAGTCTAACGCAGGCTACTCTCAGGGAGTGTTGACCCAGAATGGCCAGACAATACAACTCTCAGCAGAGCAGGAAAAGTACAGAGATAGAAACGAGGCGTTGGAACGAGCCGCCATTCTGTTAAACAACGAACTGACCGATGAGATCCAAGAGTTTAACATTCAGGAAACTCAGAGTGGTTTGGTTATGACGGAAGTATCTATAGATAGGTCTGATTTTGACAAATATGCCAACTATCGAACTATGGATGGTCATGTGACGGACACTTTCAAGAAGACTCAGCCAACTTCTTTGAAACACATCCAACCTATAGTGAATTCGAAAGAGAAGTGGTCTGTTGGCGTCGAGCCTAAATTATCACAAACGCTTGGTGGACCAGAAAGCTTTTACTTGTATAGTTTTGGTATCAATGGGACATCCAACGTTTGGTTGACAGATAGTTTGGAGCTTAGTGGATCTATTTATCTAAACTTGTTTGATAACTACGATAAGTTTAATTATGTAGAGAACTCTCCTCACATCAATAACTATTCAACTCCTAGAGTTAGAACGATGTTCAGAGCTTACGTCCATGATAATACCTTAAGGTTAAATCGATTACAGTTAACTTGGTTCGAGCAGCTATCAGACAATATTTATTCGCAATCCTATGGCGGCTACTTAGAGATGATGTTTGCTGGCGTTGGTGGTGAGGTACTATATCGACCGTTGGATACTAATTGGGCTATAGGTGCTGATATAAACGTCGTCAGTCAGAGAGATCCGGACTCTTGGTTTGGAGTTTATGAAGAAGATTATTTTTTCTACGATGAGTCAAGCTGTGATGAAGCCATACCATCATGTCAGGCTTTTGTTTTGAGTCAGGGAGTGACAGGCCATGTTACCGGTTATTACATGCCAGAGTGGGAATTTTTGCGTGGCACCTTGTTTAAAGTGAGTGCAGGTCAATTCTTGGGTGGTGACATAGGAGCTAGGCTTGACGTTTCAAAACAATTCAATTCTGGAGTTATTGTTGGAGCCTACGCGACCAAAACAGATCTGAGTGCGGAGGAGTACGGGGAAGGTAGTTACAACAAGGGTTTTTATATTTCGATACCATTAGATGTGCTTACGGTGAAACCAAGCACGGGTAGAGCTAGTGTTAGCTGGGAGCCTATTACACGTGATGGTGGTCAAATGTTAAATAAATTGCATAATCTGTTCGAAACTACTGATGCGCGTTCGACTTGGTATCAACGTTCTGGTAACTAGATGAAAGCCCTCGCTATTTTTTGGCGAGGGCTATTTTGATTGGCTAAACCCAAAGAGTAGTACGTGAAATGCCATTAGCAATACTAAAACTTTGATTTGAGTTGAATATCCACACTCTCATGCAGTTCTGAATAGACCACTACCGCTTCACCATTCACTAAGCTCTGACGGATCTGGGCGATTTTCTCGTCAAGAGAGATTTCCTGCTCGCCATAGTCTGTCCCTTCACGCAGCACAAATTCACGGATCAGGTTGTCTAGGGTGTCAGGGGCGATCTGTTGCCAAGGGATGATCATAAATACCTCATTCATTTATGATGAAAGTTGAAGGCGGCTATTATGCCGAAAGGGCTAACGATTCGAAACGCTTAGGGATTCATAATACGCCGGCAACGCCTCTTCCAACCAAAAGCGCGGTTTGATGGCGCTGCCAGTGAGAAACCCAACGTGGCCGCCTTGATCGAACAGGCGGTAGTCGATGTTGTCTGGCAGGACAAATTTCGGGATGACGTCGGGCGTCATAAACGGATCGTCTTTGGCGTGGATGATTTGTGTCGGCAGGCGGATTTCTTTCAGGCGACGGATCCCAGAGCAGCGCTGGTAGTAGTCTTGCGCGTCTTTAAAGCCGTGTAGGGGGGCAGTGATGAGGTCATCAAACTCCATCAGTTTAGTGACCCGTTTGATGCTTTGATAAGAGAGATCGAGCTCGCCTTTTAACAGATGATGTTTACGCAGCGCGTTTTTCTTAAGTGAGGAGAGCAGATAGGTTTTGTAGACCTTGGAGAAGCCCTGCTCGATTCGCTCGGCGCAGGCCGACAAATCCAAAGGCGCGGAGACGATGGTTGCCGCGTCAAGCAGTGGCTCATCGCGGTAGTCGGCTAAGTAGTTGGCCAACATGTTTCCGCCTAGAGAGATGCCGACCGCGACTTTAGCTTGCTCGGGAAACAGGTGGTTGAGATGGCGTAAAAAGTGGCGAGCATCCTCGGTTTCGCCTGAGTGATAGGCGCGCGCGGTGTGGTTGGGTTTACCGCTGCAACCGCGAAAATGCATCATCACGGCGAGCCAGCCCTGGGAAGAAAACGCGTGCATCAATCCGTTGGCGTAGGGGCTGTAAAAACAACCTTCTAAGCCATGAAATAGCACAAAAATGGGTTTGCGTGCGGCGCTCTCTTGTTGCCAATCTTCGCTCCAAGCGAGATCGAGAAAGTCGCCATCAGGCGTATCAAGCGTTTGCCAGATAGGCTCAAACAAGGCTTTTTTGCGAATCAGGCGCGGAGCCAAGGTTTGCAGGTGCGGATTGGTGAGTCCTTTCGCGGCGGTAAAATGTGTCATAAGCCTATCCCTTGCTCGCTTCTGTATTTGGCGGGTTGCCGACAGTCGGATACCAATCGGTATGCAGCGCGGCGTAGAGGGGCTCAGCATCCTGCTGCCGACAATAGTGCAAGGTGAGTGGTTCGCCTTGATTCTCTTGCAGTGTGAGCGTGTTGACGCCAGTGAGCAAATCGATCTGCTGCTGTTTTTCTAGCTCTAGCTCGAATTGCAGTGCCTCGCGGTAGAGCGTATCGGGCGCGCCAAGTTTTAACTTGCGGCGCAGCTCTCGATAGCTGTGCAGCAGAGGTTCACATCGCGCCAGGCTAGCGTGCAGCGTTGCCCAGCCCTGCTCGTCAAAGGTGAGCCTCTGCTCATCTAACCAGCGTACCAGCAGCAGTAAATTGACATTGCCACCATAGCGGTTTTGCATACTAAGACAGGCGTCTTTCACTTCACGCACGCTGTAGTATTGCAAGCAGAATGCCCACAGCTCGTCGTGTGACAGGCGCGCGGCTTGCGCGCTGTCTTGCGATGCTTGTGCTTCGGTGGTCTCTACTGGCTCGCGTCCGTGAACGCCGCTTCCATCTGTTCGAGTTGTTCTTGCCCTGCCATCCATTCCATTTCTACCTCCTCAAGCTCAGCTTTGCAGCTTGCTTGAGTCGCCAATACTTGATTAAGTTTAGCCTTATTTTCTGCTTCATACAGGCTGTTGTCAGACAGCTGTACTTCAGCGTCATTGAGCGCTTTACCCAACTTATCCATTTTTTCTTCGAGTTTTGTCAGAGTTTTGCGAAGAGGGGCGGTCTGCTTACGAAATTCTGCTTCACGACGTTTTTGCTCCTTCTTGGCGGCTGCGCTGTTGGTGGTGCTTTTTTCAGGTTGAGCGTCTTGCGCGTCACGCCTCTCTTGTTTTTGCTGTTCCGTCAGCCATTTATAGTAGTCATTGAGATCGCCATCGAAGGGCGCGACTTGTCGGTCGTGCACCAAATAGAGGTCGTCGGTGGTGGCGCGCAACAAGTAACGGTCGTGAGAGACGATGACCATCGCCCCCTCGAAGGTTTGCAACGCGAGGGTCAGCGCTTCACGCATATCGAGATCGAGGTGGTTGGTCGGTTCATCGAGCAGCAGCAAGTTCGGTTTTTGCCACACAATCAGTGCCAGCACCAAGCGTGCTTTTTCGCCGCCGGAGAAGGGGGCGACTTTTTCCAGTGCCTTATCGCCTTGAAAGCCAAAGCTGCCAAGGTAGTTACGCAGCTCTAGCTCGTTTTTATCCGAGGCGATTTGCATCATGTGCTGTAATGGCGTCTCTTCGGGATGCAAGGTTTCGAGCTGATGCTGGGCAAAGTAGCCAATTTTGACCCCTTGTGAGTAGGTTAAATCGCCACCTTGAGGCTTGAGTTCACGTGAGAGCAGTTTGATCAGCGTTGACTTACCGGCGCCGTTGCGCCCGAGCAGGCCAATCCGGCTGCCAGGAACCAGGTTGAGACGAATTTTGTCGAGGATCAAGGCATCGCCATAACCGGCACTGACCTCATCCATCATGATGATTGGGTTAGGTAGGGCCAACGGCTCACGGAACTCAAAGCTAAACGGGTTATCAAATTGTGCCGGCAGGACTTTTTCCATGCGCTCCAACGCCTTAATGCGGCTTTGCGCTTGGCGCG
Organism: Vibrio sp. R12-SW3-ISO1; assembly: GCF_059834005.1. Lineage (NCBI taxonomy): Bacteria > Pseudomonadati > Pseudomonadota > Gammaproteobacteria > Vibrionales > Vibrionaceae > Vibrio > Vibrio sp. R12-SW3-ISO1. Next base: position 139,786 of record NZ_JCBDGK010000050.1, read on the forward strand.
CTTTGGAGGCTTTGTAACGGAAGCGGTCGATGTAGCTTTGCATGTGCGCCATCTGTTTCTGCTGCTTCTGAAATTGCGCTTGTTGCAGGATCAGTTTTTGCGCGCGCTGCTCTTCAAATGACGAGTAGTTACCGGTGTACTCATTCATCGTCTTATTCTCGATATGAATGATGCGACCGACAATCGGATCGAGAAAGTCTCGGTCGTGAGAAATCAAGATTAAAGTACCCGGGTAATTTTGCAGCCAGCGCTCAAGCCACATCACGGCATCCAGATCCAAGTGGTTGGTCGGTTCGTCGAGCAGCAGCAAGTCAGAGCGACACAGCAGCGCCTGTGCTAAGTTAAGGCGCATCCGCCAACCACCGGAAAATTGGGTCAAATTCCAGCTCATCTGCGCTTGGCTAAAGCCTAAGCCATCGAGCAGCTCCGCGGCGCGCGCTTTAATGCTGTAGCCGCCAATGGTTTCGATTTTTCCGTGGATTTCAGCGACGAGCGTGCCGTTGTCTTTCTGTTCCGCTTCGGCCAATTGCGCTTCCAGTGCACGGTACTCGCGGTCACCATCAATCACATACTCAAGGGCGCAGCGCTCTAGGGCGGGCGTTTCCTGAGCCACCCAAGAGAGTTCCCAGTGAGCGGGTTTAGTGAAGTTTCCGCCATCGATAGAGAGTTCGTCTTTGATCAGCGCAAACAGTGTGGATTTACCACAACCGTTTTTGCCGACCAGGCCGACTTTGTCCCCCGGATGAATCGTCGCCGTAGCGTGTTCAAGCAGGGGTTTGCCGCCGCGCAGCAATTCGATGTCAGAAAAGGTGATCATAATGTTACCCGTTGGGTTCTCGCGATGTGGACTGGTCTTGCGTCGCATAGTAGGGGGATTGGCGTAAAAAGTCGATCATTGCGTCGGTGTTGCTGGCGTATGTGTTGTTTCGGGTTGCGCTTTTCTTGGGCCTATTGGTGGTGTGAATTGATTGATTAGCATTGAGAATTAGCAGCGAACCACGTATTGTCAAAGGCAACAGAGAAGAATGGATGGTGATTCACGGATGGAACTGTCATCGACCCCCACGTCTAAGCAGACACTTAAGCATAAACCTAAAGTGCTGGTGCTGTACGCGCACCCAGAGTCGCAAGGTTCAGTGGCCAATACGATCATGCTTAAGAAAATAGCCTCACTTGAGCACGTTACTGTGCGCGATTTGTACGCGCACTATCCTGAATTCTTTATTGATGTCGCTGCTGAGCACCAACTACTGCTCGAGCACGATGTGATTGTCTTTCATCACCCTCTTTATATGTACTCTTGCCCGGCGCTGCTCAAAGAGTGGATCGATCGTGTGTTAAGCAAAGGGTTTGCCTTTGGCAAAGGCGAAGCGCTCAAGGGCAAGGTGTGGCGCAGCGTGATCACCACCGGTGGTCATTTTGATGCGTACGCCAAGTCGGGCTACAACCGCTATCCACTGTCGGAAATTTTGCAGCCGTTTGAGTTGACGGCCGCCTTGTGTCAAATGGAGTGGATTGAACCGCTGGTGCTTTATTGGGCGCGCAATGTGACTGACTTGGAGCGTTATCAACATGCCGAAGAGTACCGTCAATGGCTCAACGATCCGCTTGCTCCGATGACTACGGGGCCCGAGCTGAGCGAAGCGAAAGCGCGCGCACAAGGGGGGCAAGATGGCTCTGGAAAGTGATTTTCTGCAAAGTAGCGTGATTTTCCTGACCGCTGCGGTGGTGGCGGTGCCACTGGCTCAGCGTTTAGGCCTGGGCTCTGTGCTCGGTTATCTGTTGGCGGGCGTGGCGATTGGTCCTTGGGGACTGGGGCTGATTAGTGATGTGGAAGCGATTCTCCATTTTGCCGAATTTGGTGTGGTGCTGCTGCTGTTTTTGATAGGCCTTGAGCTCAATCCCAAAAAACTGCTGAAAATGAAAGGGCCGATTTTAGGCTTGGGCGGCGCTCAGGTGGTCTTGACTACGCTCGTGTTGGCGAGTATCGCCAATCTCTTTGGCGTGAGTTGGCAAACTAGCGTGGTGATCGGTATGGGGCTGGCGCTTTCGTCTACTGCCATCGCCTTGAAAGTGATTGAAGAGCAAGGGCTAGGCGGCAGTGAAGCCGGGCAGTCAGGGTTTGCGGTGCTGCTGTTTCAAGATATTGCGGTGATCCCTATGCTGGCGGTGTTGCCGCTTCTGGCTGGGCACTCCAGTGGTGATTGGCTCAGCGCCGTGTGGATGGTCGGCGGTGTGATAGGTTTGCTGGTCGGTGGTCACTATTTATTGCGCCCTTTGTTTCGCTACATCGTATTAAGTGGTGTTCGAGAGTTGTTTACCGCGTGTGCCTTGCTGCTGGTGATCGGCATTGCTTTGTTGATGCAGTCTTTGGGGCTATCAATGGCGCTCGGGACCTTTCTTGCGGGCGTGCTGCTGGCAGAAAGTGAATACCGACATGAGCTCGAGATAGCGATTGAGCCGTTTAAAGGCTTGTTGCTTGGGCTGTTTTTTATTGCCGTAGGCATGGCGGTCAATCTTGGTCTGTTGGCGCTAGAGCCGTTGGCGGTGCTGATATCGGTGATTGGCCTGGTATCGATCAAAGGGCTGATTTTGTACTTGCTGGCTAAGGCGTCGGGCAGCCGACCCAAAGCGCGCAGTAAAATGGCGGCCATTTTGAGTCAAGGTGGTGAGTTTGCGTTTGTGATTTTTACCGCTGCGAGCAGTCAAGGGTTGTTGAGTAAAGATCAAACCGCGTTTTTATTGGTGGTGGTCAGCCTCTCTATGGTCACCACGCCTTTGCTGTTGATGGCGCAGAACAAGTGGTATGCCCGCGGGCTTAATACTTCAGGTCAGTCGTCGCAAAGCGACGTCATCAACAAACGTCCGCGAGTGATCATTGCCGGCTTTGGGCGTTTCGGGCAGATTGTGGGCCGACTTATGTACGCCAATAAAATCAAAGTGACCGTGTTGGAAAGTGATGCCAGCCAAATCAAGCTGCTGCGTAAATATGGCTACAAGGTATTTTATGGTGACGCGACGCAACTGGATTTACTGCGTGCCGCCGGCGCCGACAAGGCGGAAGCGATGATCATCTGTACCGACTCACCGGATGAAATCATGAAGATCGTTGAGCTTTGTCAGCACTATTTTCCGCACCTAAAGCTGCTTGCTCGTGCGCGCAGCCGAGTGGAGGCGTATCAGCTTCTCAGTCACGGTGTAGACAACTATTCGCGCGAAACCTTTTTGGGCGCGTTAGACTTAGGGCGTCAAGCCTTGGTTGAGATGGGCATGCACCCCTATCAGGCCAAACGTGCTGAGGCGCACTTTAGAAAGTTAGACAATGCGATGCTCAAAGAGCTTCTGCCACAGCACAACGAAGATAAGCAGTTGGCGCTCAGAGCCAAAGAAGCGCGTAAAGAGCTGGAAGAGATTTTCGGTCGTGAGATGGAAAGCGATCAGCAATCGAAAAACTACTGGGACTGAGCCCATCAAGCTCTACACTTCCCATAACCCATAACCCATAACCCATAACCCATAACCCTACAAACCCAATAACAAGAGCACCATGAAAAAACGATTTATAGCTGGGGCGAGTTGCCCACATTGCCAAGCTCAAGATACCCTGCGCTGGTGGATAGAGAACAATATTGAGTGGGTCGAGTGCGTGGAATGCCAGCACACCGATCAACGAAAACCGCAAGAGGTGGAGAAAACGCCCCATGCTGGTCAAGATATGATCGGTATTTTTAAGCCAGATTGATTGAGTTTATAAAAATCATCCCCATAATGTCCGCTTAGACGACACTATTTTACGGAGCGTTTGTGTTGCTCCGTTATTCACTCTCCTTGGAGTCATTATGAAAATCGAAAAGAACGTAGTTGTAAGCCTTGCTTACCAAGTGAAAATGGAAGACGGCGTTGTCGTTGACCAATCAACTGCCGATGCGCCGCTAGATTACCTACACGGTAACAACAACCTGATCACGGGTTTGGAAACTGCGCTTGAAGGCAAAGAAGCAGGTGCGAAGTTCTCTGTGACGGTTTCACCAGAAGAAGCGTACGGCGAGCATAATGACGCATTGGTTCAGCGCGTTCCTGCTGACGTGTTCCAAGGTGTGGATCAAATTGAAGTGGGCATGCGCTTTCTAGCGGATACTGACCAAGGCCCTATCCCTGTCGAAGTGACAGAAGTAGACGGTGATGAAGTAGTGGTGGATGGTAACCATATGCTTGCAGGTCAAACGCTGACGTTTGATGTGGAAGTGGTTGCGCTACGTGAAGCGACAGCCGAAGAGATCGAGCACGGTCACGTACATCAAGCGGGTGGTCACGACCACGATCACGAAGGCGGCTGTTGTGGCGGTGAAGGCCATGACCATGGCGAGAAAAAAGACGGCTGCTGCGGTGGCGGTGGTTGCGGCTCACATTGATCGCAAGTGCCTAGTTTCTAGTTCCTAGTATCTAGAGGTGGGTAGAGAGGCTAAAAAAAGCTAACAGGAGCGTGAGTTGAGTGATCGACTTGCGCTTTTTTGTTGTTTGGGGATAGGGTGACTGAACAACGTCAAGGAGAAAAGAGTGAATTCACCAATTTCAATCGCCATACATGGCGGGGCTGGGACCATACTGCGAGAGCAAATGAGCGACTCACTAAAAGCGGCCATATTGTCTGATTTGGAGAGCGCGGTGCGCGCTGGGCACTGCTTGTTAGCGGCCGGTGGCGACGCGCTCGATGCGGCGGTCGCGGCGGTGAAAGTGCTGGAAGATTCTCCGCACTTCAATGCTGGGAAAGGCTCGGTGCTGACCCACAAAGAGTTTGTCGAGATGGATGCCTCAGTGATGCATGGCGCCCAGTGTGATGCTGGCGCGGTGGCGGGGGTACGCCATATTAAAAACCCGGTAGAACTTGCCCGCTCAGTGATGCAGCAGAGCGACCATGTGCTTTTGATTGGAGAGGGCGCGGAAGCGTTCGCCTTTGAGCACGGCTATGCCTATACCGAGCAAGATTACTTTTTTACCGAGCGCCGCTATGAGCAGCTTCAGTCGATGAAAGAGAAAGGGATGTTTGCCCTGTCTGAGTCGCGTTATCCGGATGACAACAAGTACGGCACGGTCGGAGCGGTGGCGCTCGATGCCAACGGGAATTTGGCAGCGGCAACCAGCACCGGCGGTATCACCAACAAGAAGTATGGCCGAGTCGGTGACTCTGCGCTGATTGGCGCGGGCACGTTCGCAGAAAATGGCGTTGTGGCGGTCTCCACCACGGGAATGGGTGAGTACTTCATTCGCAAAACCGTGGCCGTTGATGTTGCGGCGCGCATGCGCTATCTCAAGGAGAGCGTCCAGCAAGCCAGCGACAGCATCATTCAAGGGGAGCTCAAATCGTTAGGTGGAGAAGGTGGCCTGATTGCTCTCGATGCGCACGGGCAAGTGCACTTTGCCATGAACAGCTCAGGCATGTATCGCGCTAGTATTGATGCCGCGGGTAATTTATGTGTGAAAATTTACGCCGATGAATGAAAGCCGCCACTGACTGTGAGTCAAAATGGATAATAGGATCTGAAAATCTCGTTGCGTACCAGAGCACTAGCGGGGTTTCCTTTGGGATGATTAAAAAATGACTGCACGAAGTGTGATTCGGTGCTAGAATCCTTTTTTAACTAGCAATCAGACTTGGAAAGATGGGAAATAACGTAGTCGTTCTGGGCACCCAATGGGGTGACGAAGGTAAAGGTAAAATCGTAGACCTTTTAACTGAAGATGCAAAATATGTGGTTCGCTACCAAGGCGGTCACAACGCAGGTCACACTCTAGTCATTGACGGTGAAAAAACCGTTCTCCACTTAATTCCATCAGGTATTCTTCGCGATAACGTTAAATGTGTTATCGGTAATGGCGTTGTTCTTTCGCCAGAAGCGTTACTGAAAGAAATGAAACCTCTTGAAGAGCGCGGCATTCCAGTGCGCGAGCGTCTTTTCATTTCTGAAGCCTGTCCTCTTATTCTTCCATACCACATCGCTATGGACCAAGCGCGTGAAGTTGCGCGTGGTAAAAAAGCGATCGGTACAACAGGCCGTGGTATCGGTCCTGCGTATGAAGATAAAGTGGCGCGCCGTGGTCTTCGTGTTGGCGATCTGTTCGACATGGACGCGTTTGCTGAGAAACTGAAAGAAGTGATGGAATACCACAACTTCCAGCTTGTGAATTTCTACAAAGCGGAAGCGGTGAGCTATGACGAAGTGCTTGAGCAAGCGAAAGGCTACGCAGACCTTCTCACTTCTATGGTGATTGATGTCACTGACGAACTGGATGCGGCTCGTAAGCGCGGCGACAAGATCATGTTCGAAGGTGCACAAGGCACTCTGCTTGATATCGACCACGGTACTTACCCATACGTGACCTCATCGAACACTACAGCAGGTGGTGTCGCGGCAGGTTCTGGTTTTGGTCCTCGTCACATTGGTTACATTCTTGGTATCGCGAAAGCGTACTGCACACGTGTTGGTGCAGGCCCATTCCCGACGGAACTGTACGATGGTCAAGACAAGCAAGATCCTATCGGCAAACACCTAGGTACGGTTGGCCACGAATTTGGTGCAACGACAGGTCGTCTACGTCGTACCGGTTGGTTTGACGCTGTGGCAATGCGCCGCGCGATCCAAATCAACTCAGTGTCTGGTTTCTGTTTGACTAAACTGGACGTACTGGATGGCTTGAAAGAGCTGAAAATCTGTACGGGTTACAAGATGGATGATGGCGCTATCCTTGAAGTGTCACCGATGGCGGCAGAAGCGTTCGAGAAGGCAACCCCTATCTACGAAACCATGCCGGGTTGGTCTGAGAACACCTTCGGTGCCAAGTCTATCGATGATTTGCCTCAAGCTGCGCTGAACTACATCAAGCGTATTGAAGAGCTCACCGGCGTGCCTGTTGATATCATCTCAACCGGTCCTGACCGTAACGAAACCATCATCAAAGTTCACCCGTTTAACGCCTAATCTAGGCTGGCAGCCCTACTCGCTACTGGCTGCCACAACGGTGAATAGTGAATGTGATAAACCAGCGCTCTTGCGCTGGTTTTTTTATGTCTTTACAGCTTGAATTCTCTCCCTTTCGCGGCAACAATTTGCCTTGTAGCGGCAATTTTGATTAAAGAGTTATCAATCTTGGTCGATATAAGGTTCAAGCTTGCCACCTCTTTCGCCGGTTTATTGGCGTCGACTCCAGCAGTGGAGTCATTCGGTGGTGGTCGCTCACAATTGAGGTGTGGTGTTGAGTCGCGCATCCCAGTTAACAATGGACAAACAATCGAAGTAAAGAGTGCAGATAATGACGCTAAAAATGTTAGCGGCTTCGATGGTATTGATGTTGGGCGCTCAAACGGTCACCGCGAATGAGCTAGCGGAGATTGGTGAACCGGTCCCGATTTATACCGAAGCTGAACTGATTAAACTGATTAACGACAACAAGCACCTTGAGCAAGTCAAAGCCGACAAATGTCAGCTGGTGGAAGACATTGTCGCGCGCGCAACGCGCATTAGCCTCCCGTCTTACGAGTTTTTGTATGGCGATATGTTGGCGTGGGGTGTGTGTGTGGAGCAGGATGTGGAACTCGGTCTCTACTATATGGAGAACGCTGCCCATCAAGGTTTACCTGCCGCGCTGGAGCAGCTCGGGCGTTACTACTCTCGAGGCACCTTGGTGCAAGAAGACAAAGAGCGCGCGATTCCTTATCTGCGTGAAGCCGCTGCGATGGGCAACCTGAACGCGCGTATTCATCTGGCTGAATTGCTGCTGCGTGATTATGGCAGCCCGCTCGATTATGAAGATGCCTACCGCTGGCTCTACAACTCCGTCACCGCGGATCAGCGCACCCACAAACGCATCTCTATTTTGCGTCAGGGGCTGGAGCGCCGTATGCCGCAAAACATCATCGCGCGCGCCAAAAAACGCGACACGTTCTGGTAACGCACTCGTTCTGCTCAGGGACGGAACTCGCGCTAACAGGCAACGGACTTAGAAGTCGAAACAGACACCACGCGGCTTATCCAACCTGCACTCTGGATTGGCCTTTGTGGCCAGTGATGGTGATGCCCAGCTTGGCTGGGTATTTTGCTTTTATCTACTCACCTTTTATCCGCTAACCCTTCTACTTGCAAAACTCTTCCTAAAAAGACCACCTTTCACTTTAAAAACGTTAGCTTAGTATTAAAAGCTCACTTGAGCCGATATACTGTTATTAACTCCTCTGGAAAAAATAGGCGTGCCTATGTCTGACACAATGCCCAACGATCCGTTTGCCGATCGTGAATCTGAAAATTACGAAAACCCCATCCCAAGTCGTGAGTACATTCTTGAGTATCTCACTAACGCGGGAGTGCCGATGAACCGCAACGATTTGTTTGAGGCGCTCAAACTCGAAGGCGAAGAGCAATACGAAGGTTTGCGCCGCCGTTTGCGCGCGATGGAGCGTGACGGGCAGTTGGTGTTTACGCGACGTCAATGTTACGCCTTGCCAGAAAAACTCGAGATGGTGAAAGGCTATGTGATTGGCCATAAAGACGGTCATGGTTGGGTCAGACCGGAAGGCAGTGTCGGTAAAGATAACGACATCGTGTTGCCGCACCATCAGATGAAAAACATCATTCATGGTGACTACGTTTTAGTACAGCCGACTGACAACTCGAAGCGTGGCCGCAAAGAAGGGCGCTTGGTGCGCGTGTTGGAAGAGCGTCAGACGCAGATCGTCGGCCGCTTTTTCATGGAGTATGGCTACTCTTATGTGGTGCCGGATGACTCTCGGATTAGCCAAGATATTTTGGTTCCTAATGACCAGCGCGCCGGCGCTCGTATGGGCAACGTGGTCGTGATTGAGTTGACCGATCGTGGCTCACGCTCACGTGGCATGATGGGCAAAGTGGTTGAAGTCTTGGGTGAGAATATGGCGCCAGGTATGGAGACGCAAATTGCCATTCGTACCCACCAAATTCCTCACGAATGGCCCGAAGCGGTTGATAAACAGATTGAAGGCTTGGGTGAAGAGGTCCCTGAAGAGGCGAAAGTCGGTCGTGTTGACTTGCGCGACTTGCCATTGGTCACCATTGATGGCGAAGACGCGCGCGATTTCGATGACGCAGTTTACTGTGAAGCGAAGAAAGGGGGCGGCTGGCGTCTCTGGGTGGCGATTGCGGATGTCAGCTATTACGTGCGTACCGATAGCGCGTTAGATAAAGAGGCCATCAACCGAGGTAACTCGGTCTACTTCCCATCACAAGTGGTGCCGATGTTGCCTGAGGTGCTCTCCAACGGGCTCTGTTCACTCAATCCACAGGTGGATCGCTTGTGTATGGTGTGCGAGATGACCATCTCAGAAACCGGCAAGCTGTCAGGCTACAAGCATTACGAAGCGGTGATGAATTCTCACGCGCGTCTGACCTACAACAAAGTGCATGACATCCTCGAAGGGGATGAAGAGCTGCGTGAGCGCTACCAAGCCTTGGTGCCGCATCTTGAGCAGCTGCACGCGATGTACAAAGTGCTAAAAGAAGCGCGCGATCAGCGTGGGGCGATCGAGTTTGAAAGTGTCGAAACCAAATTTATCTTCAATGCGCAGCGTAAAATCGAAAGTATTGAACCTGTGGTGCGTAACGATGCGCACAAGATCATTGAAGAGTGTATGATTCTGGCCAACATCGCCTCGGCTTCCTTGGTGGAAAAAGCCAAAGAGCCAGCGCTGTATCGTATTCACGAAACGCCGGGCGAGGAGCGCTTAACGGGCTTTAGAGATTTCTTGGCTGAGCTTGGTTTAGACTTGAAAGGCGGTTTAGAGCCTTCACCTACGGATTATGCGGATTTGATGAAGCAGATCGGTGAGCGCCCTGATAAAGAGCTGATTCAAACCATGCTACTACGCTCGATGAAGCAAGCGGTGTACAATGCCGACAACTGTGGCCACTTTGGCTTGGCGTTGAAGCGTTACGCGCACTTTACGTCGCCGATTCGTCGTTACCCAGACTTGTTGCTCCATCGCGCGATTAAGTATTTGATTGCCAAACAAGCGGGCACTAACCACGATCGCTGGACCCCAACAGGCGGCTACCACTATTCATTTGATGACATGGACTTCTACGGTGAGCAGTGTTCGATGACCGAACGCCGCGCTGATGACGCGACGCGTGAGGTGTCGGATTGGCTCAAATGTGAGTACATGCAAGATCATGTTGGTGAAGAGCTAGACGGTGTGATTGCCAACGTCACGGGCTTTGGCTTCTTTGTCCGTTTGAGTGAGTTGCACATCGATGGCTTAGTGCACATCTCTAACTTGGCGAACGACTACTATCAGTTTGATCCAATCGGCCAGCGCTTGATCGGCGAGAGCTTTGGCGCCATTTATCGTCTTGGCGATAGCGTCAAAGTGAAGGTGCTGTCGGTGAACTTGGACGACAGACAGATCGATTTTGAGTTGGTGGAAAGTAGCCGAGTGCCACGCGGTAAAGGCAAAACGTCGAAAAAACGCGCGGCAGAAGCGCAGCGTAAAGCAAAAGAGAAGAAGCGTAACGCCAGCGGAAAAGGCGAGCGCCGCGCCATCCCTGCAGTGGAGCCGACTAAGCGTCCTGACACTGAGCGCGGTAAAGCGGGCGCGAAAGGTCAGTCTCGTGGCGACGCGAGCGCTGAAGGGACGAAAAAGCCAAAAGTCAAAAAGGCCAACAAGAAAAAGCCCGGTCGTAAGCCGAAAAAAGCCAAACGATAATCTATCGAAGAGAGGGGCGCATCACGCCTCTCTCTTGAATCAAAACAGGTTAACTAATGAGTAACGAATTTATTTATGGCATCCACGCCGTCAAAGCAGTGTTGGCCAAAGAGCCTGAACGTTTTGTTGAAGCGTATGTTCTTAAAGGGCGTCAAGACGACCGCCTGCTACCTATCCTTAATGAGTTGCAAGCGGTGGGCGTTTCCATCCAGCAGATGACGCGCAAAACCCTCGACGACAAAGCGCATGGCGCCAATCACCAAGGTGTGATTGCTCGTGTTAAGCCCGCCAAGCCGCTCAACGAGCATGATTTGGATGACATTATCGCCAAGCACGACAATCCACTGCTGCTGGTACTGGATGGGGTGACCGATCCCCATAACTTAGGCGCTTGCCTACGTAATGCCGATGCGGCGGGTGTTTGCGCGGTCATCGTGCCGAAAGATAAGTCGGCGCCAATGACGGCAACGGTCAGCAAAGTGGCGTGTGGCGCAGCAGAAACCGTACCCCTAGTGCGCGTCACCAATCTGGCGCGCACGATGCGCAGTTTGCAAGAGCAGGGCATCTGGTTTGTCGGCACAGCAGGCGAGGCGACGCACGATATCTATCAAGCCAAACTGACCGGCCCACTGGCCATCGTCATGGGCGCCGAAGGAGACGGCATGCGCCGCCTAACGCGCGAGACCTGTGATGACCTAATCAAAATCCCAATGGCCGGCTCAGTCTCGAGCTTAAACGTCTCAGTCGCTTCAGGCATCTGCCTCTTCGAAGCCGTCCGTCAGAGGTTGGCGTAAGGTCCTAGTGGCGAGTGCCTAGTTCCTAGAGGGCGACTTCTAGGAACTAGAAACTAGGCACTTCTTTTTCTACCCCCTCTTTTTCTGCGACTATTTTTCAAACAACCCTTGCATGTGAAACTGTGATCTGTATAATGCCCCGCACTGGTTAAGCCAGTTGTGAACCAATGAGCAGCGAGGAGCTGATTTACCGCTTGGTAAATTAGGTAATGTAAACTCAGCTTATGTTCGCGGTTAATACAATTAGTTCACCTCTTGAAAACAAACAGCAATGTTTCTCTTCTCGAGAGCTAATCGAAAATTAGCTGACAATGCGTCCTAATCTTGGATGCTACGGTTTCACATAAATCAATCGTACATTCTCTCGCCTTAGCGAGTCTGAGTGGCGATATTGTTTGTGTAATAAATAACTATTGGAGCTCTGTCTCATGCAGAACCAACGTATTCGTATCCGCCTAAAAGCTTTCGATTACAAACTAATCGACGCTTCTACAGCGGAGATCGTTGAAACAGCTAAGCGCACTGGCGCACAGGTTCGTGGTCCAATCCCACTGCCAACTCGTAAAGAGCGTTTCACAGTTCTTATCTCTCCACACGTTAACAAAGATGCTCGTGATCAGTACGAAATCCGTACTCACAAACGTCTAATCGACATCGTTGAGCCAACAGACAAAACTGTTGATGCTCTGATGCGTCTAGACCTTGCTGCGGGCGTTGACGTACAAATTAGCCTAGGTTAAGGGAGATTAGAAGAATGATTGGTCTAATCGGTCGTAAAGTGGGTATGACCCGCGTATTTACTGAAGATGGCGTTTCTATCCCAGTAACAGTTGTTGAAGTTGAAGCGAACCGCGTTTCTCAAGTGAAAACTCTTGAAACAGACGGCTACGCAGCAATTCAGGTAACTGCTGGTGCTAAGAAAGCCAACCGCGTAAACAAAGCTGAAGCAGGTCACTTTGCTAAAGCTGGTGTTGAAGCTGGTCGTGGTCTTTGGGAATTCCGTTTGGAAAACGGCGAAGAGTTTGAAGTTGGCGCTGAGCTAACTGTTGAACTGTTCAACGAAACTAAGAAAGTAGACGTTACTGGTACATCTAAAGGTAAAGGCTTCCAAGGCGCTGTTAAGCGTTGGAACTTCCGTACTCAAGATATGACTCACGGTAACTCATTGTCTCACCGTGCTCCTGGTTCTATCGGTCAATGTCAGACTCCAGGTCGCGTATTTAAAGGCAAGAAAATGGCAGGTCACATGGGTGCTGAGCGTGTAACGACTCAAAACCTAGAGATCGTACGTGTTGACGCTGAGCGCAACCTGCTTCTTATTAAAGGTGCAGTCCCAGGCTCAACTGGCGGCAACGTGATCGTTAAACCAGCTGTTAAAGCATAACGTCTCAGGAGTAAGTAATGGAACTAATGGTTAAAGGTGCTGATGCACTAACTGTTTCCGAAACTACTTTCGGACGTGAGTTTAACGAAGCTCTTGTACACCAAGTAGTTGTTGCGTACGCAGCAGGTGCTCGTCAAGGTACTCGTGCTCAAAAAACACGTTCAGAAGTTTCTGGCGGTGGCGCTAAGCCATGGCGTCAAAAAGGTACTGGCCGTGCTCGTGCTGGTACAATCCGTAGCCCAATCTGGCGTACAGGTGGTGTTACTTTTGCTGCGAAACCACAAGATCACAGCCAAAAAGTAAACAAGAAAATGTACCGTGGTGCTATGAAGAGCATTCTTTCTGAGCTAGTTCGTCAAGAGCGTCTAATCGTTGTTGATAACTTCTCAGTTGAAGCGCCAAAAACTAAAGAGCTTGTAGCTAAGCTGAAAGAGCTTGAGCTAACTGACGCTCTAATCGTGACTAGCGAAGTAGATGAGAATCTATTCCTAGCTGCTCGTAACCTATACAAAGTTGACGCACGTGATGTTGCTGGTATCGACCCAGTTTCACTGATCGCGTTCGACAAAGTTGTAATGACTGCTGAAGCAGTTAAGCAAGTTGAGGAGATGCTAGCATGATCACTGAAGAGCGTATCCTAAAAGTTCTACGTGCACCGCACATCTCTGAAAAAGCAACTATGGCTGCTGAGAAAGCGAACACTATCGTTTTCAAAGTAGCAAAAGATGCGACTAAAAAAGAGATCAAAGCAGCCGTAGAAAAGCTATTTGAAGTTGAAGTTAAGTCTGTAAACACTCTTATCACTAAGGGTAAGACCAAACGTCAAGGTCTACGCCAAGGTCGCCGCAGCGACGTTAAGAAAGCGTACGTTACTTTGAAAGAAGGTCAAGATCTTGACTTCGTTGGCGGTGCGGAATAACAGGAGTAGTTAAACAATGGCTATTGTTAAATGTAAGCCGACTTCCCCTGGTCGTCGTCACGTAGTTAAAGTTGTTAACGCTGACCTTCACAAAGGTAAGCCTTACGCACCTCTTCTAGAGAAAAACTCTAAGAACGGTGGTCGTAACAACAACGGTCGTATCACAGTACGTCACATCGGCGGTGGTCACAAACACCACTACCGCGTTATCGATTTCAAACGTACTAAAGATGGCATTCCAGCGAAAGTTGAGCGTCTAGAATACGATCCAAACCGTAGCGCAAACATCGCTCTAGTTCTGTACGCAGACGGTGAGCGTCGTTACATCATTGCACCTAAAGGTGTTCAAGCTGGTGATCAGATCCAATCTGGTGTTGATGCGCCTATCAAAGCAGGTAACACCCTGCCGATGCGCAACATCCCTGTAGGTTCTACTGTTCACTGTGTTGAACTTAAGCCTGGTAAAGGTGCTCAGCTAGCTCGTTCGGCTGGTGCTTACGCTCAAATCGTTGCTCGCGACGGTGCGTACGTGACTATCCGTCTACGTTCTGGTGAGATGCGCAAAGTATTGTCTGAAGGCCGTGCAACAATCGGTGAAGTAGGCAACGCTGAGCACATGCTACGCGAACTAGGTAAAGCTGGTGCTAACCGCTGGCGCGGTGTTCGTCCAACCGTTCGCGGTGTGGTAATGAACCCAGTAGACCACCCACACGGTGGTGGTGAAGGCCGTACATCTGGTGGTCGTCACCCAGTTTCTCCTTGGGGTATGCCAACTAAAGGCTTCAAGACCCGTAAGAACAAACGCACTGACAAGTACATCGTACGTCGTCGTAACAAGTAATCTATATAAGAGGATAAGCCATGCCACGTTCTCTCAAGAAAGGTCCATTTATTGACCTACACTTGCTGAAGAAGGTAGAGAAAGCGGTGGAAAGCGGAGACAAAAAGCCTATTAAGACTTGGTCCCGTCGCTCAATGATCATTCCAACAATGATCGGTTTGACCATCGCTGTCCATAATGGTCGTCAGCACGTTCCAGTTTTCGTTACCGAAGAAATGATCGGTCACAAACTGGGCGAATTCGCACCAACACGTACTTACCGCGGTCACGCTGCGGATAAGAAAGCTAAGAAGCGTTAAGGAGTAGATGATGGAAGCAGTAGCTAAACATAACTTTGCTCGCATTTCGCCTCAGAAAGCTCGCTTAGTTGCAGATCAAATTCGTGGTAAATCAGTTGATCAAGCTCTAGAAATCTTGACGTTCAGCAACAAAAAAGCGGCTGAACTGATCAAGAAAGTTCTTGAATCAGCTATCGCGAACGCGGAGCACAACGAAGGTGCAGATATCGACGATCTATCAGTCGCTAAAATCTTCGTAGATGAAGGCCCGATCATGAAGCGTATTATGCCTCGTGCTAAAGGTCGTGCGGATCGTATCTTGAAGCGTTCAAGCCACATCACTGTTGTTGTTGCAGACGCTTGAGACTAGGAGAGTAAGCAATGGGTCAAAAAGTACATCCTAATGGTATTCGTCTAGGCATCGTTAAGCCTTGGAATGCTACATGGTTTGCTAACACCAAAGAATTCGCTGACAACCTAGACGGCGACTTCAAGGTACGTCAGTTCCTAACTAAGGAACTTTCGAAAGCGTCTCTTTCACGTATCGTTATCGAGCGTCCTGCTAAGAGTATCCGTGTGACTATTCACACTGCTCGTCCAGGCGTTGTTATCGGTAAGAAAGGTGAAGACGTTGAGAAGCTACGCGCAGCTGTAGCTAAAATTGCAGGTGTACCAGCGCAAATTAACATCGCTGAAGTACGTAAGCCTGAACTGGATGCGCAACTTGTTGGTGACAGCATCGCGTCTCAGCTAGAGCGTCGTGTGATGTTCCGTCGTGCTATGAAGCGCGCGGTACAAAACGCAATGCGTCTAGGTGCTAAAGGTATCAAAGTGGAAGTAAGCGGTCGTCTAGGCGGCGCTGAAATCGCACGTTCAGAGTGGTACCGTGAAGGCCGTGTGCCTCTACACACTCTACGTGCTGACATTGATTACGCAACTTCTTCGGCTCACACCCAATACGGTGTAATCGGCATTAAAGTTTGGATCTTCAAAGGTGAGATCCTAGGCGGCATGCCAGCAGCTAACGCTGTAGAGCCTAAAGGCGACAAGCCTAAGAAGCAGCGCAAAGGCCGTAAGTAAGGAGTCGACAGATGCTACAACCTAAACGTACTAAGTTCCGTAAGGTTCAGACTGGTCGTAACCGTGGTCTAGCTAAAGGTACTGATGTAAGCTTCGGCGAATTCGGTCTTAAAGCTGTTGGCCGTGGTCGTCTAACTGCTCGTCAAATCGAAGCGGCACGTCGTGCAATGACACGTCACGTTAAGCGTCAAGGTAAAATCTGGATCCGTGTGTTCCCAGACAAGCCTATCACAGAAAAACCACTTGAAGTTCGTCAAGGTAAGGGTAAAGGTAACGTTGAGTACTGGGTAGCCCAAATCCAACCTGGTAAGGTTATGTACGAAATGGGTGGTGTACCTGAAGAATTGGCACGTGAAGCGTTCCGCCTAGCGGCTCGCAAACTGCCATTCAAGACGACATTTGTAACTAAGCAGGTGATGTGATGAAAGCACAAGATCTACGCGAAAAAAGCGTTGAAGAGCTAAATGCAGAGCTTCTAGGTTTGCTACGTGAACAGTTCAACTTGCGCATGCAAGCTGCGACTGGTCAACTACAGCAAACTCATACTCTGAAAGCTGTACGCCGTGATATCGCACGTGTGAAAACTGTTTTGACTGAGAAGGCAGGCGCATAATGAGCGAAGTAAAACGTACTCAACAAGGTCGTGTAATCAGCGACAAGATGGACAAGTCTATCACTGTTGCTATCGAGCGTTTCGTAAAACACCCAATTTACGGTAAGTTCGTAAAACGCACGACAAAAGTACACGCACATGACGAGAACAACGAATGTGGCCTAGGCGACAAAGTTGAAATCGCAGAGTGTCGTCCACTGTCTAAGACTAAGTCTTGGACTTTGGTAAAAGTTGTAGAAAAAGCGAAGATGTAATCTCGTTAATTCTATGATGAAACGGCTCCAAAAAGTTTTTTTGGGGCCGTTTATTTTTTGACTACCCAAGTGAAAAAAAGGGTGGTACAATTCGCGTCCCTTTTAAAGAGGCAGCCCGACCCGTGAGGGTCTAGTTTTTTTATATATTTAGCGGAGCACTAACATGATCCAAATGCAAAGTATGCTGGACGCAGCTGATAACTCAGGCGCTCGCAGCGTAATGTGTATTAAGGTTCTGGGTGGCTCTCACCGCCGTTATGCACATATCGGTGACATCATCAAAGTTACTGTTAAGGAAGCAATTCCTCGCGGTAAAGTTAAAAAAGGTGATGTACTGAAGGCGGTGGTAGTTCGCACCCGTAAAGGCGTACGTCGTCCAGACGGTTCTGTCATTCGCTTCGACCGTAATGCTTGCGTACTGTTAAATGACAATACTGAGCAACCAATCGGTACACGTATCTTTGGTCCTGTGACACGCGAACTTCGTAACGATAAGTTCATGAAGATCGTTTCACTGGCTCCAGAAGTTCTGTAAGGAGCACGTAAAGATGGCAGCTAAAATCCGTCGTAATGACGAAGTAATCGTTCTTGCTGGTAAAGATAAAGGCAAGAAAGGTAAAGTAACTAAGGTCCTAGCTACTGGTAAAGTTATCGTTGAAGGTATCAACCTTGTTAAGAAACACCAGAAACCTGTTCCTGCTATGGGTATCCAAGGCGGTATCGTAGAGCAAGAAGCAGCAATCGACGTTTCTAACGTGGCGATTTTCAACGCAGCTACTGGTAAAGCTGACCGTATCGGTTTCCGTATCGAAGATGGCAAGAAAGTTCGTTTCTTCAAGTCTAACGGCGAAACTGTTTCTAACTAATAGAAAGTAATTTGGAGTTCTACTATGGCGAAACTGCATGATTACTACAAGTCGTCTGTAGTCGCTGAACTGACCAAACAGTTCGGTTACTCAAGCGTCATGCAAGTCCCTAGAATCGAGAAAATCACCCTTAACATGGGTGTTGGTGAAGCAATCAACGACAAGAAACTGCTAGAAAACGCAGCATCTGATATGGCAACGATCTCTGGTCAAAAGCCACTTATCACTAAAGCGCGTAAATCTGTTGCAGGCTTCAAAATTCGTGAAGGCTACCCTATCGGTTGTAAAGTAACCTTGCGTGGCGAACGTATGTGGGATTTTCTTGAGCGTCTAATTTCGATCGCTCTTCCACGTGTACGTGACTTCCGTGGTGTTAGCGCTAAGTCTTTTGACGGTCGCGGTAACTACAGCATGGGCGTTCGCGAGCAAATCATCTTCCCGGAAATCGACTTTGATAAAGTTGATCGAGTACGCGGTCTAGACATCACTATTACGACGTCTGCTGGTACTGATGAGGAAGGCCGTGCTCTGCTGGCTGCCTTTAACTTCCCATTCCGTAAGTAAGGTGAAGGGTTACTGTTATGGCTAAAAATTCTATGAAAGCACGTGAAGCAAAGCGTGCGAAGCTTGTAGCTAAGTTCGCTGAAAAGCGTGCGGCTCTTAAAGCTATCATCAGCGATGTAAACGCATCTGAAGAAGATCGTTGGGATGCAGTGCTTAAACTGCAAACTCTTCCACGTGATTCAAGTGCATCACGTCAGCGCAACCGTTGTAACCAAACTGGTCGTCCACACGGTTACCTACGTAAGTTCGGTCTAAGCCGTATCAAAGTTCGCGAAGCTTGCATGAAAGGCGAGATTCCTGGACTTCGTAAGGCTAGCTGGTAATTGCCACTTAATCATTTGGAGTAAATCATATGAGCATGCAAGATCCGATTTCGGATATGCTGACCCGCATTCGTAACGGTCAGGCAGCAGACAAAGTCTCTGTTAAAATGCCTTCTTCAAAGCTTAAAGTTGCAATTGCTGCACTACTAAAAGCTGAAGGTTACATCGTTGATTTCGCTGTTGAAGGCGAAGTAAAACCTGAGCTAGAAGTTACTCTTAAGTACTTCCAAGCGAAACCAGTAATCGAGCAACTTAAACGTGTTTCTCGTCCAGGTCTACGTGTTTACAAGAAGAAAGATGAACTTCCTTCTGTAATGGGTGGTCTTGGTGTTGCTATCGTTTCAACTTCCAAGGGTCTGATGTCAGACCGTGCTGCACGTAAAGCAGGTCTTGGTGGTGAAATCATCGCTTACGTAGCGTAATAGGAGTAGAAAATGTCTCGTGTTGCTAAAGCACCTGTCGCTATTCCAGCTGGCGTAGAGGTGAAACTGAACGGCCAAGAAATCACTGTAAAAGGTGCGAAGGGCGAACTAACTCGCGTTCTTAACGACGCTGTTGTTATCGCTCAGGAAGAGAACAACCTTACTTTCGGTCCTAAAGAAGGTGTTGCTAACGCATGGGCTCAAGCAGGTACTGCTCGCGCTCTAGTGAACAACATGGTTGTTGGTGTTACTGAAGGCTTTACCAAGAAGCTAACTCTTAAAGGTGTTGGTTACCGTGCTGCTATCAAAGGCAACGCTGTAGGTCTAACACTAGGCTTCTCTCACCCAGTTGAGCACGAGTTGCCAGCGGGTATCAAAGCTGAGTGTCCAAGCCAAACTGAAATTGTTATCACTGGTTGTGACAAACAACTAGTTGGTCAAGTTGCGGCTGACATTCGTTCTTACCGTGAGCCTGAGCCATACAAAGGCAAAGGTGTTCGTTACGCAGATGAAAATGTGCGTACTAAAGAAGCTAAGAAGAAGTAAGGTAACACTATGGATAAGAAAGCATCTCGCATCCGTCGTGCTACACGCGCACGTCGTAAGATTGCAGAACTGGGTGCAACTCGCCTAGTAGTACACCGTACTCCTCGTCACGTGTACGCACAGGTTATCGCATCAAACGGCTCTGAGGTAATCGCAGCAGCTTCTACTGTAGAAAAAGCGATCCGTGAGCAAGTGAAGAACACTGGTAACATCGATGCAGCAAAAGCAGTAGGTAAAGCTATTGCAGAGCGCGCGCTTGAAAAAGGCGTTGACGCAGTTGCATTTGATCGTTCTGGTTTCCAATACCACGGTCGAGTAGCGGCGCTAGCAGAATCTGCTCGCGAAGCTGGTCTGAAATTCTAAGGTAGGGTTGGAAGATGGCTAAAGAACAACAAGTTCAAGCGAATGATTTGCAAGAAAAGCTAATCGCAGTTAACCGTGTATCTAAAACGGTTAAAGGCGGTCGAATCATGAGCTTTACTGCACTAACTGTAGTTGGTGACGGTAACGGTCGCGTAGGTTTCGGTTACGGCAAAGCCCGTGAAGTACCTGCAGCGATTCAAAAAGCAATGGAAAAAGCACGTCGTAACATGACTACGATCGCGCTTAACGAAGGCACACTTTTCCACCCGGTAAAAGGTCGCCACTCGGGCTCTAAAGTTTACATGCAGCCAGCGGCTGAAGGTACAGGTGTTATCGCAGGTGGTGCGATGCGTGCAGTACTAGAAGTAGCAGGTGTACACAACGTACTATCTAAAGCATACGGTTCTACGAACCCTATCAACATCGTTCGTGCGACGATCGATGCGCTAGGTAGCATGAAGTCACCAGACATGGTTGCTGCTAAACGTGGTCTAACTGTTGAATCTATTTCGGAGTAAGAACACCATGGCAACTATTAAAGTTACTCAAACTAAAAGCTCAATTGGTCGCCTACCAAAGCACAAAGCTACTTTGCGTGGTCTGGGCCTTCGTAAAATCAACCATACAGTAGAACTTGAAGATACTCCGTGTGTACGCGGTATGATCAACAAGGTTTACTACATGGTTAAAGTTGAGGAGTAATCAGAATGCGTTTGAATACTCTAGCACCGGCTGCGGGCGCTAAGACTCCTGCGAAGCGAGTTGGCCGTGGTATCGGTTCTGGCCTTGGTAAAACTGGTGGCCGTGGTCACAAAGGTCAAAAATCACGTTCTGGCGGCAGTGTTCGTCCAGGTTTTGAAGGCGGTCAGATGCCTCTAAAACAACGTCTACCTAAGTTCGGTTTCACTTCTCGTAAGAGCCTAGTGTCTGCTGAAGTTCGTCTAGCTGAGCTAGCGAAAGTAACAGGTGACGTGGTTGACCTAAACAGCCTTAAAGCTGCTAACGTCATCACTAAGAACATCGAATTTGTAAAAGTTGTTCTTTCTGGTGAAATTAACAAAGCAGTGACTGTTAAAGGTCTACGTGTGACTAAAGGCGCTAAAGCTGCAATCGAAGCTGCTGGCGGTAAAATCGAAGAATAATCTTCGAAGGAAGGGTACAGATGGCTAAAAAACCAGGACAAGATTTTAGTAGTGCAAAGAATGGATTGGCGGAATTAAAGTCGCGTTTATTGTTCGTTTTAGGCGCACTTTTGGTATTCCGTGCAGGTTCCTTTGTACCACTACCTGGTATTGATGCTGCTGTACTTGCCCAATTGTTCGAACAGCAAAAAGGTACCATCGTAGAGATGTTTAACATGTTCTCCGGTGGTGCTCTTGAGCGTGCATCTATATTAGCGTTGGGCATCATGCCGTACATTTCGGCATCGATTGTTGTCCAACTGCTAACTGTAGTTCATCCAGCGTTAGCTGAACTCAAAAAAGAGGGTGAAGCAGGCCGTCGTAAGATAAGCCAATATACACGCTACGGCACGCTTGTACTTGCAACCTTCCAAGCTATTGGTATTGCAACAGGCCTACCAAACATGGTCGACAATCTGGTTGTTATCAACCAAACCATGTTTACGCTTATTGCGACCGTAAGTTTAGTAACCGGTACCATGTTCCTTATGTGGTTAGGTGAACAAATTACAGAGCGCGGAATTGGTAACGGTATCTCGTTGCTGATCTTTGCAGGTATTGTTGCTGGATTGCCTTCGGCAATCGGCCAAACAATTGAGCAAGCGCGTCAAGGTGAATTGCATGTACTTCTTCTGCTGTTGATTGCTGTATTGTCTTTCGCTGTCATTTACTTTGTTGTTTTCATGGAACGTGGTCAACGTCGTATCGTTGTCAACTACGCGAAGCGTCAACAAGGTCGCAAAGTATTTGCTGCGCAAAGTACGCATCTGCCATTAAAAATTAATATGGCCGGTGTTATTCCAGCAATCTTCGCTTCGAGCATTATCCTGTTCCCAGGAACATTGGCTCAGTGGTTCGGTCAGAACGGTGAGAGCAGCGCGTTCGGTTGGTTAACTGACGTGTCTTTGGCTCTTAGCCCAGGTCAACCTCTGTATGTAATGCTTTATGCAGCAGCGATTATTTTCTTCTGTTTCTTCTACACGGCGTTGGTATTCAACCCGCGTGAAACAGCAGATAACTTGAAGAAGTCAGGTGCATTCGTACCCGGCATCCGCCCAGGTGAGCAGACAGCTAAGTACATTGATAAAGTAATGACGCGACTAACCCTTGCGGGCGCGCTTTACATTACCTTTATCTGTCTGATTCCGGAGTTCATGATGGTCGCATGGAACGTACGTTTCTACTTCGGCGGTACATCACTACTTATCGTAGTTGTTGTTATCATGGACTTTATGGCACAGGTACAGACTCATATGATGTCTCAACAATATGATTCTGTGTTGAAGAAAGCGAATCTGAAAGGTTATGGCCGTTAATTCGGCGGTAGTCTCAGATTTCATTTACGGAGTTTAGCAATGAAAGTTCGTGCTTCCGTTAAAAAAATCTGCCGTAACTGTAAAGTTATCAAGCGTAACGGTGTCGTTCGCGTGATTTGCAGTGAGCCAAAGCACAAGCAGCGCCAAGGCTAATTAGCAGAAATTTTTACTTGAAATAGAAGGTTAGGTCGAGTATATTCCTCGGCCTACCTTTTGCGTGCAAAAGAAGTAGTATTCCGCAACGTATCCATAACGGGCTTTGTTGCGGCTAATTCTTTTTAAGAAACACTAGGAGTGAATAATGGCCCGTATTGCAGGCATTAACATTCCTGATCAGAAACATGCTGTGATTGCACTAACGTCAATCTACGGCATCGGTAAAACTCGCTCTCAAGCTATCCTAGCTGAAGTGGGTATTGCTGAAGATGTTAAGATCAGTGAACTAACTGAAGAGCAGATCGATCAACTGCGTGATGGTGTAGCTAAGTACACTGTAGAAGGTGATCTACGTCGTGAAGTATCTATGAACATCAAGCGTCTTATGGACCTTGGTTGTTACCGTGGTCTTCGTCATCGTCGCAGTCTACCACTACGTGGACAGCGTACTAAAACCAACGCTCGCACCCGTAAGGGTCCGCGTAAGCCGATCAAGAAATAATCGGGAAGGTAGAGTACAATGGCTAAACAACCAACTCGCGCTCGTAAGCGCGTACGCAAGCAAGTTGCAGATGGCGTTGCGCACATCCATGCTTCTTTCAACAACACAATCGTAACCATCACTGACCGTCAAGGTAACGCACTAGCTTGGGCTACTGCAGGTGGTTCAGGTTTCCGTGGTTCTCGTAAGTCTACTCCGTTCGCTGCACAGGTTGCTGCTGAGCGTTGTGCTGAAATGGCTAAAGAATACGGTCTAAAGAACTTGGAAGTTATGGTTAAGGGTCCAGGTCCAGGTCGTGAATCTACTGTTCGCGCACTGAACGCTGCTGGTTTCCGCATCACAAACATTGTTGATGCTACACCAATCCCTCATAACGGTTGTCGTCCACCTAAGAAACGTCGCGTATAACGTTTTTTAGATTACTGGAGAAAGATCATGGCAAGATATTTGGGTCCTAAGCTGAAGCTTAGCCGTCGCGAAGGTACTGACTTATTCCTTAAGTCTGGTGTACGCGCGATCGATACCAAGTGTAAAATTGATAACGCACCAGGTGTACACGGCGCTCGTCGCGGTCGTCTATCTGAGTATGGCGTTCAGCTTCGTGAGAAGCAAAAAGTTCGTCGTATGTACGGCGTTCTAGAAAAACAATTCCGTAACTACTACAAAGAAGCTGCTCGCCTTAAAGGCAACACAGGTGAAAACCTGCTTCAGCTTCTTGAAGGTCGTCTTGATAACGTAGTTTACCGCATGGGCTTTGGTGCAACTCGCGCAGAAGCACGTCAGCTAGTTAGCCACAAAGCTATTCTAGTTAACGGTAAAGTGGTAAACGTTCCTTCTTTCAAAGTTGCGGCTAACGACGTTGTTTCTATTCGCGAAAAAGCGAAACAGCAATCTCGCATCAAAGGTGCACTAGAAGTTGCTGAACAACGCGAAAAACCAACTTGGATTGAAGTAGATGGCACTAAGATGGAAGGTACGTTCAAGCGTCTGCCTGAGCGTTCTGATCTGTCTGCTGACATCAACGAACAACTGATCGTCGAGCTTTACTCTAAGTAAGGTTTAAACTAAAGAGAGGACACAATGCAGGGTTCTGTAACAGAATTTCTTAAGCCACGTCTGGTTGACATCGAACAAGTCAGCACGACACACGCAAAAGTAACTCTTGAGCCATTAGAGCGTGGCTTTGGTCACACTCTAGGTAATGCACTTCGCCGTATTTTACTTTCGTCTATGCCAGGTTGCGCAGTGACTGAAGTTGAAATTGAAGGCGTTCTGCACGAGTACAGCACTAAAGAAGGCGTTCAAGAAGATATTCTTGAAATTCTTCTAAACCTTAAAGGTTTGGCTGTTCGCGTTGCCGAAGGCAAAGATGAAGTGTTTATTACACTGAACAAATCAGGCTCAGGCCCTGTGGTTGCAGGTGACATCACCCATGATGGTGATGTAGAGATCGCTAACCCAGAACACGTAATTTGTCACCTAACGGATGACAACGCTGAGATCGCTATGCGTATCAAAGTTGAACGTGGTCGCGGTTACGTTCCAGCTTCAGCTCGTATCCATACTGAAGAAGATGAGCGTCCAATTGGCCGCCTACTGGTTGACGCTACGTACAGCCCAGTAGACAAGATTGCTTACGCTGTTGAAGCCGCTCGTGTAGAGCAGCGTACAGACTTAGACAAGCTTGTTATCGACATGGAAACGAACGGAACTCTAGACCCTGAGGAAGCAATCCGTCGCGCAGCAACTATTCTTGCTGAGCAATTGGATGCGTTCGTAGATCTTCGTGATGTACGTGTACCTGAGGAGAAGGAAGAGAAGCCAGAATTCGATCCGATCCTACTGCGTCCTGTAGACGATCTTGAACTAACAGTTCGCTCTGCTAACTGTCTGAAAGCAGAAGCGATTCACTACATCGGTGATCTTGTACAGCGCACTGAGGTTGAGCTACTTAAAACGCCAAACCTTGGTAAAAAATCTCTTACTGAGATTAAAGACGTACTTGCATCACGTGGTCTGTCTCTGGGCATGCGCCTAGAAAACTGGCCACCAGCGTCTATCGCTGAAGATTAATCGATACTAGTTAGAAGGATTAGGTCATGCGCCATCGTAAGAGTGGTCGTCAACTCAACCGCAACAGCTCACATCGCAAAGCGATGTTCAGCAACATGGCTAGCTCTCTAGTACGTCATGAAGTTATCAAGACTACTTTGCCAAAAGCAAAAGAGCTACGTCGCGTAGTTGAGCCTTTGATTACACTAGCTAAGACTGACAGCGTTGCTAACCGTCGTCTAGCATTTGCACGTACTCGTGACAACGAAGTAGTTGCAAAACTATTTAACGAACTAGGTCCACGTTTTGCTGCTCGTCAGGGCGGTTACACTCGTATCCTAAAAGCTGGCTTCCGTGCTGGTGATAAAGCTCCAATGGCTTACATTGAGCTTGTTGATCGCCCAGCTGCTGAAGAAGCTGCTGAGTAATCAGTTCGTATAACGAAAAAGCCGAGCGTTAGCTCGGCTTTTTTGTGCCTGTCGTATAGGTAATGTCTCTGTACGTTATCTCATCGAGACATCAAGATTTAATGCAGAGCACCACTCTACTCACTGACGACTATTCTAAATCGGTCCAGAGTCCACCGAGTGAACCTAATAGACTGTCACTGGCGCCTTGGTCGCTAAGATAGCCAAGGATTACAGGCGCAAATTGGCTGATCATCGAAGGGTCCAGACCCACTTTTTCAAAGACGCCGCGCACCGCCTCGATACTTTCAAGTTGACTAAAGAGCCCACCCGCATCGTTGAGTTGCGAGAGGCCAGGTACTAAAGACTCTAATTCGTTGCTGTTTTCAGAAGATAACTGACTTTGTGCGAACGCCAACAGTGCGCCGCCGCCCGCTGTCGCTTGTTCGCTGGTCACAGGAAGCTGACTGGTCAACAGCTCGCTTATTGGTGAAGATTGCAGGTTGAGCCCTTGGCTAACCATGTCCATCAAACCCTCTTGGCTTGATTTTTCAGTAATGGAATTGAGAAAGGCGTGCGCTTGTCCGGCAGACAGAGCCAGCAGCGCCGCAGTAAGAAGGTGTTTGCGCATAGAGCCTCCATGCAGTGTTCGCTTTAACACTCTGATAGGCCAGAGTGATTGAATGGATCAATGGGTATATTGCTTCCATAAGCGATACTTGTATCACACTCATCTCACAGTGAATAGAGCCATCTCTGCGTCAAGATGAAAAAAAGCGGCGCTCATAGAGCACCGCTGTCTGTCTTGAACTTTCGGCTGTTCTGCCAGGCTATTACAGGATAGCCAGCAATTCGACTTCGAAGACCAAGGCTGCGAATGGAGGGATCGCCGCACCAGCGCCGCGCTCACCATAGGCAAGGTCTTGAGGAATATACAGTTTCCACTTTGAGCCAACAGGCATCAGTTGTAGGGCTTCTACCCAACCTTTGATCACGCCAGTAACTGGGAATTCTGCTGGTTGGCCACGAGACACTGAGCTGTCAAATACCGTACCGTCAGTCAATTCACCGTGGTAGTGAACGCGAACTTGCTTGTCTGAAGTTGGGATTTCACCCGTACCTTCAGTGATGATTTCGTACTGAAGACCTGACTCTAGTACGGTCACTTCTGGACGTAGAGCGTTGTCTTTTAGGAAGGCTTCGCCATCTGCCGCCGCCGCTTTTGCCGCTTCTTGACGTACTGCTTCTGCACGAGTGTGCAGCTCTTGCAGCGCTTTGTTGATTTCGTCTACTTCGATTGCTGGCATGTCACCAACCAATGCTGTTGCGATACCCGCAGCAATGGCGTCAACGTTTAGGCCGTCAAGACCAGAACCCGCAAGTTGTTGACCCATTTGTAGGCCGATTCCGTAGCTGGCTTTTTGCTCTACAGTTTCAAATTTCACTTCAGACATGATGTCTCTCTTGTTGGGTGTATAAAGTCATCAAGTCTACCAGTTCTCACACAGTGATGAAACGATAGCGCCCTTTTAACTGTCACTCTCGGGGGAGAATAACCATCACTCTCGGGGTGAAATGCGCCTATCGATGAGAATTCCGTGAGATTTGACCGAGTTATTACTTAACGCGCGCAAAATCCCTATACTCGGTTGATTATCATTTTTATACTTGGGGCAGGGTAGTATTGGGAGAAATAGGGCGATGAATCGCAGAAAGAAGAAACCACAACGTGTCGATTATGCTGAGGTATTGAAAACACAGTTGGCGCGCTTTCGTCATTCAAACCCGTTGGGCGCACTCAAGCTGAAAAAGCAAGGGCCTAGTCAGCCCGACTCAAGCACGCCTGAGACGAACCCATCGTCTCCCCTTGGGGCTAAATGGCGCACGTTACCCGAGCAAGGCAAGGCGCTTTGGCATCGTCTACCTAAGTGGCATCAACGTGGGTTGATGGTACTGGTTCCACTACTTGTCATTTTGCTGATGTTGCCCACATCACAGTCGACACCGGAGACGGCTTCGGTGCAGGTTGCGTCACCTCAACGTGTCTCCATTGATATCAACACCACCTCACTGAGCCAGCAAAGCTCAACGCCAGTCTCACATCAAGAACAAGTAACAAACCCAAGACAAGTCACGAACCCGTGGCAAGAAGATACGGTGAAAAGTGGCGATACCCTAGCTGAGATGTTTCGACGCAATGGGCTCTCAATGGCGGACTTAAACGCACTCGTCAAAGTCGAGGGGCAAGATAAACCGCTTAGTCAAATTCGCCAAGGCCAGTTGGTGCGCTACAAAGTGACCGATGAAGGTCAGCTTGATATTCTTCAGCTTGAGAAAAATCAGCAATCGGTGATGTTCTTTAGGTTATCAGATGGTGGATTTGGCCGCAGTAAGTAATCACTTACCCTCTGCCCGCTACCCATTCCCCTTTGCCCCTCAAGCCCCACTCTCTCGCTTCATATCAATATGAGGGATGCCATCTTCGAGATAGACCTCAGAGGTGGCAACAAATCCATATCGGCCATAGAAGGCACTTAAGTGCTCCTGCGCGCCGATTTCAATTGCGCTGTTTGGCCACAAACGTTGGCATTGATGAATCGCTTGCTCCAACAGTTGATGACCCAGCCCGTTGCCACGCGCTTTTTCATGTGTCGCCACTCGGCCAATACTGACGCTCGGATAACTGATCCCCGCAGGCAGTAAGCGCGCGCAGGCGACCAGTTGGCCTTGCTCATAACCCAGTAGGTGATACACCCCCGTGATTGGGTCTTTGTCATCGAGCTCGGGGTATGGGCAGGTTTGTTCGACCACAAACACATCCACTCTTAGTTTGAGTAATTGATACAGTTCGTGGTTGCTCAAAGCTTCAAAGGTACGCAGTTGCCAATCCATCGGACACCTATTGGTGGTAAATAAGGGACGCCATCATATCAACCTGAGATAAGTGG
The DNA here is from genome assembly GCF_059834005.1 of Vibrio sp. R12-SW3-ISO1. Lineage (NCBI taxonomy): Bacteria > Pseudomonadati > Pseudomonadota > Gammaproteobacteria > Vibrionales > Vibrionaceae > Vibrio > Vibrio sp. R12-SW3-ISO1. Next base: position 168,324 of record NZ_JCBDGK010000050.1, read on the forward strand.
CTGCAATATTAACGATCTTTGTAAAATAGAGAGAAAAAAGCCGCAGTGACTGCGGCTTAATGAAAGACGCTCTGATTGAGCAAAGTGCTATTTTTGCAGATCGATTTGGTAGACCGCAAAGCCTACATCATCATTCTCAACGAAGGCCATTGGATATTGACCTTTATCTGCGATGAACTTAGCTGCCTTTTCACCCGGTGAGGTTTCGAAACGGATATCGAGTTTTTTATCCGATTGGATAGGGGCGAAAGACCAGTTGTTGTCTGCGCTTGGTACAAACTCACCGTTTTCTTCACTGACGCGGGTAATGTACGCAGCCACAACCGAGCGGTTTTCATCTGGCGAGTCAAACGCAACAAACTCGGCACCTGTGCCTGGGAACTTGTTGCTGTACGCACGGTAGTTGTTGGTCGCAATGATAAATGGCTGTTTCAGATCAATCGCTTTCCCTTGATAAGTCAAACCGACGATACGCTCAGCATCTTCATTGATGACGTTACAGTTGCCGTCGTATTTCGCTGGCTGGGTCACATCAATCTGGTAGTTAACCCCATCAATGACGTCAAAGTTGTAAGTACGGAAGCCATCCCAATCAATCAGGCTTTGTGCGGCGCTGCTGTTGGTATCGATCTGTTTAAATTGACCGGCGCTACACTCTAGCCACTCTTTCACTTCGTGACCGCTGACTTTCATCGCCACCAAGGTATTCGGGTAGAGATAGAGATCCGCAGCGTTACGGAAGGTCAACTGACCTGACTCCACTTCGGTGTAGTTATTCGGATCGTTTTTACGACCGCCCGCTTTAAATGGCGCTGCCGCTGAGAGCACAGGGATGTCTGATAAATCAGGATCGCCTTGGATAAAGCGCTCAACGTAATCTTTTTGTGCAAGGTTGACGATTTGTACGGTGGGATCGTCTTGCACCAAGGCGAGGAAGCTGTACATCACGTCGCTGGCTTTACCAATCGGCTGATTGACAAAGTCGCGCGTCGCTTTGTGGTCTGCTTCAAGCGCTTTGACGATACCGGCATCCGCGTCGACGATAGGCTGTTTAGTCGCTGAATCAAAGATTGGGCGTGCTTCGGACTGGCCTTTCACCACCACCCACTGCTCACCTTCTTGCTTAAGCTCTAGGTCAATCACACCAACGTGGCTGCCCCAACGTCCTGGCATGACGGCGGCAACGCCGTTGATGGTACCCATTTCATTATCCACACCTTGGATGTTTTCAAAGCCTTTCCCTGGGAAGACGGCGTGCGAGTGACCAAACGCAATCGCATCAATGCCTTCTACTTCAGAGAGATAGTAAGTGGAGTTTTCTGCGCCCATTTTGTGCGGATCAGAGGATACGCCAGAGTGCGGGATGGCGACAATCACATCTGCGCCTTCAGCCTTCATTTGTGGCACTAGGGCCATCGCTGACTCTTTGATGTCTTTGGCAAACACTTTGCCTTCGAGGTTTTTCTTATCCCACACCATGATTTGTGGCGGTACGAAGCCGATGTAGCCGACTTTGATCTCGTGCTCGACACCATCGACATCTTTAAACATGTGCGACTTTATCAGATAAGGTTTGAAGTAGTGCTCACCGGTTTTTTGGTCAAAAACGTTCGCGCTGACATAAGGGAATTCGGCACCTTCCAGCGATTTTGCCAGAAACTCTAACCCGTAGTTGAACTCGTGGTTACCGATGTTACCCACATCGTAGCCAAGCTGATTCATCGCCTTGTAAACAGGGTGAACCTCGCCTTTCTCAATGCCTTTGGCTGCCATGTAGTCACCCATTGGGCTGCCTTGAATCAAGTCACCGTTATCAACCAAGACGCTGTTTTCGACTTCACTGCGCGCTGCTTTGACTAAGGTTGCGGCGCGAGTCAAACCAATCTTTTGTGACGGTTTGTCTTTGTAGTAGTCGTAATCCATCACGTTGGTGTGGATGTCGGTGGTCTCGATAATGCGAAGTTTGATGGTTTCTGCCATCGCTGGGCTGGCCATAACCAGCATCCCGCTGAGGACGGCCAGAGAGAGAGGTTTCACTGCTACGTTCATTTTTTGCTCCGATGAGGGGGGGTCAACAGTACTGCATAATGTAACAAAGTTGTATGAAACAAGAATTTCATTCATCAGGAAAACGTGATCTTAACCGTTGGTATCAACGGGTTGTGGTGCCCAACTCTCACTTTTTGCCTCGATTCGGTGTCACAAGAATCGTCTCTTATCAGCAATTGGTATAAAAAATGAAATTTTAGAATTTCAGGTAATATGTTCGCAGCGCCATAATGCCATCCATAGATTAGCAAAAGGATGACGTTATGGCGCACAAGGAAACTGTCTCTCCCTTTCCACTTCGCCAGCCCCAAGTCGAGCGCAACCTACCGCCGTTGCACGCAATGGGCCGCAGTGGTTTGAAAGCCGGTGAAGTGGCATTGGTTGGCGCAGGGCCAGGCGATGTGGAGTTGCTGACGCTCAAAGCGTTGCGCTTTTTACAGCAGGCCGATGTGGTGCTGTATGACTACTTGGTGTCAGACGAGATCATGGCACTGGTGCCAAGCGACACCATTTTGGTTTGCGTTGGCAAACGTGCGGGTCACCACAGCGTACCGCAAGAGAAAACCAATCAACTGTTGGTCGATTTTGCGCAGCAAGGGCATAAAGTCGTGCGCATTAAAGGTGGCGATCCGTTTATTTTTGGTCGCGGCGGAGAGGAGCTCGAAGTGTTGGCTGACGCGGGTATCGCCTTTCACGTGGTACCAGGGATCACCGCTGCTGCTGGCGCGACGGCCTACGCAGGCATTCCATTGACCCACCGAGATTACGCTCAGTCGGCGATGTTTATTACCGGTCATCTCAAAGCCGAACGTGATGAGATGGATTGGTCGACATTGGCGCGTGGCAATCAAACGCTAGTCATCTATATGGGGCTGATGAAGTCCGATTACATCCAAAGCCAGTTGATTACGCATGGCCGCGCCGCGCACACGCCAATTGCCATTATCGAGCGTGGTACGCAGCAAGCCCAACGCGTACTGAAAGGTCAATTGAGCGATTTGAGTGAATTGGCCAAAAGCGCCGAGTCCCCGTCATTGATTGTGATCGGTGAAGTGGTGGCGTTGTCCGAAAAGCTCGATTGGTTTGCCCGCGCGCAAACCGAGGCGCCCATAAGCCAACTTGGCCGCCAGAGCGCATAGCGCTTAATTTTTGCACATCACCCTGAATTTAATAGTCAGAAGCTCAACGCGAGCCGTAAAGGAAGCACCAACATGGACCAAGAACGTTTAACTCACCTCAAGCAACTGGAAGCGGAGAGTATTCATATCATCCGCGAAGTTGCCGCTGAGTTTGATAACCCTGTGATGATGTACTCCATCGGTAAAGACTCATCAGTAATGCTGCATCTTGCGCGTAAAGCGTTTTACCCAGGCAAGATCCCATTTCCACTGCTGCACGTCGATACCGACTGGAAGTTTAGAGAAATGATCGAATTTCGCGATAGAACCGCGAAGAAGTATGGCTTTGAGCTTTTGGTCCATAAGAACCCAGAAGGTCTGGCGATGGGCATCAACCCATTCGATCATGGCTCTTCGAAACACACGGACATCATGAAAACCCAAGGGTTAAAGCAGGCGCTGAACAAATACGGCTTTGACGCTGCCTTTGGCGGTGCCCGCCGTGACGAAGAGAAGTCTCGAGCGAAAGAGCGAGTCTACTCATTTCGAGATAAAAACCACACCTGGGACCCGAAAAACCAGCGTCCAGAGCTATGGCGCACCTATAACGGTCAAATCAACAAAGGCGAAAGCATTCGTGTGTTCCCACTGTCGAACTGGACTGAGCTCGACATCTGGCAATACATCTACCTAGAGAACATCGAGATTGTGCCTTTGTACTTGGCGGATACGCGTCCTGTTGTTGAGCGTGATGGCATGTTGATCATGGTGGATGACGAGCGCATGAAGCTGCAACCGGGTGAAGTGGTGGAAGAGAAAAGCGTGCGTTTTCGTACCTTGGGTTGTTACCCACTGACTGGGGCGATTGAGTCCACCGCCAACACGTTGACCGGTATTATCGAAGAGATGTTAGTGGCGACGTCGAGTGAGCGCCAAGGTCGAGCGATCGACCACGATCAGTCAGGATCGATGGAGCTCAAAAAACGTCAAGGTTACTTCTAAGTAGGATCTAAGGAAAGAAAATGAACAGCGCAGTCGTAGCGGAGCTCGCAGAGCTTGGTATCGAGGGATACCTAAAACAGCACCAATACAAGTCACTACTTAGATTCTTAACGTGTGGCTCAGTTGATGACGGCAAGAGTACCTTGATCGGTCGCTTGCTGCATGACTCAAAACAAATTTATGAAGATCAGTTGGCGGCGGTCCACTCTGATTCTCAGCGTGTCGGCACCACCGGAGAGCGCCCAGACTTGGCGCTGTTGGTCGATGGTCTGCAAGCGGAACGTGAACAGGGCATCACCATTGATGTGGCCTACCGTTATTTCTCTACCCAAAAACGCAAATTCATCATTGCGGATACACCGGGGCATGAGCAATACACGCGTAACATGGCGACCGGTGCGTCAACCTGTGATCTGGCGGTGATCTTGATCGATGCGCGTAAGGGCGTCTTGGATCAAACGCGTCGTCACTCCTTCATCTCTAATTTGCTTGGTCTTAAGCACTTTGTGGTGGCGGTTAACAAGATGGACTTGGTCGATTACTCACAGCAGCGCTTTGAAGAGATTCGTGAGCAATACCTTGAGTTTTCCAAGAACCTGCAAGGTGAGACGGACATTCAGATCATCCCGCTGTCAGCGCTCGAAGGCGATAACGTGGTTGAGCCCAGTGCCAACATGAGCTGGTTCAAAGGCCCATCACTGCTTGAGCTTTTGGAGTCTGTCGATGTAGACAGCGAAAAAGAAGTGGGCGATTTCCGCTTCCCTGTGCAATACGTTAACCGCCCGAACCTCGATTTCCGTGGCTTTGCCGGCACGATTGCCTCTGGCAGTGTCAGCGTAGGTGACAAAATTAAAGCGTTGCCATCAGGCAAAACCTCAACGGTGGCGCGTATTGTGACCTTTGATGGCGATTTGGAGAAGGCGCAAGCCGGACTTGCGGTGACGTTGACGCTGGAAGATGAAATCGACATTAGCCGCGGCGATCTGCTCGTACTGGAGTCCTCTTCTGTGGAGTCGAGTAACCACCTGCTGGCCGATGTGGTATGGATGACCGAGCAGCCGCTTAAACCGGGACGTGATTACGACATCAAGATCGCGGGTAAGAAAACGGTAGGTCAGGTGCAAACGATTCGTCACCAGTACGATATCAACAACCTCTCGAGCCACAGTGCTGACGAGTTACCGTTAAACGGGATCGGTTTGTGCGAATGGACCTTGAACGAGTCGGTCGCACTGGACAAATACCTCGCTTGCCAAGACACCGGCGGTTTTATCGTGATTGATCGCTTAACCAATGTGACAGTCGGCGCGGGATTGATTCGCGAGAGCTTGTCGCAGGTTGCGCGTGGTGAAGGTCAGTTCTCTGAGTTTGAAGTTGAGCTCAATGCACTGATTCGTAAGCACTTCCCTCATTGGGGTGCGGCTGATCTCAGCCAACTGCTTGGCCAGAAGTAAGCCAAGGTAAGCGAGTAGGGAGAGGCGAAATGTGGCAGCAAGGAGTGGTGCTGGCGTTGTTGGTCGGGGTTGTGACCTGTTTAGTCAGCACACGAGTTAAACCGAGCTATCTGTTTGCCAGCGCAGCGTTTATTGCCTTCATTGCCGGCTTGATTGACGTCAGTGAGATCGCCTCTAACTTCACCAATGCCTCATTGGTGACGCTGGTGCTGCTCATCTTGGCATCGTGCGCGCTAGAAAAAACGCGTCTGATCAGCTGGGTGAGCCGCTCTTTGTCGACGGGCAAATTAGGCACCGTCGTGGCGAAGTTGGGTATCTCCACGGCGCTGCTCTCTTCGTTTACTAATAATACGGCGGTGGTGGTATCGCTGATTGGCGCCATTAAGCGCAACCAGCAACACGCCCCGTCGAAGTTATTGATCCCTCTCTCGTATACCGCCATCTTAGGCGGTACGTTAACCCTTATTGGTACCTCGACCAATTTGATCATCAGCAGCTTTGTTGAAAACGCGGGATTGCCAAGTTTGGGCTTTTTTACCCCGACTTTGATTGGTTTATCAGTCTTGGTTGGCGGGCTGCTTATCTTGATCCCTCTGAGTTATCTGTTGCCAAACTATGATGATCACAGCCAAGACGACTTACCGTACTTTTTAGAAGCGCGGGTTGAGCCTGGCTCGCCGCTGGTTGGGCGCAGTATCAGTGAGAACAATTTGCGTGCGCTGCGTAAACTCTTTTTGGCCGAAGTGATCCGTGATGGGCAAACCATGCCATCGGTGGACCCTGATTTTGTCTTGCAGGCCAGAGACCGCTTGCTCTTTTGTGGCGATATAGAAAGCGTCGCGACCTTGCAAGAGATCCAAGGCTTAACGCTGTTTGGTCAGCACCACATCAACGGGCAAAACTACGTGGAAGTGGTGGTGAGCTCTTCGGCGAGCTTTTGCAACAAGACGTTAAAATCGAGTCACTTCCGCGATCGCTTTGATGCGGTGGTGGTGGCGATTCGTCGTGGCCATGAGCGTTTGGAAGGCGGCTTGGGTAACATAGTGCTGAATGCGGGTGATACCTTAGTATTGGTGCCTGGGAAACGTTTTGAGCAAGAAAGGCAAGCTCACCGCAAAGAGTTTGTGGTGATGAATGATCTCGATTCGAGTGCTCGCCTCGATGGCAACAAATCCGCCTTGGTGCTGCTGGGCTTTGCTCTGGTGATTGGGCTCGCCCTGATGGAGGTCCTGCCGCTCATTAAGGGGCTGTGCGTATTTTTGCTGGCGACTTTGATGACGGGCATTGTCCACATCAACGAACTGAGGCGCCGTTTTCCTATCGATATCGTTGTCATTGTCGGCTCGGCGCTGTCGATTGCCCAATTGATGCTTTCGACGGGCCTGTCGGAAAACTTAGGGCAGATGTTTATCGAGGCATTTAACGGTTGGGGCGTCTTTGGCGCACTGGTCGCGACCTACTTCTTAACCCTGATTTTGACAGAGCTGGTGACCAACAATGCCGCCGCGGCCTTGGCGTTCCCGATTGGCTACAGTATGGCGTTGGGCTATGGGGTAGACCCGATGCCGTTTATCATGGCCGTGCTGTTTGGCGCGAGTGCGAGCTTTATTTCGCCGTATGGCTATCAAACCAATCTATTGGTGTATAGCGTTGGCAACTACACATTACTGGATTATGTCAAAGTAGGAATTCCACTCTCTATCGTCTATTCGATACTGGTGCTTGGGCTTATCCCGATCTTTTTTCCCTTCTGATGCAGCTATTTCTCCGCTTTGCCTCGCTCGCAGAGTGGAATGATTGACAAGGACTGACTATGACCACACAAACCCGCGAAAAAGACGAAAACATCGTTTGGCACTCACACGCCGTTGATAAAGCGCAGCGTGCCAAACTTAAAAATCAGCGCCCTGCGGTACTCTGGTTTACCGGGCTATCTGGCGCGGGAAAGTCGACCGTGGCTGGCGCGCTTGAAACCAAGTTGGCGCAGCTGGGTTACCACACCTATTTGCTTGATGGCGACAATGTTCGTCATGGCCTGTGCAGTGATTTAGGATTTTCAGAGCAAGACCGACGCGAGAATATTCGCCGCATCGGTGAGCTGGCGAAATTGATGGCCGATGCCGGTTTGATTGTCCTGTCTGCGTTTATCTCACCGCATCGAACCGAGCGTCAGCTGGTGCGAGAACTGCTGCCAGAGGGCGAGTTTTTGGAAGTGTTTGTCAACGCATCGCTCGATGTCTGTGAGCAGCGCGATCCAAAAGGGCTGTACAAAAAGGCAAGAGCAGGGGAGATCCCAAACTTCACCGGTATTGATTCTGAGTATCAAGCGCCGCTAAACCCAGAAATCGATTTACCTGCGGGTGAAAAGAGCATCGATGAGCTGGTGGCAATGTGTCTTGAGACATTAAAAGAGCGGCAGATCATCGCTTAACCAAAAAAGCTTCCATGTCGGAAGCTTTTTTATCACCCGTGTTTTAGCATCAAGGCTTAACACGCATGTGCGCCATTCATGTGCGCCATTGTGATACGCCGTGAGGGATGCGCTGTGCTTATTCGAAACAGATTTCGATAAAGGCGTTGCCCCATTGTGAGGTGAACGGCATGATGATGATCGAGCCTTCGCATTTGTGGCGAATCGTATGGCCTTTCCCTGACACCACGACAGGTGTCGCCATATCAAAATCAAAGCCACTTTCTGCCAAGATGCGTTTTGCACCGCCAGTGACCATGTTGGTGATTTCGCCCACCATATCGGTGACTTCATCATTCAAACCATTCGGGCGTTCACCCAACATGTTTTGCATGATTTCCAGCGCCAAGTTTTCATCAAAGGTAATAGACATCGAGCCACGCGTTTGCTGGCCAACCATACCAATCAAACCAGAGATATCACCGCGAGCGATCTCATCCTTTTTCACACGAGGTTTTTGCGGTTTTAGCTCCAGTGATGCCATGGTCTTCAACACATTCATCAGTGAAGCTAAAAACGGGTTTACAAATTCAGCGCGCATAATCTTCTTCTATTCATTAATGGACTGTGAAACTTATTTTACTGTGAGACTTATTGCACCTTATCAGCGCTGCACGACTGACAAGTCCCATGTGATTCAATCACGTGATTTGTGAGTCTGAAACCGTGCCTTTCTGCGTTGTCTGCCAGTAAGGCTATCAAACTATCATCTTGTAATTCAATGACATTTCCACACTTGTCACAGATCAGTAGATGAGAAAAGTGTTTGTGTGCGTTACACGAGCAGCACTGTATGAAACTGTTGGTCGACTCGACTCGGTGAATGAAACCTTGCTCTAACAGAAAATCGAGTGCTCGATAAACGGTTGGCGGCTTAGCCTGCGGTTCACTGAGTTTCAGCTCCTCTAAAAGTTCATACGCGCTGGACGCTTTCGGGCTGGCACAAATCAACTCAAAGACTCGTTTTCTTTGAGGGGTTAGCCGTACGCCTCTCGCGACACAGATTTCTTCAATTTGTGTGACTAGCTGTGGGTCCAAATTTCTCACCATAACCATTGGACATGTTTAATAATATACCATTTCCGCAACTTTAGCGTCGCGCGTAAGGCATTTTCTGATAAGTGTGTCAGTGCGTTATTTACCCTCACCGGACACAGAGCATCATTTTGACACTTGCGCATAAGTTACCTTATCTACAGGGAAAACGATACCAATAACGCGTGCCCTTTGTGTTTGTTGCTTGCATCTGTCAGAAATGGGGTTAATGTTTAATGGGTCAATCATCAAAAATTATAATAACGACAATGCACCATTAGGGGGAGCTATGCGGTCAGAAAGAGCCTATGGTCTTTCGAAGCTTGCCGAATTAGAACGAGGCCATCATGTGACACTGCCTGCGGCCTTTATACAGGCGTTGTCGGTGTCAACCTCACTGCAAGCGGTGCTCGATACCGTCTCCCAATGGATGTCGCAGATGTTTGCCTCCCAAAGAGCCAGCATTACGCTTAAGGAAGGCGGAGATACGCTCAAGGTCTACTCGATCAGTGGCAATAAAGCCATTCCACTCGATTCCCATCTCCCTATTGCGCAAACGCTCGTCGGCCGAGCCTTCTCAACTCGTACACTGCTCATTTGTGACGATCTTGCCACCTCTGAGGAGTTAGATTGCGTCATGCTGCGGGATTCTGGGCTAAAGACCTGTATGGATGCCCCTCTCGTGTGTGGTGACCAATGTTTGGGTACTCTTAATATTGGCCACGATCAAAGTCACTACTTTACTGAAGCGCAAGCTATTACTTTGCAATGTATTGCCAATTGGGTCAGCTTCAATATCCAACTGCATCAGCAAGTGATGGCGCTAAACCAACTGGCCACGACGGATGAGCTCACTGGCGCTGCCAATCGCCGGGTATTTTCAGCCAAGATTCAACAAACCTTGTCGGATTTTCATGAGCAACACCAAGGCTTTGTACTTGGCTTGATGGATATTGACCATTTTAAACCGCTCAATGATCGCTATGGCCATTTAGCGGGGGATCAGGTCTTAAAGCAAGTGGTGACGCTCACCATGCAGCAAATGAAAGGGTTAGGGCATGTCTCGCGCATTGGCGGTGAAGAGTTTGCGCTTATTGTTCGTCAGTCAGAACTGGAACCTGCGATGTCGGTGTTTGAGTCGCTTCGAGCCACGCTCGCACAATACCCGTATGAGTATGATGGCACTCGGATGTCGATCACCGTCAGTATAGGGGCGGTGGCACCTAGCGCTTTCGATCTCACACCTGAAAGTTTACTTAAACGCGCTGACCAAGCCTTGTACGAGGCAAAAGCGGCAGGGCGAAATTGTGTTCGAGCCAGCACAGAGCTGCGCCAAGACAGGGCGGGTTGACGAAAAAGCGAGTTGAAAATAAAAATGTGAGAAATCGCTATCTATTATTTCTACAAGGTGTATAGTGGCGCCAGCTCAAAAAGCGGGCTATTAATGCAATATTTAGTTCAAGATCTTCACAGTTTCATTTCGATTCAGTCGTCATACTATCCTGCGATACCTTTTTCTACATGCTTTCCTTAGTAGCTTCTATTTTCTTCATTAATGTATCAATGTATCAATGTATCAATGTATCGAGGTATTTATGTCTAATAAGACAACTGGTTCAGTAAAATGGTTTAACGAAACTAAAGGTTTTGGCTTCATCACTCCAGACAACGGTGGCGCGGATCTTTTCGTTCACTTCCGTTCTATTGTTAGCGATGGTTTTAAAACTCTCGCAGAAGGCCAAAAAGTGGCGTTCAACGTTGAGCAAGGTGGCAAAGGCCCACAAGCTGCTGACGTAACTGTACTGTAATTGTACTTAAGAGATCTCGCTGGCTCATTCAGATGGCGAGGTCTTTTTGTTTTCATTGCTTATCAAGGAGTTCAATGACTAGAAAATCTAACCGAAAAACATATTGGTATTATGTTCTTCGCGAACAAAAATTACCTAAAGGGCAAAGTGCCATTGTTCAAAATACACTATCACCTTTACTCTAGGTCGACATCTTGGTCTGCCTCCCTTCACCAGCTCAATAGCGACGTTCTCAAGCGGCACGTGCTGCCTCAGTTAAACACCGACGATTTAGATTTACATTTTTCATTTTGTGAAGTGAGTGAGTCTGGTCAATTTCAAAATTCTGACGGTGTGGTTTTAGGCTCTTTCCATATCGAATCGGATAAGGATTAAGCATTGAAGAAGAACGCAAAACCTCGTAAGCCTGCAGAAGAGGCTTCAACGAAACAAGAAGACCAGCCCCAAAACATCCATCAAATTCGTAAGAGAATTGAAGACATTCTTTTAGAACGTGATCAGAAAGAACGAATTGAACTCTAAATTGGAGAGAAAACAATGAGAAAACCAGCAAGACCTGCAAGAAAATCAGGCAAGAAAATGCGTAAGAGTGACTTTGAAGATAAGTTTTCTCTCATGGTGGGTGAATACAACAAACAGAAAGAGCTCTTGGACGCCATGAGTGAAGGCGACGCAGAACACGCCAAACAGAAAAAGAAATGTGACGCACTGTTCGCCAGCGCCGAGCGCTTTCTTAACGCCAATCAATAATCGGCGCGTCAACGTCAAATTGCTTCCAACCTCTTCATCGTAGCGCTCTGCTCAAGACGTGAGAGGTTGAGCTACTGTATCCTTCACGGGACGAATCGCCATCAGCGCGTTCACTCCTTCATCTCGCTACGATTACTTCTTCTCTACTTTACCTTGTTCATCCGAGTTAATGTCATTTGCACCAAGTAAGTGCTTTGTTTTTTAAGTGCTTGGTTTTAGTGCAAGTTGTTGTGCTTTTTTGGTGAGGTCTTATTTTTTGTTATTTAAAATCAAATGGTTATTTCTTTGTTGAGGCGGGTGTGAAACTTGCATCACTCGAGGCCGTTTTGATTGTATACGATAAGATAATAATAAGGGACAAGGATGAACCTAACTCAGAGTGAACAACGTTGGCTACCGTGGCTTGGTAGCACAGGGAAGCTTGCCATGAAAAAGGCGTGCTATTTAAATCGCCATAGAAAAAATGAGCTCGAACAAACGTTTGAGAATATCGCACACACACGAGTGAACTTGCTTCAGGATTGGGCGAACAATCAATGGGCCTTTTTGACCAATGCCGCGCTCTACCTTTCGAGTAAACCTATCAATGAGCGTAATACGACATTAGAGGGACTGACTCAGAGGGGAAAAGACTTCTCAGAGTTGTTTATTGTCGATAGTCAGGGCATGACCACTCACTCCAGTCATAAGAATCATATCGGCAGTCATATCGTCGATGATGTGGCGCTGGCATCGGGTCTAAAGGCACCATACTTGCTAGGCCCTTATGTGGATGAGCGCACACTGGCTATTGGCCCTTCAAGTTCCACATTTCATGATGCGGTGACATTGATGTTCTATCAACCGTTGGGTAAGCCTGGTGAGGAGCAAGCATGCCTTTGCGGTCGAATTCCCAACGATGTGATTGGCGACATTATTCAACGCGAAGCGGGGCACATCTACAGTGAATCTGGTGACAACTACCTGTTTATGGTTGAAGCCAAGCATGATCCAAGTATTCTGCCGGGAACGGCATTATCGCGCTCACGTTTCGAAGACAATACCTTTTCTCATGGAGAGAATTTAAAACAGGGGATCACCACTGAGTTCGGTGTGGTGAAAGTTCGTCATCACACTGAGTTTGAAATTCTGTTCACAGACCCGGCAACGAAAGAGTTACACCCTGGCGTCAGAGAAACCATTCGTCACGGGCAAAATCTCTATATTGAATACCCAGGCTACTCTGACTACCGTCACATTCCCGTTATTGGTAAAGGGGTTACGTTTCAGTTGCCCGGTTCACCGGACCGTTGGGGGATGATGTGTGAGTCGGACTTAGAAGAAGTCTATCGACACCGAAGTTTGTCTTTAACTCAAACTCGACATTTTGCGTTCGGGGTTTTGGCCTCTGTATTGCTTCCGTCTTTTGCTGCGCACTACTTTCAACTTTCGCAAGTGTTTGTCTGGCTGTTGACGGCACTGGTTTGTATGGCGGTGACGTTTTCTTTTCACGCTCTCTGTGCACGCCCACTGTCTCGACGTGTTGAGGAAATGACGAATGTGATTCGTACCCTTGCAGAGGGGGATGGCAATTTGACTCAGCGCCTTGAAACGGAGCATTTGAAGCCAGATGAAATTGGCGGGCTTGGCCGCTGGACCAATAGCTTTATCGATAACTTAGAGGGCGTGGTCACGGAGTTGGTCTTTGCAAGCAAAGAGGTAAATCAAGTGTCCGCCTCTTTGTTGCGTCGCAGCCAAGTGCTCACCACCGCTAGCCAAGACACCTGTGCTTCCATTGAAGATATGATAGTGCTTAGTAAAGGCCAGCAAACTGACATCGAGTGTGCGAACCTTTCTGCAACAGAAATGGATAAAGCGATGCAAAGCACAATTGAACATGCGGCGCTGGAGTATCAACGTGCGGTTGAGTCCGCCAACGGTATCAAAGAAATCGTTGAAGCGTCAGCGCAGAGTGTCAATGATGTGAACACTGAAATGGAAAAGATTACCGACATTGTCGACATCATCTCTGAAATTACAGCACAGACGAACTTGCTGGCATTAAATGCGGCGATTGAAGCCGCGAGAGCCGGGGAACACGGACGTGGGTTTGCCGTGGTTGCAGATGAAGTTCGTACGTTAGCAGACAAAACCTCTCAAGCAGCGAACAATATCGGCACCATGCTGCAAAAGCTTCGTTCACAATCAAAGACAGCCGTTAACTTTATGCAGCAAGGTATTGATAACGTCGAAAGCAACGCCATCATGGTCAATGGAACGGATGGCAATGAGGTTCTCCAGAACCGAGTTACCGAACTGTTTCGCATTATTAACGGTATTGCTGAAAACAGTGTTCAACACAGTAAAACGGTCGATCAAGCTCAAGTGACCTCCGAACAATTGATTATCTCTTCTCAACAGCTCGCGCGTCGAACAGCCTTAATGCAAAATGCACTGAAGCGTCTCGATCAACTGACTGGCCGTTTTGAAATCGCTCGAGCGTCATAGTGACCCAGTAGAGTGGGGAGAGTTAAATGCCCCACTGCTTGGCATGGTGTGAAAACACAGGTTCAATATCGCAAGATCAATGATTTAGATTTCTAAGGTCTGTGTGGTGTCTCGCCATGCTTGGGCACAGCGATAACTTGATGTAGAATCTGCGCTCTTTTTAATGAAACCACGATTCGAGCACTGACTGCTTTTGGCACAATAGCGCCCCAAAGCAGCTTTGAGGCAGCGAGTTGGGCGCTGATAGGGTGAAAAGATGCAAACAAAGGCGAGTTCAATGTTAGACACTAACGAAGAGAAAAAACCGACTCACAACGGGGTTTTTCCAAGCTCTCGATTCTCTATTGCTCCCATGCTCGATTGGACAGATCGCCATTGTCGATACTTCCACCGACTCCTCACTAAAGAGACCTTGCTCTACACTGAGATGGTGACAACCGGCGCGATCATTCATGGTAAAGGCGACTTCTTGGCGTACAACGAGGAGGAGCACCCAGTGGCGCTGCAACTTGGTGGCTCCAACCCGCAAGATTTAGCGACGTGTGCGAAGTTGGCGGCTGAGCGTGGCTATGACGAAATTAACCTCAATGTCGGTTGCCCGTCGGACAGAGTACAAAATGGCCGTTTTGGCGCCTGTTTGATGGCGGAACCTATGCTGGTGGCGGAGTGTATTGCCGCCATGCGCGATGTGGTTGATATACCTGTGACCGTTAAGACGCGCATTGGCATTGACGATCAAGACTCGTATAAGTTTCTGACTGATTTCGTGCGCATTGTGTCTGAAAAAGGTGGCTGTGAGCAGTTTACGATTCACGCTCGTAAAGCGTGGTTAAGCGGTTTGAGTCCGAAAGAGAACCGAGAGATCCCGCCGCTGGATTACCCGCGCGCGTATCAAATCAAGCAAGATTTTGCCCACTTGAACATTGGCGTCAATGGCGGCATTAAAACCTTGGATGAGTCGTTAGAACATTTAGCGCACCTTGATGGCGTCATGGTTGGGCGAGAGGCTTACCAAAACCCGTACCTATTGGCACACGTTGATCAGACGATTTTCGGTCTCGACACACCAGTGAAGAAGCGTCGCCAAGTGGTTGAAGAGATGTACCCATACATTGAGCAGCAGTTGGCGAAGGGAGCCTACTTAGGCCACATCACTCGTCATATGTTGGGCTTGTTCCAAAACATGCCAGGCGCGCGTCAATGGCGTCGTTACATCAGTGAGAACGCCCATAAACCGGGTTCCGGAATTGAAGTGGTACAAGCGGCGCTGGCGAAAATCCCTCAAGAGTTGGATGTGTAAAAATCGCCAAACGAGTGGTTAAATTTACCAATAGATGAATATGAAGAGGTAGGGTTAGACCCAGCCTCTTTTTTTTGTCTATATAAAACATGATCTTATCTTGATTTCTAATCTTGGCACACTATCTGTATTGATTGAGCAAAAAGGAGAGCACTATGTTTGAATTGATTTTTGCTTTGATCTTCGCGGCGACGTTACTGGTCACAGGCGTGACCTTCCTGACCGTATTGGCCGCCATTGGCTTTGCTATGGTGGTGATGTTGCTGCTCGGGATGATGTCGGCGGTGATTAAATTAATCCCTTGGTTAGTGGTTATCGCGATAGCGGTATGGTTTTTTAAAAGCGTGGTCGCGCAGCCAAGATCCTAGCGCTGTTTAGGCTAAATTGTTGCGGGCAAGCTCAGTGAATGTGGTACTATTTTCGCTACGTCATCTATGATGCATAGCAACAGTGTGGAGAGTTTAATCAATGGGTATCAAATCGGCTGCAATTTTCACTATCGCCTCGATGGTTTCGGGATGGGCGATGGCGGAGTCCTCGTACACGGCGAAAGTCGGTGCAGAGATGTGGTGGCCGAAAACCAAGGTCAATGAAGTAAACCGCGACAGCGACACCACACCCAGCGGCTATTTGGCGATTGAGCATGACACGCCGTACCTTCCCGATGCCCGTTTGCGTTACTCCAGTGTTGATGCCGATTACATGGCGTTTGATAAGCTCGACCTGACGCTCTACTACCGCCTGCTTGAGCATGATTTAATGCATTTCGATGCAGGGGTGACCCTGACGGATTTATCCGATACCAAGTACGTCAATGCCGAAGACATCAACAATCCAGTCGATTTCGATGGATTTATCTGGGCGTGGTACGGCTATGCCGAGCTGACGGTGCCCAATACGCATTTTGATATCATCGGTGAGATGAACTTTGGCAACAACAACGACATCAAAAGTACCGATTTGATGGCGGGCGTTCAGTACCGCCTGCCACTGAAAGAGACGACGTTGGCTTTTCGAGGTGGCTATCGCGTGATTGATTTGGAGTCGGGCAAGTTCGATGCGATATCCGAGGAGCTCGGTAAGTCGTTTATCTTCGCTAATGGCTTTTTTGTTGGCGCGGAGTGGAGCTTCTAAGTCAGCGATTCTTCCCAGTGAAAAACATGCATGCGTCTTTTCGATAGCATGATGTATGACTGCCTTATGCCTTTCATTATAACTAGAAAAAGAGCGCTGCGATTGATGTGGCGCCTTTTTGTATCTATCGAACTGTTTTTTTATATCTATTCATTATAAATGCACTAAAAAATGTCGCGATATCGTCAGTTTCTTCCATGCTTATAGGTGGCGCTTGTTTCTAGCCAGAGAAGGGAATCTCATGACGATTAATGAACTAAGAAGCCTATATCGAGACAATCAACTGGTGGAAGCCATTATTGAACCGTCTGTCCAAGAGGGCAGTTGGGTGGTGGAATTTCGCCACGCTAGAGGTGGTTTCGTGTTATTGACCGATGCTCAAGGTGAGGAGTGTCAGTACCTAGACCTTGATCTAGCCTCCAAGTCGGCAATGGCGGTGGGCTTTAAGCACGTACGGGTCGAAGCCAAATAGTCCCCACCACCCACAGAAAAAGACGCCTTGTCTATCACCTCTCATTATTACCTCCCCTGCTTGTACTGCGTAAAGGCGCGCGACTGGCTGACGGCGTTCAGGCGCTGCACGTTTCCTTTAATTCCAAAAGTTATAAAACATTCACTTCTATTCTTTCTTGTTATTAAGGAGAGTGGTTAATCTATCGTCACGCAATGAATAGGGATGTCGTGACCATGTCATTAAAAAACAACGTCTCCTCTGAAGGAAACGCATCACAAGAATTACCGGCTTTGGCTGCGCCGCTGAATGATCAGCAGCTAGGGTCTTTGCAACAAACTGTTGCTGGTTTATCTACTCAGCAGCTGGCATGGGTCAGCGGCTACTTTTGGGGCCTAGCACAACAGCCTCAAACCGCAGCAGCGTCTGCACCCATCAGTCAAGCGGCGGTTGCGGTGGCAGCCAAGCCTGCGGGTAAATTGACGATCATTTTCGCCTCGCAAACTGGCAATGCGAAAGGCGTGGCTGAAGCGCTCGAGCATGACGCAAAAGCGCAAGGTATTGATGTGGCGCTCTTTGATGCCAGTGATTACAAAGGCAAAAGCTTAGCCAAAGAGACCCACGTGATTATCGTGGCGTCAACCAATGGTGAAGGTGAAGCCCCAGACAACGCCATTGAACTGCATGAATTCTTGCAGTCGAAGAAAGCGCCGAAACTGCCGAACCTCAAATATGGTGTGATTGCGCTCGGTGACTCAAGCTATGAGTTTTTCTGCCAAACTGGTAAAGACTTCGATGCTTATCTCTCCAAGTTGGGCGCGACGGCCTTTATTGAGCGTGTTGACTGTGACGTCGATTATGAAGCGCCAGCCAGTGAGTGGCGTGAAAAAGCGCTCTCTATCGTTAAAGAAGAGTTGGCTGGTGGCGTAGAAGCTGAAGTCGTTCAGTTGCCAGTAGGTCAATCGGCGGTCGTGTCGTCCTACAACAAGCAAAACCCATACACCGCGACTTTGCTGACTAGCCAGAAGATCACCGGGCGTGATTCTGGAAAAGACGTGCGTCACATTGAAATTGATCTTGAAGGCTCAGGTTTGACTTATCAGCCAGGCGACGCCTTGGGCGTATGGTTTGAGAACAGCTCTGAACTCGCCAATGCTATCCTAGCTAAAGTGGGTCTGTCAGGTGTGGAAAGCGTTGAAGTGGATGGCGAGAGCTTGTCGATTCACAGCGCGTTGGTCACTAAATTCGAAATCACCGCTTCTAATCCTCAGTTTGTCACAAAATTTGCTGAGCTGTCAGGCAGCAAGAAACTGCAAAAATTGGTCGAAGACAAAGACAAGCTTCGTGAGTACGCCGCCAACACGCAAATTGTTGACGTGTTAGCGGAGAAGAAAACCACCCTATCGGCAGACGCACTGATTGGTTTGTTGCGCCGCTTGACGCCAAGACTCTACTCGATTGCCTCAAGCCAAGCCGAAGTGGATGAAGAAGTGCATTTGACTGTTGGGCTGGTGGAATACCAGCAAGGTGACGAGTCTCGCTTTGGTGGTGCCTCAGGCTTCTTGGCTCAGCGCCTCGAAGAGGGCGGTGCGGTCAAAGTGTTTGTTGAAAACAACAACAACTTCAAATTACCTCAAGATGACAGCACGCCGATTATCATGATTGGCCCTGGCACTGGGATTGCCCCATTCCGCAGTTTTATCCAGGAGCGAGAGAACCGTGATGCGTCTGGAAAGAACTGGTTGTTCTTTGGCGATCGTACCTTTACTCAGGACTTCCTCTACCAAGTGGAGTGGCAGAAATACCTAAAATCAGGGGTACTCAGCCGTTTGGATGTGGCCTTTAGCCGCGATCAAGCCGAGAAAGTGTATGTTCAGCACCGCATTTTAGAGAACGCGGCACAAGTGTGGCAGTGGATTCAAGATGGCGCGTATCTGTATGTCTGTGGTGATGCCACTCGTATGGCAAAAGACGTTCATGACGCGCTGATCATCGTCGCTGAGCAGCAAGGCAATCTATCGCGTGATGACGCAGAAGAATTTATTAATGAGTTACGCAAAGCAAAACGTTATCAAAGGGATGTGTACTAATGACTTTTTCTACTGAAAATAACAAGCAGGTGGTACTGGGCGAAGAGTTAGGGCCGCTTTCCGATAACGAACGCCTTAAAAGAGAAAGTCACTTCCTACGTGGGACGATCGAAGCGGATCTGCAAGATCGCATCACCGGCGGATTTACGGCGGATAACTTCCAGCTGATTCGTTTCCACGGTATGTATCAGCAAGATGACCGCGATATTCGCAACGAACGTGCGAAACAAAAGCTGGAGCCTCTGCATAATGTGATGCTTCGTGCGCGCATGCCGGGCGGTATTATCACGCCGAAGCAATGGTTGGCGATTGACAAGTTTGCTACCGAGCACTCTCTGTATGGCAGTATCCGTCTAACGACTCGACAAACGTTCCAGTTCCACGGCGTATTAAAGCCAAACATCAAACTGATGCACCAAACGCTCAACAGCATTGGAATTGACTCTATCGCTACCGCAGGTGACGTGAACCGAAACGTATTGTGTACCACTAACCCGGTGGAATCTGAGTTACACCAAGAGGCGTACGAGTGGGCGAAAAAGATCAGTGAGCACCTGCTGCCTAAGACGCGCGCGTACGCAGAGATCTGGCTAGACGGTGAGAAGGTTGAGACCACAGACGAAGAGCCGATCCTTGGTAGTAACTACCTACCGCGTAAGTTCAAAACCACCGTGGTGATTCCGCCGCAAAATGATGTGGATGTGCATGCGAACGATTTGAACTTTGTCGCGATAGCCGATAACGGCAAGCTGGTGGGTTTCAACGTTTTAGTCGGTGGTGGTCTTGCGATGACTCACGGTGATACGTCGACCTATCCACGTCGAGCGGATGACTTTGGTTTTATCCCACTTGAAAAAACGTTGGATGTGGCAGCCGCGGTTGTGACTACGCAACGTGACTGGGGTAACCGTTCAAACCGTAAGAACGCCAAAACCAAATACACGCTTGATCGCGTCGGTATCGATGTGTTTAAAGCGGAAGTGGAAAAACGTGCCGGTGTTCAGTTCCAAGCAAGCCGTCCATACGAATTCACAGAACGTGGCGATCGTATCGGTTGGGTAGAGGGCATTGATGGTAAACATCATCTCGCCTTGTTTATCGAAAACGGCCGACTATTGGATTACCCAGGCAAGCCCCTTAAAACCGGTGTGGCTGAAATTGCCAAAATCCATAAAGGCGATTTTCGCATGACGGCCAACCAAAACTTGATTGTGGCGGGTGTGTCGAAAAGCAACAAAGCGAAGATCGAGAAAATTGCGCGCGAACACGGTTTGATGGACGACGCGGTCAGCGAGCAACGTAAAAACTCGATGGCGTGTGTGGCCTTCCCAACTTGTCCGCTCGCCATGGCGGAAGCGGAACGTTTCTTGCCGCAGTTCGTGACCGACGTAGAAGGCATTTTGGCGAAACACAATCTACCAAAAGAAGACAACATCATTCTGCGCGTGACGGGTTGTCCTAATGGATGTGGCCGCGCGATGCTGGCTGAAATTGGTCTAGTGGGTAAGGCGCCAGGTCGATACAACCTGCACCTAGGGGGCAACCGCGCTGGAACACGCGTGCCGAAAATGTACAAAGAGAACATTACAGATAGTCAGATACTCGAAGAGATAGATCAACTGGTCGGTCGCTGGGCTACTGAGCGTGAGCAAGGTGAGTGTTTCGGTGACTTCGTTATCCGTGTTGGCATCATCCAAGAAGTATTGGTATCTAAGAGAGATTTTTATGCTTGATTCTGTAGCTTCAAAACCGGAGCTGGCAGAACTGCTTAAACTGACCAAGACCGAGCAAAGTCTTCATCTTGCCCAGATCAATGTCGAGCTTGAGCAACTGTCAGCACAGCAGCGAGTAAAATGGGCGCTTGAAAACCTCGATGGCGAGTTCGCGGTCTCGTCGAGTTTCGGTATCCAAGCGGCGGTGATGCTTCACCTCGTCACTGAGCAGAAACCGGACGTGCCGGTCATTTTGACCGACACCGGTTACTTGTTCCCGCAAACGTACCGTTTTATCGATCAATTGACAGAGAAATTGAACCTCAACCTAAAAGTGTATCGCGCTAAAGAGAGTCCGCAATGGCAAGAGGCGCGCTACGGCAAACTTTGGGAGCAAGGTATAGAGGGTATCGAGAAGTACAACAAGATAAACAAAGTGGAACCTATGCGCCGCGCGTTAGAGGAGCTTAATGTCAGCACTTGGTTCTCCGGTCTACGCCGCGAGCAATCTAAGTCGCGAGCAGGACTACCCATTTTGTCGATTCAAAATGGCGTGTTCAAGTTTCTACCAGTGATTGATTGGAGTAATAAGGACATCCACTACTACCTAGAAGAGCAGGGGCTCTCTTATCACCCTCTTTGGGATGAAGGGTATCTCTCTGTCGGTGATACGCATACCACTAAGAAGTGGGAGCCTGGAATGGCAGAAGAAGAAACACGTTTCTTCGGCTTAAAGAGAGAGTGTGGTCTGCATGAAGAAGACAACGAACTCGATGGCTCGGGTATTTGATGCGGTAATTGCGTCAATGAACCTCAAAAAAGGTCGCGTATGCGGCCTTTTTTATCGCTTGGAATTAGTTGCTGTGGATAACTCTGTGGTTATTATGTGGTAAATAGTTGGGTAAAGTTGGATAAATAGGGGCTTGAGCGCTAATTGCTCATTTAGGCTCTATTTTTACATTTTTATGAAAATATCACTTGCCAATGTGATTTCGATCTCTATAATGCCACCTCGTCGACAGGGCAGAGCTCATAAGGGTTCAGCGTTATCGACAAGGTCAACTAGCTCAGCAGCAACGTTGAAATAAAAACTTAAAAAAGTGTTTGACACTGAAAATTAAGTCGCTAGAATGGCCGCCTCTTGTGAGTGAGCCTAACGTCACAGCCAGAGACACCTAGCTCTTTAACAATATAAACCTATCAATCTGTGTGGGCACTCGTTGATGATAATCCACTATTAGTTTTCACTTTTTTATAAAAAGTGAAATCAAAAACTGATTCTTCGGAATCACCGGTTATCAATGATACTGAAGTGACCATTGAGTCTTCGGACTCAGCACAGTCAATTCAAGTTTTCTAGGAACTAGCTTCTAGTCACTAGGAACTTATCAGTATTCATTGAGCCAACAAAATCTTAAATTGAAGAGTTTGATCATGGCTCAGATTGAACGCTGGCGGCAGGCCTAACACATGCAAGTCGAGCGGAAACGACTTAACTGAACCTTCGGGGAACGTTAAGGGCGTCGAGCGGCGGACGGGTGAGTAATGCCTGGGAAATTGCCCTGATGTGGGGGATAACCATTGGAAACGATGGCTAATACCGCATAATGCTTTCGAGCCAAAGAGGGGGACCTTCGGGCCTCTCGCGTCAGGATATGCCCAGGTGGGATTAGCTAGTTGGTGAGGTAAGGGCTCACCAAGGCGACGATCCCTAGCTGGTCTGAGAGGATGATCAGCCACACTGGAACTGAGACACGGTCCAGACTCCTACGGGAGGCAGCAGTGGGGAATATTGCACAATGGGCGCAAGCCTGATGCAGCCATGCCGCGTGTATGAAGAAGGCCTTCGGGTTGTAAAGTACTTTCAGCAGTGAGGAAGGTTCATACGTTAATAGCGTATGGATTTGACGTTAGCTGCAGAAGAAGCACCGGCTAACTCCGTGCCAGCAGCCGCGGTAATACGGAGGGTGCGAGCGTTAATCGGAATTACTGGGCGTAAAGCGCATGCAGGTGGTTTGTTAAGTCAGATGTGAAAGCCCGGGGCTCAACCTCGGAATTGCATTTGAAACTGGCAGACTAGAGTACTGTAGAGGGGG
>NZ_JCBDGK010000051.1:0-9437 GCF_059834005.1 Vibrio sp. R12-SW3-ISO1
CTCAAAGCAAACTAAAAAGCTCAGCTAAATGTTGAGCTTTTTAATTCCAAGCGTTTAAATCCAACAAACTTTGGGGCAAAAATAAGTTCAACACCTCGTTGCACCGCATTCCCAGCATAGTTAGCTATAGCCTGGAAGACACATTTTGAGTCACGTCCCCCCGCACACAAATTAATAAGTAAAAAAAACCATCAAGCCTAAACTAAACTTAATGGTTTTTATTCTTAACTGCTTGTTCAGCAGGTGGGTTGCTTTCTTCCTGGCCTATTCTTAGCTGCCTATGCGGCAGGACACGTGTTGGGTTTGGACGAAGTGCCATTCAAATCATTCTTAGCTGCCTATGCGGCAGGACACAGTTAACTATAGTCACTAAGCTGTTAATTCCACGGGATTTACATCACAAAACCCTAAAGTACCCTTTTTCTGCTTACTTACGTAACTCGCTGTTTTTACTTACTTAAAAATGAGCTTTAGAAAACGGGTCAAAAACGTAACTCAGGCACCGTCCCTTTTTTTTCTTGATTGGTGGCTAAACCATAGCTACTAAAGTTTGCTTCAACGCGCTCCGAGACAAACTCCTTTTGCACGAACAAAATAAAATCCTGCCCTGATGAGCCACTAGAAACTGGGATTCGATGAAAACTATCGATGACTCGCTCTTCATTGGTGGCTGGTAACGATGTGCCAGCGCCAAATAGTTCGGATCTCTGCATGCTACGTTTGATTCGACGTTTCTTGGAACCCAAAAAGCTTTTCCCAATCGTTTGATTACGAGTAAACCTCACATCGATAGCAGTACCTGGCACCTCACATACACTGGAGATCTCAAACAAACCTTCATTTACCATCAAAGAAAAATAGGGCTGAAAAGAGAGTCCAATCATCACCTTTTTATCTTCTGCGACAAAGGCTATAGTTTGTCCAACCGTAACAGCACTCCAGTCGGGAAAGCTCACACCTATTTTATTCATGACGTGTCGGTTATGGACCATAAACAGATGCATTTGAGATATACAACGCCCTGCTAACAGCTCATAGTCGGCCTGGCCAGAGGCATACCGTATACAGAAGTAGTAACGCTTCGTCATAATCATCCTTACTTCGCTTTGGAACAATTGAAGAGACCACCCTTGATCAAGACCGACATAATAAAGTGCACGTCATTTGGGATGTTCTGAGAAGCTATCATTGTCTCAATCCAATGCTCTGTATTTCTGACTAATTGGTAAAAGTCATTTCCATGGGACACATGTCGCCTTGCTATAACGTACTCTCGGTCAGATCCATATTCATTCACTCTTAATGGCTTGTCTGCATCTTCATGCCACCAATCGTCAATCGATTGCAACGCTGCACCAACTTTCTGACCATGGAAAGCAACCGTTTCTTCTCCGGTCAGTAGCTCGACGGTAGCTAATTGTTTAGTTGGAACACCATCTTCTCGGCCATCCAAGAACTCTTGACTTGGGTAAACCTCATCCCCCCAACCGACTCCAATTTTAGCTTTGACATCCATGTAGAAATATTCTGTTGGAACAGACAGTGCTCGCGTCAAATAACCTGTAAGTTTTTCTAAGCATTCCGATGAGACTTCATCCCAATGACCATACCAAGAAAGCCTTGTTGCATTCTCGACAATCAAGGTTTGTGAATCACTGGTAGTCACTTCTATAGACAACTTTCGACACTCTCTGTTTCTCCAAAGCCAAGTGCCAAGCAGAATGTTTTTCGCATATCGATGAGCGAGCTCCTGATAGCCATTAAGTTCTTCGTATGTTTTAGCGAGTAAAGAAAGTTTAGAGCGTACCTCATCATCACTACAGGTATCTGGAGTTAGAGAGTTGGCTCGAATTCGAAGAGGGAATGCACAGTAGATGTCATCAACACCAGGTTTTACATAACACTCTTCGATGAACTGAGGATTGGAGTAAGCTAAATCTTGTGGAGCAACATTCTTTTCTACGAACTTGCACCCTTTATATGCTTCCGCATAACCACCTTTTGGTGCGCGCAACCGAGTTCTATCTATTTCAAGGGGGCACATCTCGCCATTTTGAGATAGATAATAGAAGTACGCTTTGCCAACAGAGAGTGATCGAACGTAGTTCAGCTGAGTGCAAAGTTCCATAAGCGATTAATCCCTATAGTTTTTTATAAGAATAGTTTCGCTACTGCATTCTATCGACCAAAAGGCATGGTTTAAAAAGTGATCTCTTCCACTAAAACGTACTTCTATCGGATTTACTTTCTTCGCAAACCCTATCGCGTTCTCTGCATAGGCGTGACAAGAGGTGATTGAGTTGGACCGTTGAGTTGGCTGT
Organism: Vibrio sp. R12-SW3-ISO1; assembly: GCF_059834005.1. Classification (NCBI taxonomy): domain Bacteria; kingdom Pseudomonadati; phylum Pseudomonadota; class Gammaproteobacteria; order Vibrionales; family Vibrionaceae; genus Vibrio; species Vibrio sp. R12-SW3-ISO1. The sequence continues at coordinate 2,322 of NZ_JCBDGK010000051.1, forward strand.
TCTAACAAATGGTAGCCAATAGAAACTGGCAAATTATCAGCGTCTTTAGTCACTAAACGCGCTAGTTCATCAAAGTTACTCGGCTGACTCTCACTTGGGTATAACCATCGCCCGTATGCTGGTAACCCTCTTATGACATGGAAAAGCTCGCTCTTGCTGGTAAATGTCCTCAGCCACTCAATCTGCGTCGATAGCGGTGGTTGGTATAATGCCCCTCCGGCGAAAGCAACAGGAAGAGCTGTTTGAAGTATGGACTTAAAATCTGAAATTCGGCTTTCACTATGAACTCTAATAACTAAGTCTATTTCTAGATCTGCCAATCGTTCACTACGAATAGTTGGTCGCTTAGCGTTTGAAACGGTTCTAACTTTGGCGACTGATTTAGGCTCGGTAAGCTTGGCTGTAGGTTTGATGCTTTCGCTTCTGACATAAAAAGAGAAACTCGAAAACTCAAACGGGGAATCACAATTAACTAGCCTATTAAACTCTCTTTGATAGCGGTGCATAAAACCCCATATCGCCGCCATAGAGGGTGCGCCGCACAAATAAGGGCAGCTTATTGCGACCGCATCTTGCACTCTTATTGATGACAAGTAGATATACTGCTCACCCGTTATCTTATCTTCATTGCTAATTGGTTTGCTGAGCTGTTCGAGGACCCATATGATTTGAGCTTTGACGACCTGTATAAGCTTGGGATGATAGGCAAACTTTGCAGCATGCTTGTTGTTTTGAAACGTGAGATGCAAGCGACGGTTAAACTCACTGGCTAAGGAGCCCAAGTCCGATTCTGGTAGCGATAAAAAGGCTTGAGCCAAAGAGTCATTATGTTCCAATTGCTGTTGAGTAGGGTCAGCATCAACGATGTCTCTTAATTCAATTAATGGGAGCATCCACAAGGCTATCTGCTTTCGCAATATCTTACTTCTAACCTTACGGTCACTCTCCCTCTGCTTCTGTGTTTTAGATGGCTCTGAACCAGTTAGACGATTTAAAACCTGACAGGTTTTGGCGCTAGTTACCTGATAGTCATCAAAATAGTGACCACTCTTTATACGACTTTCAGGTAACGTGCCACCTTGCGCAGTTTTGACGCCTAGCGGGTAGTTTAGGATTTTCATATACCCACCCAAACTGCCACACAGGTTCCCGACACTTGCAGAGTTTGGCAGTGACGAAGACACAAAGCTGAGCTTATTTTCTCGACTTCTCGACCTCACTTCTAACTCACTCTGAATAGCATGACTAACCACTGGGGTCACCGAAATATAATCATCCCTCCATGGAAACCTTAGCTGCTTACTGTAAACACTGACACTATCGGGAAAATGATTACCAGAGAGATGTTCTTCGATTGTATGTTTCAAGCGCGCAAGTGACTTAGCACCTAAACCAAATTCTTTGAGCCGCTCAACCCAAACAGGGCTTTCTTGCTGTATAAGTGAAAGAATACATACGGGCTGTGATTGCCAAAGAAAAGGATTCAATAACCACAATGTGTGTCGATACACCGCAGAGTTATGCGCCCACCCCAAGCGTTGCTCTAATACTGCGCTTGAAATAAATACCTCGGTTGTCGTAAGAGGCATTGCAACTATCCGCTGATCTTTAACTCGGCAGTCTGGAAACTTGAGATTATGAGTGTGGAACCATTTGATTTCATTAAGGGACGCCTCTAGGTTCTCAGCCGCTTTTAAATGCCTCTTAGCTCGGGCAACATCCAACCAATCTGAGCATCTATCTGATTGATGGCTTGAGCTGAGATTGAGTAAGATCGTTAACGCCTCTTTTTCAAACCCTTCAACACAGACACCTTCCGTATAGGGCATGAACATCTTCTTTAGCGCAGCTTGCTTTACTGCTTCGTCTTCGATTACCAATAAGTCACTTAATTTCGTCATACTTACCACTCTGGTAGATATACACTTAAGCCATCACTTTCAGAGCTCATTCGAGTCAGTTTTGTTTCTATGATACTTCTCAGGGTAAACGCTGATTCGTGAGTCGCTAACTTTGTGTGCATTCGTGGCCTTATAGCCACCTTGACCTCACCAAACTCATACAACCGATAGATCTCATCTGTTGTACAAGAAAGCAATGTAGAAGCTTCTAAGGGGCTGAGCAGTACATCACCTATATTTCCTTTCGCGCTTGAAGGTACTGTTGCTATGAGCTGAGTAAAGTAAGCTAACACCTGAGTCAGTACGATATTGTGACTCAATTGCCGACTCGGTAACTGACGACAATCTTTAAGCAGAGCCCCAAAAGCTTCATTGAAAAACACCTTCTTCCAATCTTTTATTCGAATAAGTCCTGCCTTCTCTTTCAAGGCATCAAGTTCCTGCCACAATGCCGTTGGCCAAGCGCCACAATATTCAATGAATGACTCAAAACTGAGGTCATCGATATCGCTATAACGATTTACATACCAAAGAAAAAAACCATAGCGCTCAGATGACGTCATTTCTGCTTTCAATAATCCCAAAGGTTTTGAATCACTTCCTGACAACCATCGAGCGACCAATACCTCAGCCTCTGACGCGTCGTCTACTGGCGAGTTTCGGAGTTCATAACCGCATTCACACTGACTAATACTCTCGGTACTTTGGTATTCAAGTCTCGACTTACACTCGGGGCAATGATGAACCAGTTTGCAGCCATGATGTTCACAGGCTTGGTGAGAGATAAATTGCCACTGCTGACGAATGTAGGGTGCGTCGTCAATACACAGTGGGCAAAGAGGCGTGAAACGTTTGCGAAGAAAAGTATAAGGGTAGTCAGAACCGAATCTATGTACAGCTTTGTATTGCGGAGAGAATTGAGCTTTTGAATGTGATAATGCTAAGCGCAGCACGCCAAAGTTATTGAGCTTTAATTGGTTCTCAAGGTGGATTAGAACCCTCACCCGCATTTGGCTTGTGGTTTGCGCGTGGTAGATATTGATTTGGCTGAGCTCTAAGGGGAAAGCACCCGCAATCGCTTCATGCTGATCCATGGTGTCGAACCATATATCTTCAGCGAAATGAGAAAATCGCTCGTAGCCTTGTTCTTGCGACAAGCGCAACAAGAAGCTTTCGAGCGATTCGTCAGGGTATAGTTGAATGTCGCTATTCACATGCCACCACTAAAACTTAGACTTTCTAAGTTTTAGTATCGACGATATTTCATATATTGCAACCATAGAAGCTAATGTGTTTTGCAGAAACGCTTACCAACTCATCCAACATACGTCAAAATCGCTTGGTGATCACAAACTGTGATTGGAAAGTTCTAAGAAGGTTCTGCCCCAAACTGTGTTTGGGTATCGATTTAACCCCATAAGGTTTATTAGGCCAACATGCTGTTGACCTAAAATTGGAACTAATAAGCATTCGTTACAGGTTCATCTTGCACATTCGCACGCTTCTTAATCTGCCAGTTTGATATAGCTGCACTTATTAAAGCCGTTAGTTCGTCACTCCACTCTTTCCGTTTTATGGTGTTTGAACCTTCTAAGTACCATGCATGTCTCTCAAGCTGCGAGCGTATTGCTGTTTTCCATTGTTTGTCAGACTTTGATGTTTCTAGAACCTGTTCAAATGTGAATAGCATTTGTGAAATAAACCACGGGTACTTTTCGTGAGTCACTCCATTCGAAACAATGTCATTTTTATTCCCATAAGCAAATTTTGGATTGTCTGCACAGTTTTTTAAATACTCTTGGTAAGTTGCATAAGCAGTTGCTCTTCGAGACTCCTGTCTCCCTGACCGTAGTTGTTGTAACGTGAGCATTAGCGCAAGAACAGCAACAACGGCCATTATGATATCAGCTCGTTCATTCCAAAATTCAAACGTCAATAAGTTAGCAGCGTTAGTGTCGAGGCAAATCATTTCATGTTTCCTGCTGGCGGTGTCTTTGTTTTCTTGTTGGTTCTAAGTGATTGACCACAATCTCTAAAGTCGAACATATTCATCTCAAATGTAGATATCGATACTTGATTGGAACCGTGTGTGTGCGTAATGAGCTTATGGAATCGCTCTTTGTAAGGAGCTTTGGCTACTGAACCACCAAACTGACCACTGTTAACCAGTACAACATGCTGATACATATGATAAAAGAGCGCATCAACCATGCTATCAAAGGTCGCAATATCTTTGTTCATCGCTGAAATAATATACGCGTGTGATTTGTCTTTAAGGTCGGCACTTAGCTTAATATCTGTGGCGTCATAGCATATCGAGCCAGTCAACTTGAAGCCCTCTTTCTCTTCATGAGCAGGATGAATCATTTCTACGATTAGTTGATAGGGTCTCCAAGGCATAATTTGGTTTACTTCACCAACAGTCATGTTTTTCTTCCCTTGAAGGCGCTTGATAAATCTCCTGCCATTCGTTCCTTTATTTGGGATGATCCACATAGCTGAGTTATTGAGGTCACGCTCATTCTGAATATGGCTAAAGCCAATTCCTGCAAAAACAATTGCCCCCGTTTTATCCGAAAGCCTTTCTAAGATATCTAGGTCATCGGGTGAGACAGAAAGTTCAGGCCAAATTATAAGATCCACTTTTCCTTTGAGGTTTGGAGCTTCATTCACACTATCGACGCTAGCGATGTTGTGTAAGATTAGTTCTGAAACTGAAGCAACGTGCCTTCTATGCTTAGCTCTGTATGTTGGTGTATCTAACTTTAAGCCAGCTAAATCAAAGTCTTTTGTCAAAGGTAGAAGTGATTGAACCATGACAACATTTAGGTGTTTTTTGTCTTTTGGCCATCCTAATCTTACTTTTTCTGTATAGGTTGGCATATTGGAGAGTGTACAGTATGACTTAGCTTGGTCATTACTTCGATTGTTTATACACTTTTCTAGTTCATCTAGAGTCCAGGCTTTCGGCCATGAATATAAGCTATTGTTGCTTTCAACCCCAGGCCATTGTAGTAGCTTGAACAACAATGTTGATAGCCAATCACTCATCGGCGATTTGCTATCTCCAAATGCTTCAGGTGAATGCATCATACCGATCTGCCTTTTTAGCATATTGGACTTTATACCGCGATATGCAGGTTTTTCAGACTGGAGACTGCTGCTACTCCAGTCGACAGAGCCCAGCAGACAACTTCGAATGAACATCCCAATGTAATAGAGTGGTTTGTGCTCTTCTGTTAGCCATTTAGGGGGAGTATGAAATAGTTCGGTCTCGTCATCATAAAATTCTAACTCGACTTTGAGCTCACATGATGATTTTAGGCTTAGCAAGTCATCCCAATCACTACATCGGACTTTTGTACTTGCAATATCTATAGGTGCGTCGAAGTTGTTTTTATCTATTTCAGCTAGTGACGATTGAACTAGCTTAAGTATGCCATTCTCATGCTTAAATGGGCTGTTGTCGGTTCTAATCACCGAAAGAAGGGATACTGATTTACTATTGTAGGAAGATAGATTTCCTTTGATTTTGGCATAATCATTTAGACCAAGATAGTTGGCAAAAGAGTGGGCTTTCTTAGGCCACTTTGAGTCAGTTGATTTCGCTTTTAAGTATAATTGTTCGAATAGCTCAGGGCTATTTAGCATGAGTCTTTCACATATATCGCTTAGATCTCCTCTATTTAGCTGTCTGGCTCTTCGTGAGGGCAATGATACGTTTGGGCGAGCACGCCGACTATAGATCGATTCCAGTGCACTTGATATAGAACGCAAGACTTTTCTTTTGTCCAGTGCTAGTTGGTTAGCTAGTAAAACCGCTGTAGTGAACTCAGTAGGTTTTTGCTTTAGGTTTACGTTGCGGAAACCACTTAGTAGCTGAGTAATCAGATCAAATGGTTCAATATTAATAACCTCTTTAAGAGGTGAGTCATTACGAACAAGACTAAAGAACAAAATTTGTTCTTTAAATGCCTCCTCAAAGGAATCTAGCACTTCAAATTTACTGCATGCGTAATCCTCTAGGCATTCAAAGTAGCTTTCTGGATCGGAGTGTGCAGGAAACGCCCACCGATCTTTTGTATGTATTGCGGTAGCAGAGTGGCGAAGTACTTCACTTAAGCAATATTCAGCGAAAGTGGTAAGTGCGAGGTCATCATGGTCTCGGATGCTCTCGAGGCTTTGTAAGATTGGGCGCAGTATTCGAGCATGAGGAAATAGTTCTAGTCCTTTTTTTAGAAGTAGCAAAAGCGAAGGATCTTTAGTCCACTTTGATATTAGTTTTCGAGCCATTCTCTCTTGTAGATAATCCCATGCTCCTGGAATAGGGGCTCCAGAATTGGTAACTTCTTGTGCGATCATGCTTCGCTTTTGACGAAGAAGTGCGTGGATTTTGTTGGCTGTAAAACGTAGGAGAGTATCTTTACGTACATCATTGAAAGTTCTGTCAATAAAAGCTAATTCACTTATACAACTGTCTTCGAATTCGTTACTATCCAAGTCTTCGATCTCAAGATTATCTGTTAGCTCAATTAGTCCTTCAAGGTGTCCAAGTTGTTCATCTAGTTCATGTAGTGGCATTGGGCCACTTAGCTTATTTTGTATGTGTGCAAGCTTAGATGAGATTGCTCCTTCTTTAGAACTGAATTTTTTAACTTTGGTTTTTTGAGGTTGAAGGATGAGACCTAAATTATCTTGATATGGTTTGAAGTGAGCAGCTATCACTTCACGGATTTCATTCTCAGATACTTCGTTTTTGTCTGCTTTGATGATCAGTCTTAGGTCGTCCACATATCGACAAGCATCTACTAATAGTATCTTTTCGTTTTCATCTAGATATTGGCCTATCAGCTCAGCAATGTCCTTGTCGAAATCAAGCATGTAAATGTTTGCTAAAAAACCACCCGCGACGAGCCCTTGAGGTATACCTTTATTATCTTCTAGGGTCTGTATGTGTTCGTTTTTACACACTTCTGTGTATAGGTCTTGAGATTCTTCTGTCCATTCCCAATCTGCAAACTGATCTAGAACGTAGCTAATACATTCATCAGCTTCTTTGCCAGTTATTTCTTTGACCAGATCCTCAATTTTTTCTGCAAGTATCGTCCGATCAACAGAGTCGTAAAACTTAGAAAAGTCTAAATGAATTTCATAGATTTCTTCTTTGCTTGTTTTAACTCGCTTAGCTTCACGACCAAAGTAGATAGGGCGCTCT
>NZ_JCBDGK010000052.1:0-291674 GCF_059834005.1 Vibrio sp. R12-SW3-ISO1
CAAGATGCGGATCTTGGCTTGATTGCTCTCCTAAGTCTTTGCCTTCCACCAATTGCTTAAAGAGTTTAGATAGCGCATTCATCATCGTTGTGACCTCAATACATTCGATATGATATATACATAGTGATGATTGACGGCGATCACAAGCCTCTTTACACAATCCTTACTTAACGCCACCTAAGAGCACCTAGTGGATGAAGTCGGGTCATTAACGGGATGGCGTTATGGGTGGAAAAGCGATGCGCTTGCCTTCAGACGTCAAAATTTCGATCGATTTGGGGGCGCCTTTTTCATCGAGGTGGAGCTCGCCAATCGCGCTGGCATTAATCAGTCTGCGCAGTCCCTGGCAATCAGGATCACGTTTACGAACCTTCAAACGCTTACGTTTGGTAAACCAGTTGAGTGGCGAGCGCGGTGAATAGAGCAGTCTGTCCGCGTGATCGCAGATCGCCAACAAGGGCTCTGGGAACTGGCTCTTAAAGCCACTGCAGGTGAACTGATAAAGGTGTGGGCTATTTTTACGAAAGCGCAACTCTATGTCATAAGCGAAAGAGTAGTGCACATCGCCAGAGAGAATAACAAAGTTGGTCGGCGTCTGGGTATGAGTGAAAATACTCAGTAAGGTGTTGGCGCTGCCCGGGTGCGCCATCCAGTTTTCCGCATCCACCATCAAAGGTTTACCTAATAGGGTAACAATGCGTTGTAGCGTTTCGATAAATTTAACGCCAAACATAGGTGCAGGAGAAACGATGATCACTTTTTCTTGATGGAGCAAGGCTTGTTGCAGTTCCATCAACGCTTCCCAATCCATCAAACCTGACGGTTTGTTCATCCTAGATTCCGAGCGCCAGCGGCGGGTACGGGTATCGAGCACCAAAACCTTTGGCGAGGTGTCAATGGTGTAATGCCACTGCTCAAAACTGAGCAAATGCGCGATAAAAGCATCGTGATTCTGGGGGACGGGGTCTTCAAAATAGCGCTGCGCTAGACTGATAAACTCGGCGTCAAAATGGTCGGGCTCATTGCCCCAACCCTGACACAACCAGTAGCCGATCAGCGCGTTGCCAATAATCCGTTTGGAAAAGGGGTGCTGATAGACCTGATATTCCCAGCCGACGGTTAAATTCCAATCATCGGTGACATCGTGGTCGTCGAAAATCATGTAAGTGGGAATATGAGCCAACAGCCGTGCTACCTTGGGCAAGCCCTCCACAAACGCCTCCATGACGTGGGCTTCCTGCTCAAACGTGGTTTGCCATTGCTCGGGAATGGTCGGTAGTTCCGTCTCAGTGTTAGGCTTGTTGAGGCGTTCTCGATCCACATGTCGCCATAAGACGGGCGACCACACCAATAGGTACATCGCGATAAATTCCGCGCAGGCAATCAGGTGGTTCTCTGCCCCCGTGGCGCTGAAAACAGGCTGCTCAGAGGGCTTAAAAAAGGCGTGCCACCAGCGCTTGTCTGGGTGGTAGGTGGGCAAAATGTGCTCTCGGCCATAAAGGTGATGAGTGTGTCGGCGCAGCGCTTTGTCATTGTCAACACAGGCCCCTTCAAACGTCTCTCCTCTCAGACCGAGCAGATCGATAACTTGATCAATGGCATCTAATGTCGGCCCTGCAACATGATCGGCGTAGATTTGGTCTCCGGCCATCATCAGCAAATCTGGCCGCTCTTCAGGTGATTGGGCAGACACTTTCGCTTCCATTGCCACCAGTGCATCACCGCTGGGGTGATGTGGGTTTCGGCACGACCCATGCACAACGTAGTTTGCTTGGGTCGACAGGTGAAAGTGTAAGCGGGTCTCACCGGGATAGAGCAAATAAGGCGCCAGCTCAGCCAGGCCACCGTGAGGGGTGACAAAGTCGTAACTCAGTGTTTCGTTGGCTGGGAAATGGCCGCGAAAATGTGCCAAGGTCACGTACGCGTATTCGCCTATCCGAATCGATGAACACTGACTGAGTGAATCCTTCAATAGCGGTTGCCCTTGCTGGTAGAGCTCAAAAGAGCCGTGCAAAGGGGCAGAGGTTACCAACCAAAACACTAGATGTTCAGGCGTCGCTTTGCGCAGGATAGGGCCTGCAATGAGGTAGGGTAGTGTCGTTTCTTTACTCATCACTCTCTTTGGGGTTTGATGGCTCGGGTGCCAGCTCGGGGTCTTCGAGTCGCTCTATCACTTCTGAACTGGATTGCTCATGCGCCATCAAGACCAAAGTCAGCAGTGCATCGATTTTGCTTTCGCTATCGCTAGGCTCATTGAGTAGCGAGCCTAAGCGTTGTCGAATGAGATCAATTTCGTGCTCGACAAAGCCTCGCCCTTCTTCCTCTCCGGAGGATTCATCAGGTGCAGTATCAAAATGCATAAACAGCAGATCACCGTCAACGTGAGTGTCGAGGAGTTGCTCGGGTAACCACTCATCGCCGGTGACGATGTCTGGGTCGTCACCTTGAGGTAACGCACTTAGAAGTTTCTTTAGTTCAGATGCTTTCACAATGGTTCGATTTAAGAGATCATATAGCTATTCTAGCGGCTAACCGCGCTCAAACATAAGTACTAAGCACACTGATTGGCGACAAATTGTGTGGTTCAATCAATATTGGATACAAAATGGCAACAACCTCATCTCTTCATTGGCGCTCGTTTCCCTGCACCGCAGCGCTCACTTTAGTCGGCATCAGTGCTGCTCATGCAGACGCCTCTCAACCGGTTACGCAAAGTGAGCAGCAGTGGGGCATTGCAGCCATGGTGCGTACGGCGTCCATCCCATTTGATACGACGACTGGCGATCAATCGGTCAACACCTTCATTCCTATGCTGTTTTTTAGCGGCGACACCTTTTACATCGATGGCACTGAAGGCGGGGCGCATCTTTGGCGTGACGACAGCGAACAATGGCAACTTAATGCGTTGATGCGCTTGCGATTTGTCGACGTCCCTGCCTCAAAGCAAAACCAGCTTATTACCGACACGCTAGACGCCGGATTACAAGCACAATATACGATCAATGATGAATGGCGAATGAATACCGAGTTAATGGCGGATTCCGATTTTCGCTTTTACGCCAACCTGACGTTTAAAGGGGAGTATCAGTCGGGTGATTGGCAATGGTCACCGTATGCCAAAGTGCGCTACAAAGACGCTGACTTCAACAGCTACTACTACGCGATGTCCGAGTTTAGCGGCGAGACGGTCGGGGCAGGCGTTGATGTGAATGTGGGCATGAGTGCCCGTTATCATGTGATCTCGAATCTCTATCTTTTGGGTGAGACCAGTGTGACGCGCCTTGATGACAATGCCTATCAGGCCAATATTGTCCAAGACCGCTATCAAGGCGAGCTGTTTCTCGGCTTTGGCTTTTTTAATGATCAAGCACGCGCGCCAAAGTCTGAGCTGAATAACCATCGTTATCTTCGCGTCGCACACGGTTGGGCGACACCATCGAATATAGGTGAAATCTTCCGTTTTGATGCGGAAAAAGATCCTGATAACAACCAGTTGACGTCGCTGTTTTATGGCCATCCCTTAACGGATGAGTTGTTTGGCTTGCAACTGGATATTTATTTAACGCCGGGGATCGTTCACCACTGGTCATCGGACGTACAATCGGCGTCAACCGAATACGTCGCGGCGATCAAAGCCTACTACACGTTCAACTGGCCAACGCAATGGCGCTTTGGCGTCGCGGAGGGGATGTCGTACATTGACAGCATAACCCATATTGAGGGGGCAGAAATGGAACGTAAAGATAGAGAACCCAGCAAGCTTCTCAACTATCTTGATTTCTCATTTGATGTCAATGTGGGGGCATTGCTCGGCAATACCGACCTGAAACGTCTCTGGTTTGGCTACTCTCTGCATCATCGCAGCGCCATTTTCGAAAAAGCCTCTCAGTATGGTCGTATTAAAGGTGGCAGCAATTACAATACCGTGTATCTGCAATACGAGTTCTAATGAGTCGGCGTATTAGCGCCTCCTTTTCCCTGTCACGCGCCCAGTATGTTTGCTACGGGCGCGTCGCCACACAGTTGTGATACAATCCGCGCAGTTTTATCGACAGTAACAAAATAGGACATGCTTTGACCTCGTCACAGCCAGATAAAAAGAGCGCGCCAGCCGCGCAAGTGAATTCACCCGCTCAATTACGTAAGGCGTTGGAGCAGTGTATGCTTCGCGATCGCTTTCGTTTCAGTAAACGCATCAGCGGGGCAAGTAAAATCAAAAAGGACGCGGCGCGTCATGCCGCGTTTGATGACATCGCACTCGATATGGCCAAGTCTATCATGCAGGCCGAGCTGCGAGCGCAACACACGCCGACTATCGACTACCCAGCGCAGCTGCCGGTCAGTCAAAAGAAAGACGACATCGCGAAGGCGATTGCTGAGCATCAGGTCGTGATTGTGGCCGGTGAAACCGGCTCAGGTAAAACGACTCAGTTGCCTAAAATTTGTGCCGAGCTTGGCCGTGGTCAGTATGGCTTGATTGGCCATACCCAGCCCCGTCGTCTTGCAGCGCGCTCAGTAGCGAACCGTATTGCTGAAGAGATGGAAACGCCGCTCGGCGAGTTTGTCGGCTACAAAGTGCGTTTTAACGATCAGATTTCTGACAACACCCAGATCAAGTTGATGACAGACGGTATTTTGCTGGCTGAAATTCAACACGATCGTTTTCTCAATCAATACGACACCATCATTATCGATGAAGCGCACGAGCGCAGTCTGAACATTGATTTCATCCTCGGCTATCTGAAAGAGCTGTTGCCAAAGCGCCCAGATCTGAAAATCATCATTACCTCGGCGACCATCGATCCAGAGCGTTTTTCAAAGCACTTCAACCAGGCTCCGATCATTGAAGTTTCTGGTAGAACCTACCCAGTGGAGACGCGCTATCGCCCACTGAGCGGTGAAGACGAAAGCGATCGTGATCAGCTTGAAGGTATTTTTGATGCGGTGGATGAGCTGTGCGATGAAGGGCTCGGCGACATTTTGATCTTCATGAACGGTGAGCGTGAAATTCGCGACACCGCGGACGCACTCGCTAAGCGCAATCTGAAAAGTACCGAAATTGTGCCTTTGTACGCGCGATTGTCCGCAGGTGAGCAGAACAAAATTTTCCAACCTCACGCAGGGCGTCGAATTGTGCTCGCGACCAACGTCGCGGAAACCTCGCTAACGGTACCGGGCATCAAATACGTGATTGATCCTGGTACGGCGCGCATCAGTCGTTATAGTTACCGCACCAAAGTTCAGCGCTTACCGATTGAGCCCATTTCACAAGCCAGCGCCAATCAGCGTAAGGGTCGTTGTGGACGTGTGGAAGAGGGGATCTGTATTCGCCTCTACTCAGAAGAGGATTTTAACTCTCGCCCAGAGTTTACCGATCCTGAGATCTTACGCACCAACTTAGCGTCGGTCATTTTGCAGATGACGGCTCTGGGTCTTGGTGATATCGAAGCTTTCCCATTTGTTGAAGCGCCTGATAAGCGCAACATCCAAGACGGTGTGCGTTTGCTCGAAGAGCTCGGGGCGATCAACGAAAAAGCCAAAGATCCGAAAAAACGTCTTACTCCGACTGGGCGTCAATTGGCCCGTTTGCCGATTGACCCACGTTTGGCGCGTATGGTGTTGGAAGCGCCGAAGTATGGCGCACTCAAAGAGGTGATGGTGATTGCCTCTGCGCTCTCCATTCAAGATCCGAGGGAGCGCCCAAGCGACAAACAGCAATCGTCCGATGATAAACATCGCCGCTTTTTCCATGAAGAATCGGACTTTCTGACCTTCGTTAACCTGTGGGATTACATCCAAAAGCAGCAGAAAAAATTGACGGGCAACCAGTTCCGTAAGCAGTGTAAAGAGGACTATCTCAACTACTTGCGAATTCGTGAGTGGCAAGATGTCTATTTCCAACTGCATCAGTCAATGCGAGAGATGGATGCAAAACTCAATGATGAGCCTGCGAGTTACCAAGGGGTGCACAGTGCACTACTAGTGGGGCTATTGTCTCATATCGGTATGAAAGATCAGGAGAAGAATGAGTACCAAGGGGCGCGCAATGCGCGTTTTCATATCTTTCCTGCCTCTGGCCTATTCAAAAAGCAACCTAAGTGGATTGTCTCTGCCGAGCTGGTGGAAACATCCAAACTTTGGGGCCGCATTATTGCCAAGATTCAGCCTGAGTGGGTGGAACCTCTAGCGAAGCACCTAATCAAACGAAGCCACAGTGAGCCTCATTGGTCGAAGAAACGCGCAGCGGTCATGGCGTATGAAAAAGTGATGCTGTATGGCATCCCTATTGTACCCAAGCGCTTAGTCAACTACGGAACGATTGATGCTGCGGTCAGCCGCGAAATCTTCATTCGCAGCGCATTGGTTGAGGGAGAGTGGGAAACCAAACACGCTTTCTTCAAGCAAAACCGTAAGCTGCTGCAAGAAGTGGAAGAGCTCGAGCACAAGTCACGTCGACGAGATATTTTGGTCGATGATGATGAGCTGTTTGATTTTTACGATCAGCGTGTGGGGACGGACGTCGTTTCTGGGCGCCATTTCGATACTTGGTGGAAAGCGGCGGCAAAAGAGAACTCTGAGCTGCTCAATTTCGAAAAAGAGATGCTGTTCAAAGGTGATGCGAGCCATGTGACTGAGCTCGATTATCCGAATTTCTGGTATCAAAATGGTCTCAAACTCAAATTGAGCTATCAGTTCGAGCCCGGTGAGAATAGTGACGGCGTCACTGTGCACATTCCACTGCCGATTTTGAACCAAGTGGAACCCGTGGGGTTTGACTGGCAAATACCTGGTCTGCGCCATGAGTTGGTTGTCAGCCTGATTAAATCCTTGCCCAAAACGGTGCGGAAAAACTTTGTCCCCGCGCCCAACTACGCGGATGCCTTTCTTGCCCGTGTGACGCCGACGGAGCTGCCACTGCTCGATGCATTGGAAAAAGAGCTGCGCCGCATGACGGGTGTGGAAGTGTTACGTGAAGATTGGAATCTTGCTCAGCTCCCTGATCATTTGAAAGTGACGTTCCGCGCGGTTGATCATCGCAACCGTAAACTGAAAGAGAACAGCGATTTGCATGCGCTCAAAGAGAGCCTGAAAGAGCAGGTGCAAGAGACGTTATCGAAAGTGGCCGATGATGATATCGAACAGCAAGGTCTGCACACGTGGAGTTTTGGTGAACTGCCAAAAGTCTACCAGCAGAAGAGGGGTGGGTATGATGTCAAAGCTTACCCTGCCATCATTGATGGCAAAGACAGCGTAGAAATCAAGCTATTTGAAACCGAGCAAGAGCAGATTCAAGCAATGCAAGCGGGTCAGCGCCGTTTGATTTTGCTCAATGTGCCATCGCCGATTAAGTATCTGCACGCCAATCTGCCCAACAAATCGAAACTCGGTCTCTACTTTAACCCGTATGGCAAAGTGATGGACTTGATTGACGACTGCATCGCGTGTGGCGTCGATAAGCTCATTGAAGAGCAGGGCGGTTTGGTGTGGCAGCCTGAGAAGTTTGAGCAGCTGAAAGAGCATGTACGCGGCGAGCTTGGCGACACGGTCGTGGATATCGCCAAGCAAGTCGAAACAATATTAACGACCGCGTTTAACATCAACAAAAAGCTCAAAGGCAAAATCGACTTTACGATGGCGTTCGCTTTATCAGACATCAAAGCGCAAATCGAAGGGTTGATCTTCAAAGGGTTTGCGACGGAATGCGGCTGGAAGCGATTGCCAGACATCTTGCGTTACATGAAAGCGATTGAACGTCGGATGGAAAAACTGCCCATCGACCCGAATAAAGATAGGCTGCATATGCTGAAAATTGAGTCAGTGACCAATGATTACAAGGAGCTGCTCAATAAGATCCCTAAAGGGATGGCTATTCCTGAGTCCGTTAAAGAGATCCGCTGGATGATAGAGGAGCTGCGTGTCAGTTACTTTGCTCAGCAATTGGGTACGCCTTACCCGGTGTCAGACAAACGGGTGAAGAATGCGATAGATGATATCTAAGGTTACTTACCGAGTACGATTAAGCAGTGAATAGGTAGGCATAATACTTGCTTAGATTTAATCACGGTACGGTATTTTGACGATTGACAGGTAATGGATTGCCGCTTGCTACTCTCCATTACCTTTTTAAACGAGAGAAGGTTAATTATGAAAAAAACACTACTAGCGCTCGCTTTGATTGGGGCATCAGCGAACGCGTCAGCAGACTCATGGATTTACGGCGGCGCTTCAGTCGGTAACTCGGATTTCTTAGGAGATAGTTCAACGGCGTACAATGTTCATGTCGGTACGGGTATTTTGCCTTTTATTGGCCTTGAGGCGGGCTACAACAATCTTGGTGAGTTTGAGACGGGTACTTCAAAGGTCAAACTTGACAACGTTTACTTTGCGGCAAAACCAAGCATCAATCTTGGTCCCCTTCAAGTGTATGGTAAAGCTGGCGTGCACTCTTGGGAGCAATCTTCAAGCAACGCAGCACTAGAAGATGATGGCTACGACATCATGCTTGGTGTGGGTGCGGATTACCAAATCTTTGGCCCGCTCACTGTCGGTGCCAAATATGAGAACTACAAAATGGATAAAGAAGACATGGGCGTGTTCTCGCTAACGGCGTCGTTGAACTTCCTATAATCTTTGTTTATCCAGTCTTTAATGACCCAATGATCGAGGCGGCCAAATTGGCCGCTTTTTTTGTTGTTATACTTTCTGTTTTCTTTTGGACTTGTCGTACTCTTAAAACGGCATAACTTAAAACCATAGGTTTTGACGATTGAATATATAGGCGAAATAACCTCGTGAAATAGACAAATCTTTTCTATGCTTCCTGTGTCAATTCAAGCAATTCCTACACAACGTCAGGCTGTGTTTTTGATTTAGATCAAATAGGGTATTCAGTGCCCCTGCCAACATAGATGTGGTTTAGGAACAAATACATAAAAGCAAGAAAGGGATAAGCAATGAAAGATCAAAGCACTCAAGGGGCTGGTCAATGCCCAGTAATGCACGGTAGCCATACCGATGCCAGTTCATCCAATGTCGCGTGGTGGCCAAAGGCGTTGAACCTAGACATCTTGCATCAACATGACAGCAAAACGAATCCTCTCGGCGCGGATTTCAACTATCGAGAAGAGCTCAAAAAACTCGACGTAGAAGCGCTTAAACAAGATTTAAAAGCGTTGATGACCAACAGCCAAGAGTGGTGGCCTGCAGACTGGGGACACTATGGTGGCTTGATGATTCGTATGGCGTGGCACTCAGCAGGTAGCTACCGGACCGAGGACGGTCGCGGGGGCGGTTCGACCGGTAACCAGCGCTTTGCACCACTCAACTCTTGGCCAGATAACGCCAACCTAGACAAAGCACGTCGGTTACTTTGGCCAATCAAACGCAAATACGGCAACAAAATCAGCTGGGCGGATTTGATGATTCTTGCCGGTAATATGGCGTATGAATCAATGGGCTTTAAGACCTTTGGTTTTGCCTTTGGTCGTGAAGACATTTGGCACCCAGAAAAAGACATCTATTGGGGTAGCGAGCAAGAGTGGCTAGCGCCATCTGGCTCAGAGAATAGCCGTTACTCCGGTGAGCGTGATCTTGAAAACCCATTGGCTGCGGTAATGATGGGCCTTATTTACGTTAACCCAGAAGGGGTCGACGGTAACCCAGATCCACTCAAAACCGCTCAAGATATGCGCGTGACGTTTGCGCGTATGGCGATGAACGATGAAGAGACAGTGGCACTGACGGCAGGTGGACACACCGTCGGTAAGGCGCACGGTAACGGTGACGCGGGCGAGCTTGGTCCAGATCCAGAAGCCGCAGGTCTTGAAGAGCAAGGCATGGGCTGGATGAACCATAAGTCGCGTGGCATTGGTCGCAACACAGTGACCAGTGGTATCGAAGGTGCCTGGACAACTAACCCAACCCAATGGGACGACGGCTACTTTGATTTGCTGTTTAAGTATGAGTGGCAGCTCACCAAGAGCCCAGCTGGTGCGTGGCAATGGGAGCCGGTGGATATCGCAGAAGAAGATAAGCCGGTCGATGTGGAAGACTCATCAAAACGTTACAATCCAATGATGACAGACGCTGACATGGCGCTGAAAGTGGATCCTGAGTACCGTAAGATTTCTGAACGTTTCCACAAAGATCCTGCCTATTTCGATGAAGTATTTGCTAGAGCATGGTTCAAGTTAACCCACCGCGATCTTGGTCCGAAAGCACGTTACTTTGGCCCTGATGTTCCAGCGGAAGATTTAATTTGGCAAGACCCAATCCCAGCAGGGAAATCCGACTACGATGTTGCGGGTATGAAAGCGGCGATCGAAGCAAGCAACCTGAGCGTCAGTGAATTGGTGACAACGGCTTGGGATAGCGCTCGTACCTTCCGTGGTTCGGATAACCGTGGCGGTGCAAACGGTGCGCGTATCCGTCTTGCTCCACAAAATAACTGGGAAGGCAACGAGCCTGAGCGTTTAGCCAAGGTACTGGCTGTGCTAGAACCGCTTGCTGCGCAGTTTGGCGCTAGTGTTGCGGATACCATCGTACTTGCCGGTAATGTCGGTGTTGAAAAAGCGATTAAAGCGGCTGGGTTCAATGTACCTGTTCCATTTGCACCGGGTCGAGGTGATGCGATCGATGCGATGACAGATGTGGAGTCTTTCGACGTGCTGGAGCCTTTAGCGGATGGTTTCCGTAACTGGCAGAAGAAACATTATGTGGTGAACCCAGAAGAAATGCTGCTCGACCGAGCTCAGTTGATGGGCCTAACCGCGCCAGAAATGACAGTACTGCTTGGCGGTCTGCGCGTTATTGGCACTAATCACGCTGGTACTGAGCATGGTGTGTTTACTGACCGTGTCGGAGCACTGACCAACGACTTCTTCGTTAATCTAACGGATATGGCCTACAGCTGGGAGCCGAAAGGTCGCAACCTGTACCACATTAATGACCGTAAGACAGGCGAAACTAAGTGGACGGCCACACGCGTTGACTTAGTCTTTGGTTCTAACTCTATCCTGCGCGCTTACGCAGAGGTGTACGCACAAGACGACAACCAAGAAAAATTGGTCAAAGATTTCGTCGCTGCGTGGACCAAAGTCATGAACGCGGATCGTTTTGATTTAGCGTAACTCTTGTTATCTAATCTAGGTTTCACAAACCGCTCTTCGGAGCGGTTTTTTTGTGGCGGATTTTTTGCGAGAGGTTGAGGGGTAGTGAATAGTGTGATCAAAGAGGTTTCCAATCATGAGCAAAATGGGTCACAGTGGTGCCATGTGAGTGACTCGAACCGATAAGGAACAGGCATGACTAATCAACTACCGCTGATGTTAAACAAGGCGACCACGGGATTGCTGATCATCGATGTGCAAGGTGAGTTAGCGCGTCTTGTACAAGAGAGTGATTCGCTGATAGCCCATTGTCTCGCCTTAGTCGAAGCAGCAAAAACGCTGGCGCTGCCTATTGTCTGGGTCGAGCAACACCCAGATAAATTGGGTAAGACCACGCCTGAGCTTCAAGCCGCCTTAACTCCGCATCAACCATTGGCAAAATGGACATTTGACGCCAATGCTGAGCCAGCGGTGGTGGAGGCTCTCAATCAAAGCGCTCGAACCCAGTGGTTAGTGTGTGGCATAGAGACGCACATTTGCGTCTATCAAACAGTGCTTGGGCTTAAGCGTTTAGGATGGGAGCCTCATCTTGTGGTGGACGCAACATCATCGCGAACGATGAGCAACAAGCAGTTGGCGTTAGAGAAGATAGCGCGAAGCGGTATAGCGCTGACTAGCGTGGAAATGGCGCTCTATGAACTGGTGAAAGATTGCCGAGCCCCTGACTTTAAAGCGCTATTAAACCTGGTGAAATTACTCTCCAACCGGCAATCTCCCAGATAACAAAACGGCCTCGTAATGAGGCCGTTGGACAATGAATAGCGAGTGGCTTGCGATTAAGCTTCTTGCTTTTGCAGCTCTTGCTGTTTCTCTTCTTCAACCAATGCATCAACGATAACCGCACACGCTGCATCACCTGTGATGTTAAGCGCAGTACGAATCATGTCAAAAATACGGTCTAAAGCGAACAGCAGTGGTAGACCTTCGATTGGAATACCAGCCGCAAGCAGGACAGCAACCACAAGGAATGATGGACCCGGTACGCCCGCTTGGCCAACTGCACCTAAGGTCGACGTGACGATGATCGCAATGTATGCACCCATCGATAGGTCAATATTGAACAGTTGTGCGAAGAAGATGGCCACCAAGCCGTAGTAAATGGCGTTACCAGACATGTTGATGGTCGCACCTAGCGGCAGTACGAATGATGCCGTTGAGTTTTTCACACCCAGCTCGTGCTCCACGGTGTCCATGGTGACGGGTAGTGTTGCCATAGAAGAGGCGGTAGATAGTGCAACGGCTTGTGGCTTCTTCATTGCAACTAGGAACTTCTTCGCAGATGTCTTCGTGAAGATGTGAACCATCAGCGGGTAGGCAATGAAACCGAAGATAAGAATCGCGGCAACGTAAACAACGAATAGTTTGAATACCACCATGAGTGCGCCAAATCCAAACGTACCGACTGCTTCAGCCATCAGGCCAAATACACCGATAGGAGCGATGATCATCACTTTGTTGATCATCCAAACCATCGCGTCAACAATGCAGTTTACGCCGTTGATGATAGGTTCGCGGCGTTCTTTCGCTTGCTTCGAAATCGCAATACCAAAGAACAGACAGAACACAAGGATCTGAAGGATGTTCGCATCATTGAGTGATTGGAAAACGTTGGTTGGGATCATACCAGTGACGGTTGCCCAGAAAGTTGGAAGTTCACCCTTTGAAGCATACTCAGCTGAGAACATGCCTTCAACACCAGAGACATCAACGCCTAGACCCGGTTTGAAGACTTCACCCATTACCAAAGCGAGGGCAACGGCAGCGGCAGAGGTCAGGCCGAAGTAGGCCAGTGTAGTGATGCCCACTTTACCCGCATTTGAGCTGTTGCCCAGACCCGCAGCCCCTGAGATCAATGCCACAGCGACCAATGGGATCACGAGCATCTTGATTAGGTTGATAAAGATGGCACCAAGAGGCGCAAATACTGTCGCACCATCACCCATCATGGCACCAACGGCAGTACCAACGATCATTGCAATCACGACTTGCACGCCGATGTTGCTTAGCAAACTCTTTTCTTTTAACACTTCCATAACCTCTGTGCTAATAAATTATAAAATCCTAGAATTACCCTCTAAGTGAAAACTTATCTTTGGATAATAATATCGTGAGGTTTTTTACACGTAATTTTTACAATTGGCAATAGTCGGAGGGAGTGATCGGAGGAATAAAATACAAATTTATTGATAAACGACAAGTTTTCACAACAAAGCAAACGTTTGCTTGTTTCGGTTTAATGGTAAATATAATGACTTGGCGAATAACTTGGTCTGGAATGATTGATTGGAGGGGTTGTTTGTTTTGTTAATGAAATGTTCGGTTTCTCACGAAAATGAGAAACCGACTTCATAGAAAGTAAAACGGAAAGGGGTTAGCGTTGTGTGGCCGCTTTCATCTCGCGAGTGAAAGTGGCGAGTTCCGTTAACATTTTTTCACAATCTTCGCGGTTTGTTTCGATGATGTTTACCACGGCCGACCCAGAGATCGCGCCTGCTGCACCGGCATCGAGCGCTTGTTTGACCTGACTAGGCTGCGAAATACCGAAACCGAGTAACGCCGGTGGCGCATCGAACTGGCGCAGTTTATCCAGCATATGATCAACGGGCATATTCGCTTTGGTTTCTGCACCGGTGACCCCAGCACGTGAGAGCAAATAGGTATAACCACCACCCAGGCTAGCCACCTGCTTCAACGTTTCGTCACTAGCGGTCGGCGGGGCGATGAAAATCGGGTGTACACCAAATTTCTCCGCGGCGGCGACAAACTCAGCACTTTCATTGGTGGGAACGTCGGCGATCAATACCGAATCAATGCCTACTTGGGCACAGCGTTGGTAAAAATGCTCAATACCGCGTGCGTAGACGAGGTTGGCATACATCAACAGACCGATCGGTAGCTCAGGGTATTGCGCTCGAATCTTGCCGATTTGCTCAAAACAGAGATCGGGTGTCGCACCGGCATCAAGGGCACGAATGTTGGCCCCTTGAATGGTCGGGCCATCGGCCAGCGGATCTGAAAACGGAAAGCCAAGCTCTAGCGCATCCGCACCTGATTCGACAAGGGTCTGCATTATGCGCAGGGATTGGTCTGGGTTTGGATCACAGACTGTGACGAAGGGGACAAATGCGCCTTGGTTACGTTCAGCGAGTCGCGCAAACATGTTTTGATAACGGCTCATTAGATCACTCCTTTTTCTTCTAATAGGGCGTGCACAGTGAAAATGTCTTTATCCCCACGACCGGATAGGTTGACGACCAACAACTGTTCTTTTTCTGGATTTTCTCGCGCCATTCGCAGCGCATGAGCGAGGGCATGCGAGGACTCGAGCGCAGGAATGATACCTTCATGACGAGCGAGTTCTTGGAAAGCGTCAAGGGCTTCGTCGTCAGTGACGTTGTCGTACTCCGCTCGGCCAATCGCATTGAGGTGCGCGTGCTGAGGACCAACCGATGGGAAATCCAAGCCAGCCGATACTGAGTAGGACTCTTCGACTTGTCCGTGCTCGTCTTGCATCAGAGGTGCTTTCATGCCAAAGAAAATACCGGTTTTACCGTGTTTGAGCGGTGCGCCGTGTTGGTCCGTATCGATGCCTTTGCCTGCGGGTTCCACACCGATGAGGCGAACGCTCTCTTCTTCAATAAAATCTGCAAACATGCCGATGGCGTTTGAACCGCCGCCTACACAGGCAATCACGGCATCAGGCAAGCGCCCTTCGCGGGCAAGAATCTGGTTCTTGGTCTCTTCGCCAATAATGCGCTGGAATTCACGTACAATGGTCGGGAAGGGGTGCGGGCCTGCCGCCGTACCCAAGAGGTAATGCGCGGTTTCGTAAGAGCCCGACCAGTCACGCAGCGCTTCATTACACGCATCTTTCAATGTCGATGAACCAGAATGGACGGGAATCACCTCTGCGCCCATCAATTTCATGCGAAACACGTTTGGGCTTTGACGTTCGACATCTTTTGCCCCCATGTAGACGCGACATTTAAGGCCAAGCAGTGCGCAGGCCAACGCGGTGGCGACCCCATGTTGACCCGCGCCTGTTTCGGCGATGATCTCGTCTTTACCCATGCGTTTGGCGAGCAGAGCTTGACCCAACACTTGGTTGGTTTTATGCGCGCCGCCGTGAAGTAAATCTTCACGTTTCAGGTACAGCTTTGTCTTGGTGCCTTTGGTGAGGTTGCTCGTTAAGGTGAGTGCGGTTGGGCGTCCTGCGTACTCTTGCAGCAGAGACATAAACTCACTGCGAAAGTCATCATCCTGCTGCGCGTCAATAAAGGCTTGCTCAAGTTGTTCAAGTGCAGGGACTAGGATTTGAGGGACATATTGACCGCCATATTCACCAAAGTAGGCGTCGAGTTTTGCCATGATGTAATTCCTATCTATGTTGTCGCGATTGCTCGCGCAATCAGTAATGTCTAATGGCTGCAAACGCTTGTTGCAGCTTCTCTTGATCTTTTTTACCCGGCTCGCTTTCTACCCCTGAATTGAGATCCAATCCGAGGCAGCCCTGTGAGGCCGCTTTTTGGGCATTAAATGGGGTGATTCCACCGGCGAGCATGATGCGCTCAGGGTTGTCAATCAGTGACCAGTTGAACACAAGGCCGGTGCCGCCTGTCTGGCTGCCCACCTTGGTGTCCAACAGATGACGATCCACTCCTTTATCGATAAGCGTCGGGAGCGAATCTTTAATGCCGTACGCTTTCCAAATCTCAACCCCTTCTGGCAGTGCGGCTTTCAGCTCGCGCACGTAGTTCTCATCTTCATCGCCGTGTAGCTGCACCGCGCTTAAACCGAGGGATTGTACGCGCTCAGTGACGCTATCAAGCGGCTGGTTTTGAAACACGCCGATATAGCGCAAAGGCGCACCGCTCATGGTTAATCGTGCAGTTTCAAGGTCTACATAACGTGGAGACGCTTCGACAAAAATCAGCCCGCCAAACACGGCGCCAGCTTGATACGCTTTGGCGGCATCATCAGGGTGAGTGAGGCCACACACCTTGTTTTCACCTAGGGTGACTTTGCGCACCGCCAGCTCAAGATCTTCTTCAGCCATTAAAGAACTGCCAATCAAAAAGCCATCGGCGTAGTGGGCCAGAACACGGACTTGCTGGTGGGTATAAATGCCTGATTCCGAGATGATAATGGCGTCTGGCGCAAGTTCGCGCAGCGTCGGCGCCAGTGCTTTCGTGCGACTAAGATCGGTGCTCAGGTCGCGCAAGTTACGGTTATTGATGCCAATGACACGGGCGCCCAACTGAACAGCGCGGTGCAACTCTTCTTCGTTGCTCACCTCGGTCAAAACGCCCATGTTGAGGCTATGAGCCGCCGACTCTAACGTTTTGTATTGCTCATCATTAAGGACCGAGAGCATCAGCAGAACCGCATCCGCGCTGTAATGGCGAGCTAAGTAGACTTGGTAGCTGTCGACCATAAAGTCTTTACACAACACGGGTTGTCTCACTTGGCGGCGCACTTGAGGCAGAAAATCGAAGCTGCCTTGGAAGTATTTCTCATCGGTCAGTACCGAGATAGCATTGGCGTGCTTGTCGTAGATAGAGGCGATGTAGTCCAGATTGAAATCATCGCGGATCAGCCCTTTCGATGGTGAGGCCTTTTTGCATTCGGTAATGAACACCGTCTGTTCACTGCTTAACGCGTCATAAAAACTACGATCAGAAGGCTCGAGTTCTGACTGAAATGTGCTCAGAGGCTCGGCGATTTTGCGCTCTGCGACCCACTGGTACTTATCACGTACGATCTTAGCCAGCACTTCCGCCATTTGTGCTTCTTGTTGTGAGACGTGTTCGGAGAGTTGCTCCGTTGAAGGTGTGTTGATGTCAGTCATGGTCTCTATTCCTTAAGCATGGGCGGCAAGGCGTTGAACAAGCTCAAACGCTTTACCGGAATTCATTGCCTCGATGGCTTGTTGAGTGTTGGCTTTGAGATCGTCGTGGCCAAATAAGCGCATCAACAACGCAACGTTTGCCGCGACCGCCCCGAGTTGCGCCTCTGTGCCTTTCCCGGTGAGCATATCGGTAATGATGGCTTGGTTTTCTTGTGGCGAGCCACCTTTGATCGCCTCTAGCGGGTGTTCACCTAAGCCAAAATCCGCAGGAGTGAGGGTGTATTCGATGATTTGCCCCTCTTTGATCTCAGCCACCGTTGTCGGGCCATGAATGGCCACTTCATCCAAGCCACTGCCGTGCACCACGGCCGCGCGCTTCATTCCCATTTGTAACATGGTTTCCGCAATAGGACGAACCAGTTCTTCACTGTACACGCCCATCAACTCGATGTTGGGGCGGGCTGGGTTAATCAGTGGGCCTAAAATATTAAAGATGGTGCGAGTTTTCATCGTTTGGCGTACCGGCATCGCATGACGCACGCCGCCGTGATATTGCGGCGCGAACAGGAAGGCGACGCCGAGTTCATCTACCGCTTTACGAGTCTCTTCTGAGCTCATCGCGAGATTGATACCAAACGAGTCGAGTAAATCTGATGAGCCAGATTTGCTCGAAACGCTGCGGTTGCCGTGTTTGGCCACTTTTAGCCCACACGCGGCGGCGACGAATGCTGCGGTGGTCGAAATATTGATGGTGTCGTGACCGTCGCCACCGGTGCCGACAATGTCGGCAAAATCGTAATCTGGACGTGGGAACGGATTGGCGTTCGCCAACAGAGCTTTGGCCGCACCAGCAATCTCATCGGGTGTTTCCCCTTTGATTTTCAGTGCCGTTAGCGCTGCGGCCATTAAGATCGGATCCAGTTCGCCACGGATAATGACATCGAACAGCTGTTGGCTTTCAGCTTGTGTCAGTGAGATTTGGTCATACAGTTTGTTGATGATGGCTTCCATTGTGCTTCTCCAATTCTTATCCGTGTTGTTTCTCAAGTGCCCAGTCAATCGCGTTGGCGAGCAGTGTGGCGCCATAAGTCGTCATAATCGACTCTGGATGGAACTGGAATCCACACACTTTATCCTCTTCTTGAACCACTGACATCACTAAGCCATCCACTTCTGCCGTGACCGTTAACGTCTCAGGCACCTTGGTGGCCACTAAAGAGTGGTAACGAGCGATGGCGAGCGGTGACGGTAAGTTTGCGTAGGTCGCGTGCTTTTGATGTGACATCATGGAGACCTTGCCATGAACGATGTCTCCCGCACCTTCCACCACGCCACCATAGGCTTCAACAATCGCTTGGTGGCCAAGGCAAATGCCGATCATCGGTACTTGGCCTTTTAGGCGTGTAATCAGTTCTGGCATTGAGCCTGCTTCGGACGGCGCCCCCGGACCAGGTGACAGCAACACCACAGGGTTGTCGAGTTGATGAACGGCTTGCTCAATTACCTCGGCCGCAATGTGGTTGCGATAAATTTTGACGGAGTGACCTAGTGAGCGAAATTGGTCGACCAAGTTGTAGGTAAAGGAGTCGAAGTTATCAATAAATACGATGTTCGCCATGAGATTACTCCTTATGAGCCGCTTGAATAGCGGCAATCACCGCCTGTGCTTTGCCACGGGTTTCGTCAGCTTCAGCTTGTGGGTCGGAATCAAACACCACACCAGCCCCCGCTTGGACTTGTGCAATACCATTCTCAACGTAGGCCGAGCGAATAACGATACAGGTATCGAGCGTCCCTTCGCCAGTTAGGTAGCCGACGGCACCGCCATAGCTGCCGCGCCTGGCGCCTTCGACATCGCGAATCAATTGCATAGCGCGAATTTTAGGCGCGCCAGTGAGGGTGCCCATGTTCATGCACGCTTGGTAGGCGTGCAGCGCATCAAGGTCGCTGCGCAGTTGGCCCACCACGCGTGAGACGAGGTGCATCACGTGGCTGTAACGGTCCACTTTGAGGAGATCGGCGACGTGGCGTGTCCCCGCTGCACTGATGCGAGCGACATCGTTGCGCGCCAGATCCACCAACATCATGTGCTCGGCGTTCTCTTTTTTGTCTGTGCGCAGCTCCAGTTCAATTCGGCTATCGAGGTCAAAATCAATCTCGCCGTTTACACGTTTACCGCGACGGCGGGTGCCGGCAATAGGGTAAATCTCGACCTGGTTGGTGTGGGTTTCGTATTTCAATGCACTTTCAGGTGAGGCGCCAAACAAAGTGAAGAGTTCATCTTGCATGTAGAACATGTAAGGGCTTGGGTTGCTCTCTTTAAGTGCTTTGTACGCCGCCAGTGGTGAAGGGCAGGGCAAGGTAAATCGGCGTGACGGCACCACTTGAAACACATCACCTTTAACGACGTACTCTTTGAGATCTCGAACGGTCTGACAGAAATCATCATCGCTGACGCTTGGTACGGCATCGACTTGAGCCAATTTTTTTGCCTCAGGCAAAGGTTTTAGTGCTTGGCACTGAGTTTTGATTGCCTCAAGACGAGCGCGCAGCGTCGGCGCTTCACTCTCGTTGGCAAATAGGGTCGCTTGAAGTTCGCAGCTTTCGCGTTGGTGGTCGACAACCAACAGAGTTTCAGCCACATAGAAGACGTAGTCAGGACATTGGTTGGCTTGGGTTGCATCACCGAGTGGCTCAAAATTGGCGACCAAGTCATAGGCAAATAAACCGCCAAGAAACAGCGCGTGCTGATCGTGCGCTTTGAGATCGAAGCTATGTTGAATCAAACGTAACGCATCAAACGACGATGCTTCGCACAGACGAGAGTCCTCATCGAGTGTGTCGCACGGTGCCTCAAAATGCAGCGTCAGCGTGGTTGGGGTCGCTTGGTGTCGAATCGTGTCACGAATATTGTGGCGAAGATGGTTAAGTAGGTGCTCGCCGTTGGCTGTGAGAGCAGTGAAGGTAACACTGTGGCCCATACAGACGATGCGCACTGCCGAGTCAACAATCAGCAAGCTTTTCAGGTTTTGCTTCGAGTCGATTTCTGCCGATTCAAGCAGCAGGCTATCTGTTTTGTACTCACACAAGGTGTGGAAAAGCTGCGTCGGGTCTTTGGCATACGGCGCACTGGCTTGAATGATATCAAGTTGACCTAGCTTTTTAATTTCAATGGCCTTGTTCACAAGACCTCCTTATTCATTCTTATATCCTGGTGCCATAGTGGCATAAAGCATCGGTTTACCCAATCGAGATTTGGCGAAAAATGCCTACTCTTTAAACACTTAAACCAGAATTGTAAACAACAAAAAGCCCGCATTGGAGCGGGCTATGACACGATGAAGAATCGATTACTTACGTGCAACTGCCCACTTAGCCTGTAGCCAAGTGCGCCACCACACCACAAGGTGCGTTGCAAACGTGGTTGGCAAACAAAAAATCGTATCCACCAGAACGCCAATCGCATCGGTAGCGATCACTTTCACATTCTGATTTAGGTTAATTTCTTGTAACATAGTGTGCCTTGACTAAAAAATAGTGCGCCTTAACGTTTTGCCGGTTAGCGAGCTAACTCAACGACTCTGAATTTGTGTACTAGTTAACTAGTGCAAAGATAAAAAGTCAACCAAAAAAATGAAAATATGAGAATTGATTTACACAGCCATACCACTGCCTCAGACGGTCGACTCAGCGTCACTGAACTGATCGACAGAGCGCTAGGCTTTAACATTGACGTATTGGCGATCACTGACCACGATACGGTTGAGGCGCTCGCACCTGCCCGCGCCTACATCAAAGAGCAAGCGCTGCCCATTGCCTTAATCAATGGAATCGAGATCTCGACCGTATGGCAGAACAAAGACATTCATATTGTCGGGTTGAATATTGATCCTTATGCCTCGTCACTAACCCAGTTGATTGAGCAACAGCAGCAGCACCGTGTCGGTCGAGCGCAGCTCATTGCGCAGCGTTTAGAAAAAGCGACCCGCGAAGGCATATTTGAAGACGTGAGTGCCATCGCGGGCGACGCGCCCATCACTCGCGCGCATTTTGCCAAGTGGTTAGTGGATAATGGTTTTGCGAAGACGATGCAACAGGTGTTTAAAAAATATCTAACACGCGGTAATCCCGGCTACGTGCCGCCCAGTTGGTGCTCAATGTCTGAGGCGGTAGAGGCCATTCACGCTGCGGGTGGTCAAGCGGTGCTCGCTCACCCCGGTCGCTATGACTTAACGGCCAAATGGCTAAAACGGTTGTTGTCGGCGTTTGTGGAAGCCAACGGCGATGCGATGGAAGTGGCTCAGCCACAACAAAGCCAACAAGAAAGACGCAATTTGGCCGATTATGCTATACAATACAAACTATTAGCTTCCCAAGGCAGCGACTTCCATTATCCTTCTCCTTGGATGGAACTGGGGCGCAATCTATGGCTGCCTTCTGGCGTCGAACCAGTATGGAAAGAGTGGGGCTTATCGCTCACTGATGACCTTACTGGCCAAGACTAAACATGATGTGTTATAGAGTCGTGAGACTCGATATTGAGGATTATTATGAGCCAGTTTTTTTATGTTCACCCAGAAAACCCGCAAGCGCGCTTGATTACCCAAGCGGTCGCCATCATTCGTAACGGCGGGGTTGTGGTTTACCCTACCGATTCTGGTTATGCGCTTGGCTGCCAACTTGAAAACAAACAGGCACTTGAACGTATTTGTCAAATTCGCCGTTTGGACGAGAAGCACAACTTTACACTACTGTGTCGAGATCTCTCTGAGTTGTCACTCTATGCTCGAGTGGATAACACCGCCTTCCGCTTGTTGAAAAACAATACGCCAGGTCCGTACACCTTTATCTTCAAAGGCACGAAAGAAGTCCCACGCCGTTTGATGAACGCAAAGCGAAAAACCATCGGTATCCGTGTCCCTGATAATCGCATTGCTCTGGATTTACTCGAAGCGTTAGGCGAGCCTTTGATGTCGACCTCGCTTATCTTGCCGGGCAACCAGCACACTGAGTCAGACCCGGAAGACATTCGTGATAAGTTAGAGCATGCAGTGGATGTGATCCTCAACGGTGGATACCTAGGCGAACAGCCCACCACAGTGGTCGATTTTAGTGATGGTGACCCAGTCATCGCGCGCATTGGCGCAGGAGATCCGCAGCCGTTTGAGTGATCAAAAAAACGTGATCTTTGGCAAGGATTTTGAGATAATATGCGGCCGCGATTTTTGGGTCGCACTTTTTTATTTCGACGTCTGTGAAGACGACACATAGGTAAATCAATGAACGAAAAATTACAGAAAGTTTTAGCACGAGCTGGTCACGGATCGCGACGCGAGTTAGAAGCTTTAATCAAAGCTGGCCGCGTGAGCGTCAATGGCGTTGTCGCTAAACTTGGTGAGCGACTAGAAGATGAGAACGCCATCGTTCGTATCGACGGCCACACTGTCAACGCTAAAGCGCAAGAAGAAGTGATTTGTCGCGTACTAGCGTACTACAAGCCGGAAGGCGAATTGTGTACTCGTCATGACCCTGAAGGTCGTCGCACTGTATTTGACCGTTTGCCTAAGATCCGTGGTTCACGTTGGATCTCAGTAGGGCGTCTGGATGCCAACACCTCGGGTCTGCTGTTGTTTACCACCGATGGAGAGCTTGCCAACCGTCTGATGCACCCAAGCCGTCAAGTAGAACGTGAGTACCTTGTACGAGTCTTCGGTGAAGTGAACGAAGACAAAGTGAAAAACTTGGTTCGTGGTGTTCAACTCGAAGACGGTTTAGCCCGTTTTGAGGATGTGGTTTACGCGGGTGGTGAAGGTATGAACCACACCTTCTATGTGGTGATCAACGAAGGTCGAAACCGCGAAGTTCGTCGTTTGTGGGAGTCTCAGGACTGTACCGTTAGCCGCCTGAAACGTGTGCGCTATGGTGATATATTCCTCGACAAAAAACTGCCTCGTGGCGGTTGGATGGAACTGGATCTCAAAGAAGTGAACTACCTGCGTGAATTGGTGGAGCTTCGTCCTGAAAAAGAAACCATGTTGGATGAGAACAAAGCCAACACCTCACGCAAACGTGAGCGCTCACGCAGCCAGAAGATTCGTCGTGCCGTGAAACGTCATGAAGAGCGCGTCAACAGTGGCGGTGGTCGTAGCAACAACCCTGCACGCCGTAAGCCACGCAAAGGCGCAACCGAGCAGTCACCTCGTAAAAATACCCGTCAGCGTTGATACCACAGGTGTTAATGTGTAGGTATCACTGATACATCTATTGATTGATGCCATTGTTCAATTTGTGAAAGCAGCCGAGTTAGGCTGCTTTTTTTTCATCAATTTATGACTAACCTTAACTTTAGAGTGAAAACTGATACTTATCTCAATTGTGATGGGTGAAGAGAGACAAAGAATCGTATAGTGTGTTCGATCTATTTTAGGTCGGTGAGCTATGACGCTTTACACTATCCTTAAACAGAACGGAAATAGAGCCGCGGCTTGTCAGGGATCTTAGACGTATGGCATTGATTAAAAAAAATATTTGGTTAGCGTTTTATTTTATTCTGGCTCTATGGTCAGTGATAAGCGCGATCGCTGCCTATATGTCGTACCAAGACTCCTATGAAGATATTACTCAATCGCAAGTTAACCTCACTCGTTTGACCGCGCACGCATTCAAGTCATCTCTGACCCAGTACCAAACCATCATAGATATTGTCGGCAGTGAATTATCACGATTGGATTTTGAGCACGATCTCGACCATATCAATGCCGTGCTCGACGATACCACCGGGATTGAAAAAACCATTTTAGCGCTGGCGCTGTTTGATGTAGAGGGCTATCCGCTCACGAGTTCGCCGCGAATGGTGGATGGGCACACCAACTATCTGCGCGATAATCCTGAAACCAAATTGACCTTCGAGAAAACCCTCGCAAGTGACGAAGCGGTGATCGGGCGCACCTATTTTCACAAAGACATTGGCGAGCTTATTATCCCTTTTCGCAAAGCCATTCGTGACGAAAAAGGTGTGCCTAAGTTTGTCTTGTCGATTTCCATCTCACTCAAAGGTGGCTTTGAGTACTTCTTGACTAATAAAACAAAAATGGAAATTCACAGCTTTGATACCTTCTTATTTCGTGAAAATGATCGTTACTTCCAGATTGCGCCAATGGAGCGCATTTACGATCCGCAAGTGTATCTATATCAACTACCACAAGAGGAGATCGATCGCAGTATAAAACGTTTAGAAGTTATGACGGGGATGACGTTTGAAGAGATAAAACAAAGCAACGACGTTTATATTAACGAATTGGCCTCTCCATCAAGGCAATCATACGCTGCCAGCACTTACATCAACAAATACGATCTTTGGATAACTACTGAAGTGAAAAAGAGCGTCATAATGGCGCGATTTGTTGAGAAATTGCCTAATCTTATCGCTCTCTATGTGGTGGCAGTGAGTGTGATGTTTTTCCTATTTCGTAATATTGCGCTCAGTGAACAGAGCAAGCAACAAGAACTTGCTCACCAAGCGAACCATGACTATTTAACCGGTATTGCCAATCGCTATAGTCTCGAGCGTTATTTATCGGGGTTGGATAAGCACGCTCGCTACAGCCTGCTGTGTATCAATGTCGACAGTTTTAAATTGGTCAATGACAACTTTGGTAACCCGGCAGGGGATGCGGTGCTGAAAAACATCGCCAATCGTTTAGTGGCCAGTGTCGGTGAAAAGCACGCGGTGTTTCGCTCTGGCAGTGACGAATTTGTTGTAGTGGCACATACGCTAGACAGAGAAGCGCTCGATGCCACCATTGATCTTTGCCGAAGCTGTTTTACCCAAGCGTTCCTCTATCGTGACTACGAGATTGTGTTAAGTTGCAGCATCAGCGTCGCCTCATCCGGTCAAGACGATGTCGATGCAGAAGCGGTCAAGCGCAACGCTGAACTGGCGATGTCACACGCTAAACAGACACGCAACGGGATTGTGTTTTACCAGCCGCGCTTTCTCACTGAGCACCTGGATAAGAGTAAAATCGAACTCGAACTCAAACGAGCGATTGAGCGCGATGAGATTTATATGATGTATCAGCCGCAATTTACCTCAAGTAAAACGCTTAAAGGGGTAGAGGCGTTAGTACGTTGGGAGCACCCTGAACTGGGTTTTGTACCACCGGATAAATTCATTCCTGTGGCTGAAAACTGTGGCTATATGAACGAGCTCGGTGAGTTTATCGTTCGCCGCACGTTAGCCGAGCTCTCTGAGCTGTTTGAGGCTTTGCAGGTGGAGCTGGATGTCGCGATCAATGTTTCCGTTAAGCAGTTTCAAAGTATGCAATTTATTCCAATGTTGGAACAGGCGATTGAGGAGCGACGCTTTAACAAACAGCGGTTGATTGTTGAGATCACGGAGAGCGTCTTAGCCGACGATTTTGAGCGCATTTGTGCCTTGCTCAATGCCCTAAAAGCCGAGCAGATACGTGTCTCATTGGATGATTTTGGTACCGGTTACTCTTCACTGAGTGTACTTAAACATTTCCCCATTGACGAAGTCAAAATCGATAAGAGTTTTGTCTCAGATATGTTGGTAAGTGAGTCCTCTTATTCTATGCTGGCTGGCGTGTTAGGCATGGTGCAAAAATTGGGGATGGAAACGGTCGCCGAGGGGATTGAATCAGAAGAGGAAGCGGGGGTGTTGAGGCGTCTCGGTTGTGATGTCTTCCAAGGTTATCACTTTGCCCGCCCGATGAAATTAGAGGCCCTTCGCCGCTTTATCCTCGACAACCGATAAGCTACTTCGCAGCACATCTAAAACACAACGGCAGCTTGTGCTGCCGTTGTGACTGATGGTTTAGAGCGTTTGAGTCAACTGATAATAACGACCTTGTTGTTCGAGCAATGAGGCGTGGCTGCCATATTCGACCACTTGACCTTGCTCGACCAGACAAATGGCGTCCATCTTATCCAAATGAACCAGTCTGTGGGTGATAAACAGGACGGTTTTGCCGACAAAGTGCTGCTCAAACAACGTCATGATCTGTTGTTCAGTTTGTTTGTCTAGCCCTTCCGTTGGTTCATCAAGCAGTAGAATCGGCGCATCATGCAGTAGCGCGCGGGCAATCCCGATGCGACGCTTTTCGCCGCCGGAGAGTTGTCTGCCCCCGTCCCCAAGCCAAATATCTAATCCTTGAATGTCGAGCAGTGCAGCAAGGCCAACTTTATCCAGTGTCGCGCTGAGCTCGGCATCATCGGCCTCTGGCTTAGCCATCAATAAGTTATCACGCAGAGAGCCGTTCAGTATGTCGACCCGTTGGCTGACCACACTAATAGCAGCTCGCAGCTGTGATTCACTCCACGCCGCTATTGGGCGCCCAGCGAGGCGTATCTCACCTTGATTGACATCCCAGTAGCGGTTGAGTAACTGAATCAAGGTCGATTTACCACTGCCGGTTTGGCCGACAATGGCGACACGATGTTGAGAGGGTATGGCAAGGGTAACGTCTTTAAGCACCCTCTGATGGCTATCAGGATAAGAGAAGCAGACCTGCTCATACTCGATGGAAAACTCGCCGTCATGAGCCACCTCTTGGTCAGGAAAGACCACATCCGGCTTAGACAAAATAATGTCATTGAGACGTCTTGCTGAAGTGAGCGTTTGGCCTAAATGCTGGAAAGCCGCGGCAATTGGCATTAGAAGCTCAACACTGGCCATGGTGGCAAAGACCACCAACGCAATTTTAGGATCCGGTGACAAGCCGCCCACGCCATCGGCCGCCAACCACAGCATTAAGACTAACGTCCAGCCATTGATCAGCAGTAACAGCGCTTGCGCTAACCCAGAAACATGAGCGTTGAGGCGCTGATTGGCGAGCAGTTTGTATTGGGCGTTGAGGATCGCGTCTCGGTAGCGTCGATTGGCGCCAAATAACGTCAGCTCGCTGTAGCCCTGTAGCCAGTCGAGCGTAGTAATGCGCAGATCGGCTTTATGTTGTGTCAGCTCGCGGCCATTGCGTTTGCCTAACTTATAGAACAACACCGGCCAGGTGAACAAGACCACCAATAGAATGGCGCCCAGCGTTAAGCCTAACTGCTGATCAAACCAAGCGACCAGCGCAGTGAGACCAAAGATACCGAGGGTACCAACGATCATTGGGCTGACTAAACGTAGGTAAACGTGATCCATCGCATCAATATCAGACACTAGGCGGTTGAGCAGATCGGCATCGCGCAAGTTTGACACTCGGCCCGGAATGAGCGGTGCGAGTTTGCTGAAGAAGAAAATACGTAGATCGGTGAGCAGTTTAAATGTGGCGTTGTGGCTGACCACTCGCTCACCCCAGCGTCCTGCGGTGCGTCCCATGGCAAATCCACGCACAAACGCCCCGGGTAACATGTAGTTGAAGGTTTCCCGTGCAATAGTCAATCCGGCCACGGCGGCGGCAGACAAAAACCAACCGGAAAGTGTTAATAGGCCGATGGAGGCAAACAGAGTAAGCAGCGCCAGTAGCATACCGAGCGACAAGCCAAACCAATGCTTTTTATACAATTTGAGGTAGGGGGCTAATTCACGCATCCAGGTTCCCCTTATCGGTGTTTGTCATAGACATACTGGCGTCCAACATCTGCGCAAAGCGTCCTGGTTGATGGGCTAAGCTGGCGAAGTCCCCACATTGAATCAACTGACCTTTGTCCATCACTAAAATCTGATCCACATTCTTTAAGGGCGTGAGTTGGTGAGTGACCATCAAACAGGTTTTGTCTTTGATTTTCGCATCCAGACCTTGCATAACAAGACGCTCGCTTCGTGCATCTAAGCTGGCGGTTGGCTCATCGAGGAGCCAAAATGCACCGTCTTGAATCATGGCTCGCGCGAGGGCTAAGCGCTGCGCTTGACCGACGGACAAGCCACCGCTTCGGTCTGTCACGACATACTCTAACCCGTGATGCTCGACAAATTCGCGGCTGAAAGATTCATCAAGCGCGCTATCCAGTGCTTGTTGGCTCGGCTTGTTGACCCCAAGCGTGAGATTGTCATAAATGCTGCCGTGCAGCAGCAGTGGGTTTTGTCCTACCCAACTGATCTGCTCGCGCCAGTGCGCCAAATCCAACTCACTGCGCTCAACGCCATTAATGGTTAAACTGCCTTGGTAAGGAAGGAAGCCGAGTAGGGCGTTAATCAGGCTCGTTTTCCCCGCACCGCTCGGGCCGACGAGTGCGCAGGTTTCCCCTGCTTTTAGTTCGAAACTGACAGGGCCGAGTAGCGCCGTACCTTGCGGAGAATAGACGCTTAACTCAGTGGCCTTAATGGTTATCATGGCCGGTTCAGTCAACTTGCGATCGCCTGATTTTACCGAAGTGACATCGGTATTAAGAAATGCCACGATGCTTTCTGCAGCGCCAACGGCTTGCTGTTTGCCATGATAAAAGGTCCCTAGGTCACGCAGCGGTTGGTAAAACTCCGGAGCGAGAATTAACACAAATAGGCCAGAAAATAGGGTGACGCCCGCGCCGTAGTCACCGAAATTGAGCTCACCAATAAACGCGAAGCCGAAATACACCGCAGTGAGGGCGATAGAGATAGAGGTGAAAAACTCCAATACAGCCGATGATAGAAACGCAATTTTCAACACGTCCATCGTGCGGGTACGAAACACTTCAGATGCGCCGCGCAGCGTGTCGGTTTCTGCGCGCGTGCGATCAAACAGTCGAATGGTGGTCATCGATTGTAAGCGGTCATAAAAGTGGCCAGACAGACGTTGCAGCGCCTTGAAGTTTTTGCGGCTGGCATCCGCCGCTTTGATGCCCACTAAGGCCATAAACAGAGGCACAAGGGGGGCGGTGATCAGAAATATCAGCCCGGCTGCCCAGTTGACAGGGAAGACCACTACTAAGATAACAAGCGGTATCAACACGGAAAGGGCCATTTGCGGTAAGTAGCGGGCGAAAAAGTCGTGCATATCTTCGACTTGTTCCAGTAACAGCGTTGCCCACGCCCCAGCAGGCTTCCCTTTGATATACGCAGGGCCGAGTTCGTCGAGCTTGTCGAGAATCAATTGACGAATATAAACGCGAATCTGTTCGCCGCAGCGAAAGCCGGCGATCTCTCGTCCCCAAGCGCACAGCGCACGCACAACGACAGTGGCGGCGAGCCCTACGAAATGGGGCATAAGTTCGGTTTTATCGACGTGTTCGATAATAAGAGCATGCAATATGTGAGCGAGGAGTGATGCACCAATCAGCAAAAATACGCTTGAGAGCACACCAAGGCCAACGGCAATCATCAACCAGCGCTTGGCTTGGCGACTTTGCTGCTTTAGCCATTGATTCAAGCTACGCTGTTTCTTTTTATCCATGGTAAAGGCTTAATGAGAATTATTATTTTGATTTAAGCCGCGCATTATACAAAAGAAAACCTCGCGGGAATACCGCGAGGTTTTAGGGATTTGAGATAAGCGCCAAAAAGCGCCACAAGCGATTGGCCGTTAGGCTGATTGCGTATCTGCGAGTCCATCCAGGTAGCGCTCTGCATCTAACGCTGCCATACAGCCCGTTCCCGCAGAGGTGATCGCTTGACGGTAATTGTGATCCATCACATCACCTGCTGCAAAAATGCCAGGGATGCTGGTTTGGGTCGCGTTCCCCTCTAGACCCGATTTCACCACGATGTAGCCATCTTTCATTTCAAGCTGATCAGCGAAAATGGCGGTATTGGGTTGGTGACCGATGGCGATAAATGCCCCCATTACGTCGATTTGCTCAACCGCATCGGATTGGGTGTCCTTGATGCGTACGCCTGTTACGCCCATGTCATCGCCAACGACTTCTTCAAGAGTACGGTCGGTGTGCAGCACAATATGGCCGCTTGCCACTTTATCCATCAAGCGTTTGATGAGGATCTTTTCCGCTCGGAACGTATCGCGGCGGTGAATCAAATGCACTTCAGAGGCGATGTTGGATAGGTACAGCGCTTCTTCAACCGCGGTGTTACCACCGCCCACGACCGCGACTTTCTGGTTACGATAGAAGAAACCGTCACAGGTCGCACAGGCGGAAACACCGCGCCCTTTAAACGCTTCTTCTGACTCCAGACCAAGGTATTTTGCCGAAGCGCCAGTAGAGATAATAAGAGCATCACAGGTGTAGGAACGGCTGTCGCCTTTGAGCGTAAATGGACGCTGACTGAAATCCACTTCATTGATGTGGTCAAACACAATCTCGGTTTCAAAGCGTTCTGCGTGCTCTTTCATTCGCTCCATTAAACCGGGTCCGGTGAGACCTTCAGGGTCGCCAGGCCAGTTTTCCACTTCCGTTGTGGTGGTCAACTGACCGCCTTGCTGCATGCCGGTAACCAGTACTGGGTTAAGGTTGGCTCGTGCGGCGTAAACCGCTGCCGTGTAGCCAGCAGGGCCAGAACCGAGAATGAGTAATTTACAGTGTTTTACGTCGCTCATTTGTGCTCCATCGCGGTGACGCTTATTGATTTTTAACTTCTCGATTATATGGGTCTAAGCACGGCGTTAACAAGGTCTGTCACTGGAATAAATGGTTATAGATTAGATCAACAAGGGTGGAGTGTGGGCGCAAAAACAGCCACTAACTCTTTGATTACAAGCATCCTCTTCAATTTGACTAGTGAACCGTGCTGGTTTTCTCATCTTCCTTTGTTGTCAAGTGGTTTACTTCACTAACTATTAATCACTAATTGGATAAATATTTTGTATTGTTAATATTGTTGGATGTAAATGCCAAATGAAGTTGATTTAACGGGATATGTGCGCAAATAATAAATGTAAAATATATGTTATAAAAATTGCAGTGTATCTTCATTAAGGAGTCGATGATGCTACATAACCATGAAACAACTCTACAATTAACTCAGCTTAGTGAGGAGGCGATTCAACAACTTGCGCCTTCCTTTTCCCATCTTCCGCACACTGAGCACGCCGATGGTCAGTATCGTCTGCGTCGCTACTCCGTGGTAGCTTTTCGTGATGGACAAGTGGTTGATCTGGATAAGCATGAGTTTATGCAAACCAACGATATCAACCGTTTTCAAGGGGATGTGGTGCGTCAGTTTGAACCCATTGAAGCCTCGACCTTGCAAAGTGATGGCATGAGAGAGATCTGTGAGGTGTTTGTCGAATCGAACGGTTTGGCCAATGGTCAGGAGATCGAAATTCATCAAATCCGTATTTCTGCGGTTTACGACGAAACCCAAGTGGCGCCAGAGGGCGTCCACCAAGATGGCTTTGACCATATTGCGATGGTCGGGATGGGCCGCCACAATATCGAAGGGGGTGACATCATGCTCTACAACAGCTTCAATGAAGCGCCGTTTTTTAGAAAAACCTTACAAAGCGGTGAAGTGGCGATGCTGGCTGACAACAAACTTTGGCACAATGCGACGCCGATTCGCACCGTGATAGAAGGAGAAGAAGGGCATATGGATGTGTTTGTGCTAACGGCAAAGGATGCGGTAAATGAACTTCACTCCTAATTTAGTCCGCTCACAATTTGGTGCCTTAAATCAGATCCACAACCAATTGCCAGTCATCTTTCTCGATGGTCCGGGCGGCTCACAAGTGCCATTTTCGGTGCTGGAAGCGATGCAGGGTTACCTTGGTCAATACAACGCCAATTTGGGTGGACACTATTTCTCCAGTCAGCACACGACCTCGTTGATGGCCAAAGCGAGGGAGGCCGCCGCTGCGCTACTCAACGCGCCTTCGGCTGACAATATTGTCTTTGGGTCTAACATGACCTCGCTCACTTTTCAGCTTAGCCGGGCCATCAGCCGTGACTGGCAAATCGGTGATGAAGTGATTGTGTCAGCGCTGGATCACTATTCGAACG
Organism: Vibrio sp. R12-SW3-ISO1; assembly: GCF_059834005.1. NCBI lineage: Bacteria > Pseudomonadati > Pseudomonadota > Gammaproteobacteria > Vibrionales > Vibrionaceae > Vibrio > Vibrio sp. R12-SW3-ISO1. The sequence continues at coordinate 31,858 of NZ_JCBDGK010000052.1, forward strand.
TCTCTAGTTGGCAGCAAGCGGCGCAAGATAAAGGCGCGGTGGTTCATCAAGCACGCGTCAATCAAGACGATTGCAGCTTAGATATTGACCACCTGCTCACGTTACTTTCACCGCAAACTAAACTGGTGGCGCTGACTTTGGCGTCGAACACCACCGGTTCTATTGTGGATGTCAAACGTGTCGTTGAGGCAGCGCAACAAGTAGGCGCAATGGTGTACGTTGACGCAGTGCATTACACGCCGCATCACTTGGTGGATGTGATGGCACTCGGTTGTGACTTTCTTGCCTGTTCCGCCTATAAGTTTTTTGGTCCTCATGTCGGCATAGCGTATGTGGCGCCAAAATGGTTGCAGGTACTCACGCCTTACAAGGTGGAGCCCGCAACAGACTTCGGCCCCGGTCGCTTTGAGACGGGTACGCAAAACTTTGAAGGCTTGGCTGGGCTGACTGCCGCGGTACACTATCTTGCTCAGTGGGGCGAACAAGGCGATTCGTTACGTGACAAATTGGTGGTTTCATTTCGTCAATACAATCAGCATGAAACGGCACTCAACGAGCGTTTTCTCTCTCGTTTAGATGAGCTACAAGGTGTCACCTTGTGGGGGCGGACTCATGCGAGCAGTGAGCTGCGCACGCCGACCTTTGCCTTAACCTTTGATGAGTTTACGCCAGAAGAGGTCGCGAAACGTTTAGGTGAGCGCAACATCTGTGTCTGGAGCGGCCATTTTTATGCGCTAGGTTTGGTGAGGCAATTAGGGCTTGAAGCCAGTGGTGGTGTATTGCGTGTCGGTTTTATGCACTACAACACGCTACAAGAAGTGGATCTGTTTTTTGACGAGCTAAAACGCATTATCAATCCATAGCACATCGTCACACCATCCTTACGAAAAAAGCGCCAAAGGGCGCTTTTTGTACGTTGGGCACGATTCTTACGTTGGGAACAATGACTATGCGATCCACTCATCATTAAGTCTGCTGATGCGGTTGGGGGCAGTGATTATGCACTCACTTCCACTTCGTATGAGGTGAATTTACGAATATTGATCACACCTGTGTCAAAAATCATGTATTGACCTTTGATGCCTTGTAGAACGCCACTCACGACCGGCTCTTTGTCAAAGTTGTGCGAGGTGATCTTAGTCGGGTGCTCTGTCACGGGGTAGTGAATCGGAGTTATCTGGCTCGGTAGCACCTCAATCGCGTCGTCACCAAATTGTTGTTTGATCTCGGCGATCTTCTCTTCAACCAGCGGCAGTAGCTCGTCAAACTTCTCTTCCAGCGCTATTGGGGCACCGTCTTCTTTAAGCAGGGTTCGCCAGTTGGTTTTATCAGCAATGTGTTTGGCCAATTCCACTTCAATCAGACCAGAAATATGGCGCGTTTTCACTTTAAATATGGGAAGACCTTGCGTGGCCCCTTGGTCAATCCAGCGGGTTGGGATCTGGGTGTGTCTGGTAATACCCACCTTGAGACTAGAGGTATTGGACAGATACACATAGTGATCGACCATGCAGTTCTCTTCGCCCCACTGCGGCTCACGGCAGGTGCCTTGATCATAATGGCAGGTTTCTGGCTTCATGATGCACATATCACAACTGGCCAGTTTTTTCATACAGACAAAGCAGTGACCTTGTGAGTAACTTTTTTTGGTTTTCTTGCCACACGAACAGCAAAAGATGTTTCCAGTGTGCGTTAGGGTCAGCGTTTGACCGATGAGTGGGTTGAGTGCGACAGATGACTCACCGACAGGCAGTGAGTATTGGACTTGATCTCCCAGCGATGCCGTCATTTTGCTGAGGGTGCCTTTTACGATTAGTGACATGACATTACTCTGTTTTATTTTTTATCCGCATGGCTTACGCCAAATACGTGTTCGGCCTGAGTGTAACAGAAAACAGGATGGGATTCTTGCCACCATTTTTCGCGACATTGGCCGAGATTCTCGGGCGAATGTGTGACATTGAGTGAAGGATAATGTCGCATTGTGGTAGAGTCTGTCTCATACTTTATTGACTCTTTTCGTTATAGCTATGGGTGTAGATTGAAAGCGATCCATAAAACGGTATTTGGCCTTGTGGTGCTGACCTTAGTGGTGGTGGTGCTGTATGGGATATATGGTGACCGGCGAGTGTTAGCCGTGACGCCCGATGCGTATTCGTTTTATCCGACCAGTGATCAAGGCCAAGGCGGACGCTCTCAAGCATCGTTGGCGATAGAGTCTCAGCTCAGCGTACTCCAATGCAAAATTCGCCCCTCGGAGAAATACCGCTGGCCCTATTGCGGCGTCTCTATTCATATTGATAGCCAGCCTGATGTCGGGCTTGACCTGACCCATTACCACACCATCAAACTTGCAGTTTCACTCACAAATCAAGAGGGTGAAAGTGTGCCGATGCGTTTTTATTTGCGCAATTTTAATCCAGCCTATTCAACCATCGAAGATGAGTATACTCACAAATACAACGGGCTTGAGTTTCTGCCACCTGCTTCTGCGCAAGAGATGACATTACCCAAAGCCAATTTACAAGTGATGACGTGGTGGCTGGCGGATTTGGATATTCCTATTGAACATGCCGCGCCTGAGTTTACCAATGTGAATCGAATTGAATTTGCCACCGGGTCAGGCATGGACGAGGGCGACTACACTCTGGTGATTGAGCGCATTGAATTCATCGGGGAGTATGTCTCTGGCGAAACCTTGATGGCGCTATTGTTGGCCTGTTGGGTGGGCTTAGCGCTGTCTTACAGCATGTACGAAATTAAGCGAAGTCGCCTTGCCATTCAACGAGTCAAAGCGCGCCAACATCACTTACACGCGATGAACCAATCGTTGCGCGCTAAGAACATCGAGTTTGCCGAGCTTGCGCATCGCGATCCCCTTACCGGCGCGATGAATCGCCACGCGATCCGAGATTGGCTCAACAAGCATTATGATGATCTGCCGATAGGCGGCAAAGTGTTGTCGATTCTCTATTTGGATATTGACCATTTTAAACAGGTCAATGATGAGCATGGCCATGCCATTGGCGATGACATTTTAAAAGAGTTTACTATGGTGCTGCTGACGTCGCTCCAAGCAGAGCAGCGTTTGGTTCGTTGGGGCGGCGAAGAGTTTGTGGTGTTCTGTCCGGGGATGAATGTGCTCGACACCTACGAACTTGGCGAGCGGCTACGACGTAAAGTTGAGGCGCACATTTGGGTGCACGGTGACCCGCTCACCACCAGTATTGGTGTGGCAACACTGGGCGAAGAGCGCACCAATGAGATGTTGATTCGTGCGGATGAAGCGCTCTATAAAGCCAAGCGCAGTGGGCGGAATCGTGTTGAACTGAGCGAGTAGTGGCGTTATTGCGCTGATTCTGCGTCGCTGCCCGTTGCATCTAGATACTCGAACAGCGGTTCGTCGAAGTCGTCACTCTCTACCTGTTGTTCGACGGGCTCGGCGCTGGCCATAATTGGCTCTTTGGGGCCAAGAAATTTAGGCTTGGCGTTAGTGATGTAAAGGTCCAACACCGCTTTTGCCCGCGCAAACACTTCTCTTAAACGCACCTTAGATCCCGATTGATCCGATGGGCCTGCGACGGCATAACAGCGGGCGTTGATTTGGTGATAGTTGGCAATGAACAGCGCGCGTTCACAGTGAAATTTCTGGGTGATGATTAAGAAGTTATCGGTATCGAAAATCTCCTTGGCACGCACCACAGAGTCAAGGGTTCGAAAACCCGCGTAATCGAGAAAAATGTGGTTTTCTGGAACGTTAGCGCGCAAAAGATCGCGTTTCATTGTCCAGGGCTCGTTATACGAACGGTGGGCATTGTCACCGCTGAGCAAAAAGTTCGATACTTTACCTTGATCATAAAGAGCGATCGCGGCGTCAATACGGTTGATGTAGTATGTGTTGAGTATTTTACCGAGGTATTTGCTCGTCCCGAGGACCACGGCCACATCAAATTGGTCAATCTGCTCCGCGCTGGTAAACAACTGCTCGCGAGTTTGCATCGATACCCAACGATCAATCGCGACTAATGTGATGGCGAGCGCAAGCGTGGCCAATAGCAGCCATTTCACCAGTGATTTGATGATCCCCAGTGTGTGTTCGGTGGTTGAGCGGCGGTGAAACAGTTTACGCACTAAATTTGTCGATTCCTTTGAGCCCATAATCCTATGATGATGAAACAGAGTATCACGATGGAAAACATCATCCCAGGTTGGAGGTTTCTCAGTGTCATATTGAGGTAAGGCGTTGCTTTTACGATGATTAAGCCGTAACCAAACGCATTAATCAAGATAAACACTCCGGTGCGGATTAAGAAATGGTAAGGGCGTAACCAACGTCTCAAAAGCGCGTTAATATCACCCCCTCCCATGACGAGCAAACAGGCGATGAGTGCAGTGGATATTTCACTGAGGTAGGGCAAAAGCCCGCGACCCAATGGGTCAAGATAGTTAAATACAATCATCATAAATAAAAGCGCCTCTGCTGAGCAGAGGCGTTGAGACGGGTTAGAATGCAGTGCGCTTGTAGCGGCGGTACACCGGCTGCCAGAAACTGTTATCAATCGCTTCTTCTAGCGCTTCGTCAGTAATCTCAAGGGCGACCCCTTGTTCAATGGCTTTTTTGCCCACGGCGAAGGCAATCTTCTTCGATACAGAATGAATCGCTTCGAGCGGTGGCAGCAGCGCACCTTGACCATTAATCGCCAGTGGAGAGCAAGTCGCCAATGCACGGCTTGATTCCATCAGCATTTCGTCTGTCACTCGCTTAGCTTGTACGGCAAGGACGCCCAAGCCGATGCCTGGGAAGATATAGCTGTTGTTGCACTGTGCGATCGGGTAGGTTTTGCCGTCCAACACCACCGGCGCAAACGGGCTACCTGTTGCAACCAGTGCTTCACCATTTGTCCAGCGAAGGATGTCGTTTGGCGTCGCTTCCACGCGGCTGGTTGGGTTCGACAGTGGGAACACAATCGGGCGAGGGCAGTGCGCGTGCATCTCTTTGATCACTTCTTCACTGAACAGCCCTGGCGCGCCTGAAACGCCGACCAGCACAGTTGGTTTGGCGTTGCGGATCACATCAAGCAGCGAGAAGCCAGTCCCTTCAGATTGCCACGCTTTGGTGTTGCTGTGTTTTTGTACCAAACGCTGTTGGAAATCGAGTAGATTTGGCATGCCTTCTTGAAGTAGGCCCCAACGGTCGACCATGTAGACCTGAGAGCGCGCTTGCTCATCAGAAATCCCTTCAGAGACCATTTGCGCGATGATCGCTTCAGCAATGCCGCAGCCAGCCGAACCTGCGCCCAAGAAGGTGACGCGTTGCTCAGAGAGTTTGCTGCCAGCTGCCTGACACGCGGCCAACAACGAGCCCACAGTGACGGCAGCAGTGCCTTGAATGTCATCGTTAAAGCAACAGACGCGGTTTTTGTATCGCTCAAGCAGTGGCATTGCGTTCTTCTGCGCGAAATCTTCAAACTGAATCAACGCGTCAGGCCAGCGGCGGGCAACGGCTTGCATGAATTCTTCAACAAATGCGTCATACTCAGCACCAGTAATGCGCGGATGACGCCAGCCCATATACATAGGGTCAGCGAGGCGTTGCGGGTTGTTTGTACCCACATCCAATACGATCGGAAGCGTGTAGGCAGGGCTGATACCGCCACACGCAGTGTAGAGCGCCAATTTACCAATTGGAATGCCCATGCCGCCAATGCCTTGGTCGCCCAAGCCGAGGATACGTTCGCCATCGGTCACCACGATCACTTTGACATTGTGGTTCGATGCATTGTTGAGGATATCATCAATGCGATCTCGATTAGCGTAAGAGACGAACAAGCCTCGTCCGCGACGGTAAATATTGGAAAAATTCTCACATGCTGCCCCAACGGTTGGGGTGTAGATGATCGGCATCATCTCTGAGACATGATTTTGCACCAAACGGTAGAAGAGCGTTTCATTAGTGTCTTGAATGTTGCGCAAGTAAATGTGCTTATCCATGTCACTTTCGAAGCTTTTGTACTGTTGGTAAGCGCGTTCAACCTGTTCTTGAATGGTTTCCGTGGTTTCGGGAAGTAAACCTTCTAAGTTAAAAGAACTGCGTTCTTCTGCGGTGAACGCACTGCCTTTGTTGAGCAGAGGAGTGCTAAGAAGTGCTGGCCCTGCGAAAGGGATATAGAGTGGGCGTTTATCGTTATTCATCACATGCCTATAAGTAGGGTGTTGGCCAATGGACCTTTGGAACTAGGAACCTGAAAATGATAGGGATTCGCAAACCTAAAGTAAACCGAATATTAAACGCACGCACAGAGGGTGTGAGGTTGGGCTTTACCTCGATGCTCGTTATACTCACCCCTTTTACTATCAGCGCTCATCAACTATGTCATCGTTACCCATTGATCACTTAAAAACCGAGTTTCTCAAACGCATCCAGCACACGGATTTGGTGGTGGAAGCGCAAACTGGATCGGGAAAATCGACCCGTTTGCCTCTGTGGCTCAGTGACCTAGGTCGAGTGCTAGTTGTCGAGCCAAGGCGCATTGCCTGTACCTCGTTAGCGCAGTTTCTTTCAACCACTACCGAGAGTGAGCTTGGTAAAGAGATAGGCTATGCCATTAAGCTAGACAACTGCTACGACGACAAGACAAAAGTGGTGTTTGTCACTCCGGGCGTCGCACTGCGTTGGTACAGTGAGAACCAACTGGCCGATTTCGATTACATTGTGGTGGATGAATACCATGAGCGTCGCTGGGATACCGATTTACTGGTTGCCTTGCTTCGCCGCCCAAGAGCGCAAAAACTGGTGGTGACCTCAGCGACGCTGGATGGTGAAAAGCTTGCGCGTTACCTCAGCGCCGAACGTTTATCGGCAGAGGGTCGAGTGTATGAGGTCTCCCTTTGTCATCGTGCTACTCACTCGCAACAGTTGCCAGATGGACGTCGGTTAGACGAGCGAGTGTTCGAGGAGGTAGCTGCGATGCGCGATCTCGATGGTGACATTCTGGTGTTTCTACCCGGGCGTAAAGAGATCGCACAATGTGCCAGCCGACTTGCGCAATTAGAGCAGATTATCGTTGCGCCCTTGCATGCGTCTGTTACTGATCATCAACGAGATGTCGCCTTGACGGTACAAGCCAAGAAAAAGATCGTGCTGGCGACCAATGTGGCGGAAACGTCGTTGACCATTGATAACATCGGGTTCGTCATCGACAGCGGACTTGAGCGCAGAACCGAGCAACGCAATGGTAAAACGACCTTGAGTTAAAAAGCGATCTCAAAAGCGAGTGCCAAGCAGAGAGCGGGGCGAGCAGGGCGCGTGATGGAGGGCGTCTGTGTGCGTTTGTATGGTGAGCATGCAGCGCTGATTGAGCACACACCACCAGAAATGCAGCGTGAAGCCCTGACCGAAGCCATGTTAGCGGCGGCGGTGTGCGGCAAGCCTCTGTCACAGTTGGATTTTTTAGAGCCACTACCAGAGCGCTCCCTGAATCAAGCAGCGTCACTTCTTCGCGCGATGCAAGCGGTGGATGAGAAGGGCGTGGCGACGGAGTACGGTAAGCGACTCTATCCTTTACCCATTGACGCGCTCTATGCCGACCTTGTCTCACGTATGTCGAAAAAAGCACTCAAAGAGGCGATGATTGATATGACCGCAGTGCTGGCCACGCCGGCCTCACTATTCAAACTGACTGCGGATGAGGAGCGTCTGAGCAAGTTGGATCAGCAAGAGCCGCTAGGCTGTGATGGCGCCTTGGCCATTGGGTTAGTGCGTGGCAAGCGATATACCGGAGTAGAAGTCGACGCCGCTGCTCTTGATGAAGCTCAGCGGTTATCCATGCAAATGCGTGAGCTGTTTGAATTACCTCAACTTGAGGTGGCTTCTCGCTATCAACACAGCGAGCTGATTGCGGAAATCGCACGCTTGCACCCAGAGCTCGCGTTTGTGCGTCGCTTAAAACGACCAGACGCATTCGCTAATGGAGAACTGGAGGTACAACTGCCTCGCCAGCACCGCCTGAAAGCGCAGACGCAGGGGGCTCTGGTCTTAGATACGCACAGCTTACCGGGTCGAGGCGTCAAACAAACGCTGAATCTGGCAACGTTTATTCTGCCGTTGCCGTTAGACACCTTTGCGACGTTAAATCTTGGGGAGTGGCGAGAGGGTGAAGTGGTGGAGGGTGATCAAACCCAAGTCACCCTTGAGCTGGTGTATGCAGGAAGAGTCGTGGCTACTCGCCTTGAAGAAGCGACAGGGGCACTGGCGATGACGCCGCTCATGGACGCGGTGTATTCGCAGCGTGTGTTGCCAGGATTTGCTCACAAGATGACCAAAGCGATCAAGCATTACGTACTCTACCAACAGTTGGCGGGTGAGGTGGCGCCAGCGGTGACATTTGACTCTTGGTTCCGAGAACAGCTGGCGTTACTTGAACTGTCGAGTGTCGAAGAGCTCGCCCTATTTAGTGAAGACGACTTCGCGTTCGAAGGTATTCCGTATTGGGAGTATGAAGAGTTTGCTCAGGCGTATCCGTTTGAATGTTACCTCGGTGATTTAAACCTGCGTGTCGAATACTACCCGACAAGAAAATGTGTTGAGGTGATTTATGACTCGGGATTGAGGAAAGGCGACCCAAAACGTTGGGAGTTGCCAAAGTGGCAAGGGTGGCGCGTTCAATATCGCAAAGCAAGTCGAGTCGTCGATATTCGCTAGGATAAATTTCGCTGCTGAAAATATTTCTAGCCAATATCCAGCTTGTCTCGCTCTTGTACAGCAATTGTTACCGTATTGCTTTTTATATAGCTGTTTTAAACGAAATAGAGCTATAAAAGACCAATCTTCTATATCCTATTGCTATATGCAACCGAATCATTGATATTGAGTGGAACGTGTTGCCATGTGTACGGGGGATGATATGGAACATCAAAATAGCGCAAGAGTAGAATTTGACTACACGTCGTTCTTAAGTGCCTCATGCAGTAAAAAGTGGACATTTCTCGAAGCGATGAGCACTTTTGCCCCGATCTTTAGCCTTGCATGGAAAGACACCATCAAAGAGACGGTATCGGTTGAGGATAGGCTGTGGGACAACGCGCTAAAATCACTCTCGGCAAATCGCAGTGATGAATCCAATATTGTTATCCTGTTGGAACTCGCCAAGCTTGAAGGGATATCTGAACTCAAGTTGGTGATGCCCTACGAATTGGAGCCGTCTCAGATCGAGCGAGTATGTCGCCAGTCGCATGCTAAAATCGAATCTAATCAACAAGATGAGCTGATTATTACTTTGTAGATCAGGCGCACGCAGCCATGATGAAATTTGCGCTATAGTGAAAACACTGAGTGAATACTTTCATGGAGCGTAAGTAGTAACAATGAAACGCCATCTCACATCTTCTCTTCTCGCTAGCCTTGTCGCTTTGCCGATGAGTGTATGGGCGGAATCTTCACCGTCAGCGCCTTCTTCAAACTGGCACAACCACTATGATTACTTGGGTGCCTACCTCAGTGCTGGCTCAATGGATCAATCTGACGCCGATAGCAAAGTGACCGATCTCACCGTCGCTGGCCGCTGGGCTGTCGGGGAACACTGGTTTACTCAGCTCGATTACTCCGCGCGTTTTTTGCACCCAGACGACATCACCACCAACCTTTATACCCTTCTGCCAGGCGTCGGTTATCGTATTGCGGCCAGTGACAAACTTGATCTGTTTGCAATGGGTCAGTTTGGCTACCTCTGGGCTTCGCAAACCGATGATGCGACGGATGATAAATTTTACAGCGATCATACAGGCGTATGGGGCGCAAGTGTTGGTGCTCAATATGCGCTGTCGACACATTGGAAATTGGAAGGTCAGGCGCAGTTGACGCGCAGCAACATCGTTGATGAGCAGAGCTATTCCATTAGTGCGCATTATCGCGTCAGTCAACGTTTCGTTCTGGGCGGCTTTTACACTTATCGAGACAGTGATTATGATACTGCAAGCCAAGCCGGTAGCGCGCAAACCAACGAAGCGGGCGTGTCACTGCGATTTCTGCTCTAGCCTAGGCGACTGTCCCGCAAAATAAAGCGCTTATCGAGACGAGAGTATTTGGCAAACTAGCGGACCGATAAACCCCACAAACAAAAATAGCCAGCGTATCCGCTGGCTATTGTCTATCCACTTATCACTACCGAATTAAAGTACGGCGGCGATTCCCTGACAAAGTGGCAGCATGTTTGAACGTGTCATGCCTGCAACGCTGATGCGACCAGAGCCGACGATGTAGATAGCAAACTCATCTTTTAGGCGCGCGACTTGCTCTTTACTTAGGCCAGAGAAAGAGAACATGCCGTTTTGACGTTCAATGAAGCTGAAGTCAGCATCGACGCCTTGCTCTTTCAACGTCGCAACAAACAGTTCACGCATCGCTTGAATACGGTCGCGCATCTCTTTCACTTCCGCTTCCCACTCGGCACGAAGCTCGGTGTTGCCAAGAATGTGCGTGACGACAGCACTGCCGTGTGCAGGTGGGTTCGAATAGATCGAACGGATGATGGCTTTGACTTGAGAAAACGCAGTTTCAGCGATTTGCTCAGTTTGTGCTACTAAGGTGAAAGCACCCACACGCTCGTTGTACAGACCAAAGTTCTTAGAGAACGAGCTCGCGACCAAAATTTCTTTGTTATATTGAGCGAAAATACGTAGACCTTCCGCATCTTCTTCCACGCCTTTAGCAAAACCTTGGTAGGCGAAGTCAAACAGAGGGAGAAGTTGTTTTTCAGCAACCAGCTTTGCAAGAGTTTCCCACTCTTCCAATGTTGGATCGATGCCGGTTGGGTTGTGGCAGCAGCCGTGCAGCAGGACAACATCACCCGCAGACGCGTTGTCAAGATCGGCGAGCATTGCTGCGAAATCTTTGTCTTTAGTTTCGGCGTTGTAGTAGCTGTATTGCGCGGTTTCGATGCCTGCGGCGGTAAATACGCCGTTGTGGTTTGCCCAAGTAGGGTTACTGATCCAGATCTTCACATCGCCCAATTGACGCTTAATGAATTCGCCAGCTACACGTAGCGCGCCTGTACCACCAGGGGCTTGCGCTGTTTTAGCCAGTTTGTTCACGACAATGTCTGACTGCTCGCCAAACAGCAACTTTTGTACGGCAAGACCGTACTCTGCTGTGCCTTCAATCGTTAGGTATGACTTGGTTTTTTCAGTTTCGACCAGTGCAGCTTCCGCTTTTTTTACCGTGGCAAGAACAGGGGTTTCGCCTTGTTCATTTTTGTAGATACCGACGCCAAGGTTAATTTTTTCAGCGCGTGGATCTTTTTTAAACTCTTCAGTGAGTCCAAGAATAGGATCTGCCGGAGCAGCTACAACTTTTTCAAACATAATCGTCATCCATGTTAGTCGAAGGGAGGCGTTAATAAACTTGGTTATTTATACCTTTCTCCTAACAGCCATACAACCGACAATTCAGGGAAAAATGAAGAAAAGTTATATTTGGTCAATTTTTAACATCAACGTGCCTTTTTCTTGGGTTAAGTCCTCCCCTGAAGAGGAAAAGCGGGTCGCAATTTTTATGAGAAAGCGAAAAAAACCTCCGCGTGAGACGGAGGTTTTTTGCACTAAATCGAGAGGCCGAACGTTTAGAAGTTCGCCGAGCGTGGTGTACGTGGGAATGGGATTACGTCACGAACGTTGCCCATACCTGTTACGTAAGAGACGAGACGCTCGAAGCCTAGACCAAAGCCTGCATGTGGCACGGTGCCGTAACGACGTAGGTCGCGGTACCAGCTCATGTGCTCAGGATCGATGCCGACTTCGCGCATACGTGCATCTAGGATGTCTAGACGCTCTTCACGCTGAGAACCACCGATGATTTCGCCGATGCCTGGTGCCAGTACGTCCATTGCGGCAACGGTTTTACCGTCATCGTTCGCACGCATATAGAATGCTTTGATGTCTTTCGGGTAGTTCTTCACGATAACCGGTGCTTTGAAGTGTTCTTCAGCAAGGAAGCGCTCGTGCTCAGAAGACATGTCGATACCCCATTCAACTGGGAACTCGAACTCACGACCAGAATCAAGCAGGATCTGGATCGCGTCTGTGTAGTCCACTTGTGCGAAGTCAGAAGAGACAAACTGCTCTAGACGAGTGATGGCCTCTTTGTCGATGCGCTGTGCGAAGAACTCTAGGTCGTCACGACACTCTGCAAGAACGGCGTTAAAGACGTACTTCAGCATGTCTTCCGCCAGTTTAGCGACATCGTCTAGTTCGGCAAACGCCACTTCAGGCTCAACCATCCAGAACTCCGCTAGGTGGCGGCTGGTGTTTGAGTTTTCCGCGCGGAAAGTCGGACCAAAGGTGTACACCTTGCTTAGTGCACAGGCGTATGCTTCAGCGTTAAGCTGGCCAGATACGGTTAGGAAGGTCTCTTTACCAAAGAAGTCTTCGTTGTAGTCCACTTTACCTTCGTCAGTGCGTGGCAGGTTTTCCATGTCTAGCGTAGAAACACGGAACATCTCACCAGCACCCTCTGCATCAGAAGCGGTGATCAGTGGCGCCGATACCCAGAAGTAGCCTTGTTCGTGGTAGAAACGGTGAATGGCTTGAGATAGACAGTTACGTACACGTGCTACCGCACCGATTACGTTGGTGCGCGGACGTAGGTGCGCCACTTCACGTAAGTACTCGATAGAGTGGCGAGTTTTCGCCATAGGGTAGGTTTCTGCGTCTTCGACCCAGCCGACCACTTTAACGTTTGTAGCGGCAAGCTCAAAGTCTTGGCCTTTCGCAGGAGACTCAACAATCTTACCCGTTACTTCAACAGAGCAGCCTGTGGTGAGCTTAAGTACTTCGTCGTCGTAATTATTAAGATTATTAGGGACCACGGCCTGAATCGGGTCGAAACAAGAGCCGTCATAAATGGCAAGGAAAGAGATTCCAGCTTTGGAATCACGACGTGAACGGATCCAGCCTCGTACAGTGACTTCACTGTCTACCGCTAGCTGACCTTTCAAAACGTCTGATACAGGCGCGTAAGTCATGTTTTCAATATTCTCCATTGAGTAAAAATTCAACCCAATGTTTGCAAAACCGTCATTGGACAATGCGTGAGCAAAACATTGGGTTGGGTAGAATTCTAACTATTCAATGGCACATATTACCTTTCAATTAATATGCTTCAACCATTAATGTCGATAAGTTGGCGAAAAACCGTTCATATCCACTCATTTCGGTTGAGAAAGAGAAAACTGATTAAGAAGATCCTCTAGTTGCTCGGATAACTGTTCAAGATTCATACTAATGTCTCGTGTTTGTGCCGCAGAATCCGAGGTTGCCCGGGCGTGTTGAGTGATGACGTCGACTTTCTGCTGAACTTCTTGCGTCAAGTGGGAGGTATTGCTGCTCTGACTTTGAATGCTGGTGGCGTGGGAGAGGGCTTGCTGCATCTCTGACACCACTTCGGACATGGCGACGGACAGCTGCTCCACCTCACTTGATCGTTGATGGGCGGTGTCGCACACCGTATCGACGGACGCGAGCGACGTTTGGCTATCGCTTTGAAAATCCGCAATGATCTTTTCGATACTACCGGTCGCCTCTGCGGTGCGACTGGCCAGCTGCCTGACTTCATCCGCAACCACCGCAAAGCCACGTCCTTGTTCGCCAGCACGGGCCGCTTCAATGGCCGCATTCAGCGCCAATAAGTTGGTTTGCTCTGCGATGCCTTTGATAACTTCTAAAATCGATGAGACTTCGACGGTTTGCTGATTCAAATCGACCAAATTACCTTTGACTTGCTCAATGTCGGTCACAAGATGTTTGATTTCGTCACTGGCGTTGTGCGCCCTTGTAGCACTGTGCTCGGCAATCGTGGTGGTGTGCTTGATCAGTTCAGAGGCGTTCACTGTCGCTTGTTCGACATCGAGTTGCTGCGCTTGCATCTGCTCAATATTGGCTTGAACTTCGTCGGTCTCTTGCTGCTGGTTGCCAGCGGCATCGTCGGTAATTTGCGCCACGTGCGTTAACTGATTGGCTGAGTGAGCCACCTGATGGGAAGTCGCTTGAACTTGACTTAGGCTGCTGGTCACTGTGTCCATAAATGAGTTGATGGCTTTGGCCAGTTGGCCAATTTCATCACCTTGATTGGAGATGACTCGCTGAGTGAGGTTTTTGGAATCACTGACGCTTTGCATAAAGCGCGAGGTCTTTTGGATGGGCTGAACAATGGTTTTGCGGATGATGCCCATAGTGACGAGAAAACCGACGAACCCAAAGGCGGACATGATCGCTAAGGCGATCAGTGTACGCTGGCTGACCATTTGATTGACGTGTGACAGATTGTACTCAAGGCGGATAGCACCGAGCACTTCCCCTTCTGGCGCCATATGACAGGCCACGCAGTTCGTGCCGCGATAGTTCTCACTCGATTTCATTGGCATGGCGACCACAATCCCTGAGCCCCATTCTGCTTGAATGGGCTCAATCACCAATTCGCCGCTGAGCGCTCGTTGGTCAATGTCATCGACGGGGCTTTGATTGTCGTTGCCTGGGCCGTAGAGCTTGCTGACGAGATCCGAGCGCAACACACGTACTTGTTCAATGCCATCTTGAGCTAACGCCTTCTGACGCAAGGTTTCTTTTTGCGCCATCGTGCCTGTCAACATCATCATATTGAGGCTATCAAAGTAGTTGCTGGCTTTATCATGGAGCTGCTCACTGAGTACCGAATTTAATAGCTCACGTTGCTGAAGGTATTGGTAGCTTGTCGAGGCAAGCAACACCAAACCAAAAACGGAGAGTAGGGTAATCAAGAGTTTTGTTGTTATGGTTAGACGCATGATCGTTTCTTGGTATGAGTTGGAACTGACATCACTATGATCTTGGATAGATACCTCTATAGAAAGTAGGTTTATTTGAGACTGTGATGCGACACATGTTAGTAGTGTGTAAATGTGATGTGTAACTGTTGTAATCAAAAACTTGACGCTGTGACGTTTTTCCGCCGTGCTACAGATAAGAGGTGTGGAAGGGAAAGCGTTTGCTTGGTCATTCAACGGATTTCGCGCTTGTCTCGACTATACTAATTCCTTAGTATTGCCACTCTTTAAAAACCCGAGAGTCAAAATGAAAACTGAACTATACAAAGAATTCATGTTCGAAGCCGCGCATCACTTGCCCCATGTGCCAGAAGGACACAAATGTGGTCGCCTTCATGGTCATTCTTTCTTAGTTCGCCTGTATGTCGAGGGTGAGGTGGATCCTCACACTGGTTGGGTTGTCGACTTTGCGGAAATCAAAGCGGCGTTTAAACCGATTTATGACCGCCTTGACCACTACTACCTTAATGACATCAAGGGATTGGAAAACCCAACCAGTGAAGTACTGGCGAAATGGATCTGGAACGAGCTCAAACCGTCACTGCCGCTATTAAGCAAGGTTGAAATTAAAGAGACCTGCACGGCCGGTTGTATTTACAAAGGCGAGTAATCGCCACAGCGTAGTGGCCGGTAAAGAATTCTGTGTAAAAAGCGAAGAATAGATGACTTCGTTTTTTTTGTGTGTGCTCGTCCATCGACGTTGGGTTCATCGCGTTGCGCACTGCGCTGGCCAATAATTCATCACTCAACGTGGCAGGCGTTGCAATCACGAGGATGATGTTTAAGATGGGCTGGGCCCAAACTGGGCGCGGCAGCAGAGGATAGGCTGTTTTTCTGGCACGGATTGCTGCATCGCCTTGGATAGTTCAATGATTGTTAAAATTACTACGCCTATTATCGAGCCGACGGAAGGGTCGCCACACTGTGCTGTCACGCCTGTTCACTCGCTCTATTCTCATTCTGCTTCTTTATCGTCACTTTTCTCCCTATATCACGACGTCAAACACCATTATTCCTATTGTTTCTGACCGTTAGCCACCGCGCTAGGTAGCGCACATTTACTCCACACGCACTAACACAGAAAACAACGTTATGAATACAAAACTCTTGGGAAGCTCCCTTATTATCTCGGGTACGGCACTGGGTGCCGGCATGCTCGCTATACCTATGGTATTGGCGCAATTTGGTCTTTGGTCTGGCACCTTACTGATGATCGTGATCTGCGCGGGTACCACTTACGCCGCCTTGTTACTGCTTGAAGCAACGTTAAAATCCGGTGGCGGACTTGGCCTGAACTCCATCGCGCGCAATACGTTAGGAAAAAGTGGCCAATGGATCACCAACTCGCTTTTATACGCGCTGCTCATCTGTTTGTTGATGGCCTATATCTTAGGCGCGGCGGATTTGGTTAGTCAGTTGATGGCGGCAATGGGCTTGGCTATCACACCCACTCAAAGCCAGATTGGTTTTACTGTTCTCGCTGGTGGAGTGATCGCCGCCGGAACCGGCATGATTGATAAGCTTAACCGCGGCTTATTCTTGGTCATGATCGCGTGTCTCGCGACCACACTGGCGTTTTTGCTGCCAGATTTTCATTTTGATCACTTAAATCGAGTGCTCAATGACAATCATTGGCAACTGTTCAAAACCAGCGCCGTACTCTTTACCAGCTTTGGTTTTATGGTCGTGATCCCTTCTTTGGTTGCTTACAATTCGCAGGCGACGGACCGCGAATTGAGAAACATGGTCATCATCGGTTCGGTGATACCGCTTTTCTGTTATTTGTGTTGGCTGTTTGCCGTGGTCGGGAATCTGAACCCTACTCAGTTGGGTGAGTTGAAAGGGGTGGGCGATTTGATCGCGGCTTTCGAGCATCATTCCCGCTGGATCGGCACCTTGCTGTCACTCTTCACCGGGTTGGCATTGCTGACATCGTTTTTTGGTGTCGCTATGGCGCTGTATAACCAGAATCGCGATATGTTCCACCAAAACCGCGTCGTGACCTATGTGTTGACCTTCATCTTGCCACTTCTGGGATCGCTGTTTGCGGCGGATAAATTCTTAGCGGTGTTGGGCTATGCCGGAATTATCTTGGTGTTTTTAGCGGTGTTTGTACCGCTTGCCATGGTGTATGCGCTGCGACTGGCCGATACTCAACCACAGCGTTACACCACAGAAGGTGGGCCGTTGATGCTGGTGCTGTCATTGCTGTTTGGTAGCGCGCTGCTCGCTTCACAAGTGCTGTTGTGACGCGTATTTTCGAGCCGAATTAACCCAACGAAAAAGGGAGCGCTGATATTCAGCGCTCCCTTTTTATTCAAACCCGAACCAGTGTAACCGACTCAAAGGTAAGCGATGGCATCACCGGATTAGCAGATCACTTTAACGGCCAAACCACCTTGCGAGGTTTCACGATATTTGGCGTTCATGTCTTTCCCCGTCTCCAGCATGGTTTCGATCACTTTATCCAGTGATACTGTTGGTGCTGACGAGCGGCGAAGCGCCATGCGAGTCGAGTTAATCGACTTCACTGCGGCAATGCCATTGCGCTCGATACAAGGGACTTGAACTTGACCTGCAACAGGGTCACAGGTGAGGCCAAGGTTGTGTTCCATCGCAATTTCCGCTGCCATACACACTTGCTCTGGGCTACCGCCCATCAGCTCTGCAAGGCCTGCCGCCGCCATCGAACAGGCGACACCGACTTCACCCTGACAACCCACTTCAGCACCAGAAATCGAGGCGTTACGCTTGTACAGACCACCAATGGCGCCAGAGGCTGCAAAGTAGCGAATGTAATCTTTTTCTGTCACGGTTTGAATGAACTTGTCGTAGTAGGCGAGCACCGCAGGGATAATGCCACATGCACCATTGGTTGGCGCGGTTACGACACGACCACCTGCCGCATTCTCTTCATTCACCGCAAAGGCGAACATGTTCACCCAATCGACCACAGACATAGGATCATTGGTCGTCTTTTCAGAGGTCAACAGTTGCTGACGCAACGCCGCCGCACGACGTGGTACACGCAGTGGCCCCGGAAGAATACCTTCGGTGTTCATACCGCGATCCATACACTCACGCATGGTTTTCCAAATGTTGGCAAAGTAGGTGCGAGACTCTTCATCAGAGTGCATCGCCGCTTGGTTTTTCATTACCAAGGTGCTGATGGATAGCCCGCTCTCTTTACATTGATTGACGAGTTCTTCCGCTGATGTGAACGGGTAAGGCACCTTGATTGGATTGGCTTCTTCTTTACCAAAGTTTTCTTCGTCAACGATAAAACCGCCGCCGATAGAGTAATAGGTTTTAGAGTAGGCTTTCTCTTCACCAATCCAAGCATGAATCTGCATGCCATTTTCATGCAAAGAGAGGTTACTACGGTGGAAGTTCATTCCTCCGTCTCTAGGAAACGAGACGGTATGACAGTGCATGCCAACAGGAAGGCGTTCTGTTTCTTCAACGCGAGCGATAAAGCCTGGAATCGCGTCGATATCGACTTTCTCTGGGGTGTTGCCAGCAAGACCCATGATGATGGCGATATCCGTGTGGTGACCTTTCCCTGTCAGTGAAAGTGATCCATAGACGTCAACGGTGATTTTAGTGATGTCGCGCAATTTTCCCATTGCACGTAAGTCATCAATAAACTCTTTACCCGCCTTCATTGGGCCGACTGTGTGAGAACTAGAAGGACCAACGCCGATCTTATAGATATCAAAAACACTAATCATATTGATTACCTCAAAGTAAGCCTCCCGAGCAAGAGGGAGGCTTAGTATTATTCTATTTGTTTGCTATCCGTCCTGATGAATCAGAGCCCGGTTTATAGCGCGCCGTAGATTACAGAACTAATGGCAGCAAGACCACAGATAGTTGTGAAAATCTGTACAGGTGCAGAAGTTTTGTACTTCGCCATCGCTGGGACTTTTTGCATAGCAAAAACAGGCATCAAGAACAGGATGGCAGCGATCATTGGCGCGCCCATGGTTTCAATCATGCCAAGGATGCTTGGGTTAACAATCGCCACAACCCAAGTGGTTAGAACAATGAATACCATTGAGCCTTTTTCGATTTTGCTCACTGGCGTTTGTGAACGTGATTTGATAAGTCCAACTAAACCTTCATGTGCACCCAAGAAGTGGCCGAAGTAGCTTGAGGTGATCGCAGCAAATGCCACCAAAGGACCCATGTAAGAGATCAGTGGAGACTCATGCACATTCGCAAGGTAAGAGAGCACAGAGATGTTTTGCTCTTTCGCCATCGCAAGTTGCTCAGGAGACAGAGAGAGCACCACAGAGAACACAAAGAACATTACGAAGCCCATCAGCATCATCGCTGCGCCGCCGGTAATGGCGTCTGTCTTCTTCACTGCGTTGTCACCGTGAACGCGACGTTGCTCTTTAGAGAACTGAGAGATCACCGGGCTGTGGTTGAAAGAGAACACGATGATAGGAATTGCAAGCCAAACGATAGATGGCATTGATGACCAGTCTGGAGCGACCGACATCATAGAGCCGTTCCAGTCAGGGATAAGATAGAAAGAGAGCGCAAGCAAGATGAACACGAGAGGGTAAACCAGTGCGGACGTCGCTTTAAGCATCAGCTCTTTGCCGAACAAGACGCCCGCTGTCATCGCCGCGATCAACGCACCAGAGAGCAACCAGCGAGGAATCGACTCCATACCCATTTGGTTGACAAGGAAAGAGTCAACGGTATTGGTGATACCGACACCGTAAATAAGAACGATAGGGTAAATGGCGAAAAAGTAGGCAAAAGTGATGATGTTTGCGCCAGTCTTACCGAAGTGTTCTTCTACTGTATCTGTGATATCTGCGTCAGGGTTTTTCGCCGAGAGTACAAAGCGAGCCAGTGATTTGTGTGCAAACCATGTCATCGGCGCTGCGATTAGCGCTAAGATAACTAATGGCCAAAAGCCACCCGCACCGGCTTTGATCGGTAGAAATAGAACGCCAGCACCGACGGCGGTACCGAACAAAGAGAGACACCAAGTGAAGTCGGTGTAAGTAAACTTACTAGAAGATTGTGCGGTATTAACCGCAGTTGTTGTTGAATTCATGTTGTGATACTCATTTTTGGGAACAGGAAATAAGTCGGGTGCAATAGTGCCTTATTTTGTTTCACGAAAAATAGATCTAAATCATGCTTTGTGTCTGGTCGCACCAGTCGGTTTTCAAAACAGGTTTTTCATCACGAAAATGACGTGCCACTGGTGATTTATGCTAATTTTAATCATTACAAAAACTAATGCTAACTAAAAGGTGGCTAATTTGAGGTTGGCGCAAACGATTGGCTGTGTGAGATGAATAAAGTTGATGTGAATAGATGAAAAAAGATCACTTATTGACGAGGGAGCGATAAATGTTTTTGCAGTGCTTGAATGATCTGCGCCGTCATCCCCCAGATAAAATGGTGTTGGTAAGAGAGACCGAACACTCGATGGCGATTCTGGTTGACGAGAAAGTGCTGACTGACCAATTTGGATCGGTCCAACACTAAGTTCAGCGGCACTTCAAACACTTCTGCCACTTCATTGGTGTCAATGCGTGGGGTGTAGTCCGGCTCGATAAAGGCGAGAAAGGGCGTGACCGTAAATCGGCTGACGGTGACAAGTACCGGCATCTGGCCGAAAATGGCGATGCGCTTAGGGTCGATACCAATTTCTTCTTGAGTCTCTCGCAGCGCTGTATGGGCCAGTGTGCCATCACTCGTTTCATACTTTCCGCCCGGAAAGCTCACCTGACCCGGGTGGTGCTTTAAGTGCGCGGCCCGTTTAGTAAACAGCACGTGCAGGCCATTATTACGCTCAACAAAGCCTATCAGCACTGACGCTGGGCGCAGCGATTCCGCTTTGAAGTGCGAGACGCGTTTCAGTGCTTCCTGATGATAATCCACGGTTTGAAGAAACTGAAAACGTTGTATTAAGTGATTTTTATTTAGCACAGACAATATCTTAGCCCTTGGTCGTTATTTGAAAAACCGCCGCTTATGGATCATGCTTTATTGGGTAATGGTTATTGCAAGGATAGCGTATTTTATGAAGGGCATTATATTCACTGAGTTTCTCGCCTTGGTCGAGGAAAAATTTGGTCTTGAGCAGTTAGACGCCATCTTAGACGAAGCGCAAGACAGCGGGATATATACGTCGGTTGGCAGCTACGATCACAAAAATTTGGTCAAGTTGATTGTTATTTTAAGCAAACAAACCGGCATTCCGCCTGAAGATTTGCAGCGCGTCTTTGGCCAAAGCGTGTTTGATAATCTGTTCGCGACCTTGCCTGACGCCAACAGTTTGGGGGGCTGTAAAAACTCACTGCAATTTATCAAATTGGTAGAAGACTACATTCATATTGAGGTGAAAAAGCTTTACGCCGAAGCCAATCCACCGAAGTTTGTGTTTATCTCAGAAAGTGAATCTGAAGTGGTGTTTGATTATCAAAGTGCCCGATGTATGTCGCATGTTTGCCTTGGCCTACTAGAAGGCTGCGCGCGCCATTTTGGTGAAACATTGGCGATTGAAATAAAAGACAAGACCGGCGCGGGGGATGACGTGCGTTTCCATGTGGTACTTGAAGGCTAGCCTATGGATAGTCCATCGCCGCTAGAGCGCAAGTTAGCGCGAGAAATCGCTGCGCGTAAGCAAGCAGAAAAGCTGCTCGAAAATAAAAGTTTGGAGCTGTATGAGGCGAATCAGCAGCTTCAATTGGTCTTAGCACAACTCAAAAAGCAAACCCATAAAGATTTACGCAAGCTCGACTTTGAGCAGCAGATCAACGAAGCGTTGATCCATTTTGGTCGGGCGTTCTTAAGTCGCACACTTGATGATGGCTTAATTGCCAATTTCCTAGAGCGGATTCAATCCTCTTCCGTCATCTTACGCGCTGGGGTGTTTATCTCACCCAACTTATTGTCTACGGTGATCGCCGACCAATTTGGTCACGGTAGCCAAACGACGCTTGAGAGTATCAAGCCTTATGCGGTTTGGGATGAGACGACACTCAGGCTGCCACTTGAAGTGGATTACGCGGTGATAGGTGAACTTTGTGTAGGGGTAGAACCGAGCGTGATAGAGGCCGATTTTATCGAGAGCCAAATCGCGCTGGTAGGGGAGCTGCTCTGCAATGCCATCAGTCGCCAGCTTATTATGACCAGTAACCAAGAAGCGCGCGCACGTGCCGAGGAGTCAGAGAAAGCGACCAAGGAATTTGTCGCGATGATCAACCACGAGTTACGCACACCTCTTAACGGCTTGCTCGGCAGTGCAGAGCTGCTGTCTGAAACGGAGCTCAACGAAGAGCAGCGAACCTTACTCACTAACTTAGCCCATTCGGGTGGCCTGCTGCGCCATATCATCAATGACATTCTTGATTTCAGTAAGATGAGCGCCGGGATGATGGAATTGATTCCCAAAACCTTCCTTTGGGCGGATATTCGAGCCATGTTGCTCGGTGTGTTTGAACCAAGAGCGAGAGAAAAAGGCATTGGTTTTATTATCGACGAGTGCACGGAATTGCCAGAAGCCTTCACTGGTGACTTTGAACGCATCAGTCAAATCTTAGTCAATTTAGTGGGCAACGCGGTTAAGTTTACCGAACAAGGTCAAGTGAGTGTCTCTGCGAAGTGGCAAGAAGGGCAGTTACACATCAAGGTGGTCGATACGGGGATAGGGATTGATTTTGATTCGTTAGAGCAGCTGTTTACGCCATTTGTCCAAGCTGACCGAACGGCAAAACGTAACTATGAGGGCACTGGGCTTGGGCTCGCCATCTCGAAAAATCTTGTGGAGCTGATGGGCGGTGAGATCGCAGCAGACAGCGAGAAGGGCAAAGGCAGTTGTTTCTCTTTTCATATTCCCTTGACCTTGGCTTCAATAGAAGAGTGGTCGTCGGGGCAAGTCGAGGCGAAAAAACACCAAAAACCTTTAGACGATCTTACCATTTTGGTGGTGGATGATATCCGCATGAACCAAGTGATCATCAACCAGATGTTGAAAAAACTCGCTATTGTGCCTGATATTGCTAACAACGGGCTGGAAGCTGTCGAGGCGGTCACACAGCGTCACTACGATTTGATTTTCATGGATTGTCGCATGCCCGAAATGGACGGGTTTGAGGCGACGCAATATTTACGCGATCAAAACTACACCTTACCCATTATCGCGTTGACTGCTGGCACCACACTCGAAGAGCGCGAGCGCTGCATCGAGAGTGGGATGAACGACATTCTGACCAAACCCTACACTGCCAAAGACCTACATTTGATGCTTGAAAAGTGGGGTTAAGCACTCAACACGGGTAAAATGCGGCTGAGCTTATCGAGCGTCTCTTGATATTCGGCATCATTTTGACTGTCAGCCACCAAACCGCCTCCTGCCCAAACGTACATCTGGCCGCCTTCTGCCACTACGGTGCGAATAGTGATGCTGGTATCCATTCGGCCGTGGCGACTGATGTAGCCAATGCTGCCACAGTAGGCATTGCGGCGATGCGGTTCCAACTCTTCGATGATCTCCATCGCGCGCACTTTGGGTGCGCCGGTAATGGACCCCCCCGGAAAACACGCACGTAGCAAATCACTGGCACGGTATGACGAGTCCAACTTGGCGGTAATCGTGCTTACCAGATGGTGTACCGCTGGGAAGCTCTCAATATCAAACAATTTCGGAACGGCAACACTGCCTGGCGCGGCGACGCGACCGACATCATTGCGCAGCAAATCGACAATCATCAAATTTTCCGCTTGATCTTTCTCCGCGTGCAATAAATCGTCAGCGGCGCGCTTATCGCGTTCTGGGTTGGTGTGGCGTGGTCGGGTGCCTTTAATAGGTTTGGTCTCGATCTGGCCGGCATTGAGTTGCAGAAAACGCTCGGGAGAGACACTTAAAATCGCGCCTTGCTCGGTGCGAATAAAGGCAGAAAAAGGGCCTTGATTGACAGCTTCGAGTTTTTGATACGCTTGCCACTCATCACCTAAATAAGGGGCCTGAAAACGCTGAGCCAAGTTGATTTGGTAACAGTCGCCCGAGCGAAGGTATTGCTGCACTTGGTCAAACTTGCGCGCGTAATCCGCTGGCGTCATATTCGATTGCCACGGCCCTTGCAGCGCAAACGTCGGCGAGGATACCTCTGATTGAGCAAATAACCATTGGTGCGCCGCCTCGATGTCTTCACCAACCAAAACCGCACTCTGTTGCGAGTGATCGACCACCAGTGCCCAGCGATACAGGCCGACGGCCATATCTGGTGTGGTGAGATCGTGCATCGCATACACAGGTAATTGTTCCACGCGGCGGCCCAAATCGTAAGCAAAATAACCCAATGCACCGCCAACAAAGGGCAGTTCCCCGTCGTAGTCTGTGTCACTTAACCAGCGCTGTTGCGTGTCGTCGAGCAGCTGAAAAGGGTCTAACTTGCTGTCCATTTCCCCCTCAGGCGTGACCACCGTACTGATATCGCCACGCGTTGTGACGGTGGCAATCGGCTGGGCAACCAGAATATCGAAACGGCTGTCGACATGATCTCGTGACGGTGAGCGTAACAACATCGCCCACGGCATCGACGCAATCGGGGCAAATAGCGTCGTCGCTAAGTGCGGATCATAAGAAAGAGGTTTGATTTGTAAGCCATTTGGCGCGTTGTTATTCATTTGTTTAATTTGTGACAAAGAGATCGTTCGTTGCATGGTATCAGAGGGAAAGCAAGAGTATCATAATGGCAACTCAGGTCGCTACATCGGCGTTTGACCCTATTACGGCGTTGGTCATACGACTCCTCTTAAGCAAACGCGTATCTATCGGCCTTATAATAAGGAAGCATAACGATAAAAGAGGCATGCAATGACGGTAATTCGCAAGCAGGATGTGATCAGCAGTGTGGCTGACGCACTTCAGTACATCTCTTACTACCACCCATTGGACTTTGTTCAAGCCCTAGAAAAAGCCTACCACAAGGAAGAGAGCCAAGCCGCGAAAGACGCGATTGCTCAGATTCTAATTAACTCGCGCATGTCCGCAGAAGGGCACCGACCTATCTGCCAAGACACCGGCATTGTGACCTGTTTTGTCAATATCGGCATGGCCGTGCAATGGGACTCCACCGACATGACGGTGCAGGAAATGGTCGATGAGGGTGTGCGCCAAGCCTATACCAATCCTGACAACCCACTGCGCGCCTCAGTACTGATGGACCCTGCCGGTAAACGCATTAATACCAAAGACAACACGCCAGCGGTGGTACACATCAATATGGTGCCGGGTGACAAAGTTGAAATTCAAATTGCGGCCAAAGGCGGCGGCAGTGAAAATAAAACCAAAATGGTGATGCTCAACCCATCCGATGATATTGCAGAGTGGGTAGAGAAAACCTTGCCAACCATGGGCGCAGGGTGGTGTCCACCGGGTATGCTGGGCATTGGTATCGGTGGCACTGCTGAAAAAGCGGCGGTATTGGCGAAAGAATCATTAATGGAGCACATTGATATTCAAGAGCTCATCGAACGCGGCCCGCAGAACGCTGAAGAGGAGCTTCGTTTAGACATCTTCAACCGTGTGAACCGTCTAGGTATCGGCGCGCAAGGTTTGGGCGGCTTAACGACGGTTGTTGACGTTAAAATCAAAACCGCGCCCACTCATGCAGCCTCCAAGCCTGTTTGCCTAATCCCGAACTGCGCCGCAACGCGCCACGTTCACTTTACGCTTGATGGCAGCGGCCCTGCGGATCTGACGCCGCCGAAACTCGAAGAGTGGCCAGACATTACCTGGGAAGCGGGCGAGAATACACGCAGAGTGAATCTCGATACCGTGACGCAAGCAGACATCGAGCAATGGAAAACCGGTGAAACGGTGCTATTGTCAGGTAAAATTCTGACCGGCCGAGATGCGGCGCACAAACGCATTCAAGGGATGCTAGAGAGCGGTGAAGGCTTGCCTGAAGGGGTGGACTTAAAAGGTAAGTTTATCTACTACGTTGGCCCCGTTGATGCGGTGGGCGATGAAGTCGTTGGACCTGCTGGGCCAACCACTTCAACCCGTATGGACAAATTCACCGATATGATGCTCGAACAAACCGGCATCATGGGCATGATAGGCAAAGCCGAACGTGGCCCAGCAACGGTGGAATCGATCAAAAAACACAAAGCGGTCTATTTGATGGCCGTAGGCGGCGCGGCTTACCTAGTGGCGAAAGCAATCAAAAAAGCGCGTGTCGTCGCCTTTGAAGATTTGGGTATGGAAGCGATCTACGAATTCGAAGTGGAAGATATGCCCGTTTCTGTCGCCGTCGACTCGAATGGCGTGAACGCTCACCAGATTGGCCCAGACACTTGGAAAGTGAAAATCCAAGAGATGGAAAGCCAAGCTTAAGTGTGAGAAATCGCTGATTTCATTAGGAATCAGTTGACAAAGGTGCGAATGAGTCGCACCTTTTGTTTAACGTCTACTGGTATTAGGAGTGCACATGCCTCGTTTTGTACAAATCTTACAGCTGATCATCGCTGCGGTTGTTGGCGCCTTCATCGGCTACGACTTAATCCTGCACGGTATCAGTATCTTCAATGAGAAATACGTCACCATTACCTGTGTGCTGTTTGTGTTGGTTGAGATTAGCTTGTTTGTTATCTACAAATTGATTGAAGACGATTAAGCGACGCTCAAGCGCAATCACGATTTGCTAAGCCTCTGATTTTAATCAGGGGCTTTTTTGTTCATCTTTGATTAAGATTGAAGTCGGTACCTTTAGTACAAATGATCAAAAGAGGCCATTCATGTCCATTCCCACGCCGATAAAACAGCTCTCACAAGAGATGCAAGATTTGCTCAGTCGCAGTATGGATTCTCATGTGCGCATCGCGGTCACGGGGTTATCTCGTGCAGGGAAAACCGCGTTTATCAGCTCGCTCGTCAATCAACTGCTGCATGCCTCGACCCATGAGGCGCTACCCTTGCTGGAAGCCTCGCGTGAAAAGCGCATTATTGGTGCGCGACGTGAACCGCAAACCAATCTCATGGTACCGCGCTTTGCCTATGATGAGGCGATGCGGGCCTTCTATGCGGATCAGCCCGATTGGCCGTTACCGACTCGTGACGTGAGTGAAATTCGCTTAGCGCTTAAGTACAAGCCGAAGAAGCGAAGCAAAAAGTTGCTCGGCAGCAGCGCAACGCTCAATATTGATATTATTGATTATCCAGGCGAGTGGCTGCTGGATTTACCGTTGTTGGAGATGGATTTTGATCAATGGTCTGAGCAGCAATTTGCTGCGTTGAAAGGCGAAAGAGCTCAACTGGCCGAGCCTTGGCTTAGTCAGTTAGCGCAATTTTCGTCCCAAGCGGACGCCGATGAAGACCAACTGGCCGCACTGTCAGCCGCCTACACCGACTATTTGCATGCCTGTAAAGCCGCGGGGCTACACTGGGTACAGCCGGGGAGATTTGTTTTGCCGGGCGATTTGACCGGGGCGCCTGTATTGCAATTTTTCCCCTATGTGGAGAAAGAACAAGGGAAACAAGTAAACAAAGACAGCCAGTTAGCGATGCTCAGAGCGCGCTATCACGAATACCAAACCAAGGTTGTCAAAGCATTTTATAAACACCATTTCGCAACGTTTGATCGCCAAATTGTGCTGGTGGATTGTTTGCAGCCACTCAACGCGGGCGCGGACGCTTTTCAAGACATGCGCGGCGCGTTAGAGCAACTGATGGGCAGTTTTCGCTATGGGAAAAGCCACCTGTTGCGGCGTCTGTTCTCGCCTACCATCGACAAGATTTTGTTTGCCGCCACCAAAGCCGATCATGTGACGCCTGATCAGCACCCACACTTGGTTTCACTGCTGGGCCAGATGGTTTACCCGGCATGGCAAGCCACCACGTTTGAGAATATTGAGATGCAGTGCCTCTCCATTGCTTCCGTGCAGGCAACCCAACCGGGCTTTGTGACCAAAGCGGGAACGTCTTACCCGGCACTAAGAGGTGTCGATCTTAGCGGTGAGCCGCAAACCCTCTATCCCGGAGAGGTGCCGAGAAAACTGCCCGATGCCAGTTATTGGCAGCAGCACGGTTTTGAGTTCACGGAATTTAGACCGCAAAAAGCGCAGATCGATGCGCCACTACCTCACATCCGAATGGACAAAGTTCTGCAGTTTTTGCTGGGAGATAAATTGAAATGAGTCAGCATGAAGAGCACCACAGTGAACCTCGCTTGAAGAAAAAGCAGGTCTTTGAGTCCACGCCCAATGAGGACACGCAGTGGCAAGGGGAGGCGCAGTCACAGGAGGACGACTTGACTCTCAAGCAGGCCTTCTCGTCCCAAGAGTCCTTCGCGCCCGTTAGTATTGATGATGAGGTGGAAGCGGATGAGGCCATTGAGAAGCTAGAAAACTTGCGACCGAAAAAACGCACCAGTCGTTGGGTGACAGTGCTACTTACGGCCTTTGCTGGATTGGTGGGCTGGCAAGCGGTCGATTCTCTCTACAATGCAATTCAAGCGGGGGATTGGCTGACATTAGGGTGGACTGGATTTGTCGCCGCATTGGCCGGCCTTGGTGTAACAGCGCTGGGGAAAGAGTTATGGAAACTGCGCCGCTTGCGTCACCATTTTAGCGTACAAGAACAAAGCCAAGCGCTGTTGGAGGCCAACAGTGTTGGCCAAGCGAAGGCTTTTTGTGAGCAGTTGGCCAAGCAAAGTGGTCTTGATGACAAGAGCCCTGATTTTCAGCGCTGGCAAGAGGCGGTGACCCAATCTCACAGCGACGCTGAGATTCTAGAACTGTTTGATGCGTTGGTCATCGCAGAGCAAGACCGACGCGCCAAAGCGATTGTCACTCAACATGCCACGGAGTCCGCGGCTTTAGTGGCGATCAGCCCGTTGGCGATCGCAGATATGGCCTTGGTCGCGTGGCGAAATTTCAAGATGGTGGACAAGTTAGCGGCGGTCTATGGTGTGGAGCTAGGCTATTGGTCTCGGCTGACGCTGTTTAAAGCCATCTTAGTTAATATGGCCGCGGCGGGAGCGAGTGAATTAGCGGTGGATGCCAGTATCGACTTGATGTCAATGGACTTAGCAGGTCGCTTGTCTGCGCGTGCGGGGCAAGGACTTGGGGTTGGCATACTCACAGCAAGACTCGGTATCAAAGCGATGGGACTATTGAGACCGCTTCCTTGGCTGGCGGGAAAGCAGGTCCGATTGGGTGAGATTCGCAAGCAAATTGTAGAAAAAGTCGTCGCTTTATCGGTCAAATAGCGCGAATGTGAGGCAGGCAAGCGCATGCGGCTTGACGAAAATCGGGGCTTAGGCGACACTTCTGTCAACTTTTCGTGACACCCAAATTAGGAACGGATCTGTGCGCTTAGAAGTACTATGTGAAGACAGGGTTGGTCTCACCCGCGAGCTACTCGATATCCTTGCCTCTAAGGATATCGACTTACGCGGCATCGAAATTGACATCTCGGGCATCATTTATCTCAACTGCCCAGACATCGACTTTGACACCTTCAGTGAACTGATGGCGGAAATACGCCGCATTTCAGGTGTTGACGACGTACGTAAAATTCAGTTCATGCCGATGGAGCGCCACAATACAGAGCTGATTTCGCTGCTGAACAATCTACCTGAGCCTGTATTGGCCATTGATCTCAAAGGCAATGTCGACATGGCTAACCATGCCGCGACGAGCTTGTTCAATCTTGAACCACAAGAGATGCTGGGTCACCCTGTGGCTTCGCTGCTGCCCAACTTTAACTTTTCAAAGTGGATAGACGGCAAGATCAATCGCCAACGGGAAAACACCGTGATTGGTGGACTGGATTACTTAATGGAAGTCATGCCGGTTTACATTACCGATGAAACCAATGTCTCTGTGCTTGCCAGTGCGATGGTGATGATTCGCTCAGTTCAAGAGAAGAGCTTGTTTGATGATTCGCTTCCACTGCACAACAACCTCGGCTTTGAGCATTTTGTCGGTATTTCTAATCGCCATAAAGCGCTGATCAGCCAAGCGAAGAAACTCTCTATGCTTGATCAACCCTTGCTGATTCAAGGTGAAACCGGCACCGGTAAAGAGATGCTCGCGCGTGCATGTCACAATCGCTCTCATCGTGCGGATCACCCATTTTTGGTATTGAGCTGTGCCTCGATGCCTGATGATGTGGCGGAAACCGAGCTGTTTGGTCACGCGCCGGGCTCATTCAACCATCAACAAGGTCACAAAGGGATTTTTGAACAAGCCAATGGCGGGACAGTGTTCCTCGACGAAATCGGTGAAATGAGTCCGCATTTGCAGATCAAACTGCTGCGATTGCTTCAAGATGGCACCTTCCGCCGGGTGGGTGAAGAGCACGAAGTGCATGTCGATGTGCGTGTGATTGCCTCTACGCGCCACAACTTAGCCGATTTAGCGGAGTCAAAAGCGTTTCGTGAAGACCTGTTCTATCGCCTCAATGTCCTCACCCTCAATATTCCGCCATTGCGTGAGCGCACTAACGATATCGCGGTATTGCTCGACCTGTTTGTCGCTAAATACATGAAGCAGCTGGGTGTGGACAAACCCGCTCTTCAAGAAGGCTTGGTGGATCAACTGGTCAATTACCATTGGCCGGGGAATATGCGCCAGCTAGAGAACATGGTCCTTAGAGCGCTGACGGAACTGGAAAGCGATACGTTAACGGTCGATCTTTTCCATCTTCCGCAACTAGAGAACAGCCACGGCAGCAGCGCCAAGATCAATCTCGACGGTTCATTAGATGACATTATGAAAGACTATGAATCACAGGTGTTAGAGCGTTTGTATCAGTCGTTCCCATCGAGTCGTAAGTTGGCCAAACGCCTCAACGTCTCGCACACCTCTATTGCCAATAAACTGCGCGAGTATGGGATCAGAAAAAACTAGATGAAGCGAATCAGTACCCCCACCAGCGTATTTGAGGTCGATGGTGATGTCACACTGCGCACGGCAGAGCCGACCGATGGTCAGATGATCAGTGATTACTTTGTGGCGAACCGCGAACATCTAAGGCCTTGGGAGCCCGAGCGAGAAGCGCCGTTTTATACCTGCTCAGGCTGGACTCAACGCCTGATCAAGTTGCATGAACTGCACAAGATGGGCCTTGGCTATTATCTGCTCATTCTCGACACGGATTCTGGCGAGATGCTAGGCACGATTTCTTTTAGCAATATCTCGCGTTTTCCTGCTCACACGTGCACGGTGGGTTACTCCCTTGGTCAAAACGCGCAAGGACGAGGTGTGATGACCCGAGCACTGCGTTTAGCGGTGAATTACATGTTTGAGATTCAAAACCTCCACCGAATCAACGCCAGCTATATGCCAAGAAACACACGGAGCGAAGCTGTGTTGCAGAGAGTGGGGTTTGAAGCAGAAGGCTTCGCAAAAGCGTACTTATTGATCAATGGTCAGTGGGAAGATCACAAACTGACGTCGTTAATTAATCCACATTGGAAGGCGAATTGAATGACACGCTTAGAACAGCAGCTTAATCTTCTTATTGAGCTCGACCAATTGAAAAGCGTCTTGCGCCGCACACGAGTCAAGAGCGCGCAGGGCCGATTAGAAAACAGCGCAGAGCACAGTTGGCACGTCGCTTTGATGGCAGTGTTGCTGCAAGAGCACGCCAATCAGCCCGTCGACATCGCACGAGTAGTGAAAATGCTGCTGCTGCACGATATTGTCGAAATTGATGCCGGTGACACCTTTGTTTATGATGCCAAAGCGAGCGCTGAACAAGAAGAAAAGGAACTGAAAGCCGCGCAGCGCCTGTTCGCAATGCTTCCTAGCGATCAGGGGGAGGCGCTGTTTCAGCTATGGTGTGAGTTTGAACAAGGCCAAAGTGACGATGCTAAGTTCGCCAAGGCGCTCGATAGGCTCATCCCTATGTTGCTCAACTACCACAATGAGGGGCAAAGTTGGCAGGAGCATGGCGTGCGCCGAGAGCAAGCGCTAACTGTGAATCGTAAAATTGAGTTGGGCTCCACCGCGTTGTGGGACAAAGCCAAACACCTGATTGAAGACGCGACCAAAAAAGGTTGGCTGAAAGCCGACTAACACGTAGAGGACTATTGATGTCGTACATACCTTTGGATGAATACCAAAGAAAATGGATTTTTACTCACCAGTCAATGCCATTGCCTGAAGAAGACTTGGCGCAACTGCAACCCATGACACAAGCCAGAGCTGCGCAGCTTTGGAAAGAGAACATCAGTGCACAAAGCCCCGATTCAGAGCGCTTTAGCTCATCTGACTGGCCGATGAAAGCCAGCAACTGGTCTGAGAGTGTTGACTGGATGGCCAACTGGGAAAGTGATGACGAGAGTTTACCACAAGCGGTCCTTGAGCATCTTGATTGGCAAGATGATGTCACCGTCTATTTTTGTTACGAGAAATACA
Source organism: Vibrio sp. R12-SW3-ISO1 (assembly GCF_059834005.1). NCBI lineage: Bacteria > Pseudomonadati > Pseudomonadota > Gammaproteobacteria > Vibrionales > Vibrionaceae > Vibrio > Vibrio sp. R12-SW3-ISO1. Next base: position 64,116 of record NZ_JCBDGK010000052.1, read on the forward strand.
ACATCATCGAAACTAAGTGGGCTATTTTCAAAAAACACTGGAAGAACTTTTTGTTTTACGATGACGGCCCGATGTTGATCGCCCGCCGCCGTGATCAAGCCTTGTGGTTCAGTGATGACGGCCAAGTAAAATTGGGGCGTCGTAAATAATCAATATGCGGCGTCCAGCCGCTTTTTTCGGGGTGACTGCTTTATTTCCATAAGCGGGAAATGATTATTTTGAACCGCGAATAAAAGTGATTTCGCTCCCATTTACCTGACGTCATAATGCAAGATATGCGCAATTTGTTATCATGTTTGAGACTTATAGTGTGAATATGACGCTACCGTGCATTATCATCCACAGGTAAATATCATCGATAGGTAAGGTTAAGGAAAAGCAGTGGACGCGATCATCCGAGAACTGAAAAAAGACTTTCACTCTAAGCTCAATGCGCTGCAATCCCCTGCGGCGAATAAAGAGTCCTCATTGGCGGTGCTCACCCAAGAGGAATTAAAAGAGTTGGAAGCTCGATGGATTGAGCTCAATATCTGGAAGAGCCAACAAAGCTAAGTCCACACGCTCTGCGTTTAAACAACCAAAGACTGACAACCTCAATCTGAGTGAATCGATTGGGGTTTTTTATTGCCTAACGTAATTGCTTAAGAGGGAAATTGTTATATTATAACAAAAGTGATCTTATCGTTGAATTTTACAGTAAGAGTCCCCATAGTTAACGGCAAAGGCGCTATCAATGAACGCGTATAATGATAATAGAAAGTTGCAAGTGAGAACCCATATGGCGGAAGTAAGAGCCAGAGTGGATTTTAAAGTCGGAGCCCAAAGCAACATCGACGCAGAAATCCTTTCTTTTCATGGTCTTAAAACAGACAAAGAACACGTCGCGATCATCTTTAAGCAAGCAGACAAAACGCAGCAAGCACCTCTGGTTCGCATGCATTCAGAATGCCTGACCGGTGACGTTTTTCATTCGTCTCGTTGCGATTGCGGCGAACAGTTGGACGAAACCATCAACCGCATGGGTGAGCTCGGCGGTATTATTTTGTATTTGCGTCAAGAGGGGCGGGGAATCGGTCTTTACAACAAAATAGACGCCTATCGTTTACAAAGTGAAGGGATGAACACCTACGAAGCCAACAACCATCTAGGATTTGGCGATGACTTGCGCGACTTTACTGAAGCGGCTCAAATGCTCAAAGCGCTGGGTGTAGAGACTATCCGATTAGTCACCAACAACCCTAAGAAAATTCGAGAGTTGAAAGAGCACGGCATAGAGATTCAAGAAGTCGTCAATACCTCTGCTCACCTTAAAGAGGGCAATCAGGGTTACTTACAGGCGAAAGTGTCGCACGGTAAGCATAAGCTCAACCTGTAACACACTCATTTACCACCGATTATTAAAACCTCACTTTTGTGAGGTTTTTTTATATCCGCCCTGAATCCTTACTTGCAAAAAAATTGTAAATTTGTATTATCGGCATCTGTAGTGCAAATGATAATGATTAGCGCTAGTAATATAAATAATAGTTAAGCTCAACAAGGATGCCCCTTTCATGAACGTAAAGTCTCTATTCGCTCAATCTGTTACTGCATCACTCGTATTGGCGAGTGGATCGTTGTACGCAGCCAACGTGACCCAAGCGCAAGTGGTCGAACACTATGCGGATGTTGCACACGCTGTCTTTGCCGACGCGCTGATCACGGCAAAAACACTCGACAAATCTATCGAGTCGTTTCTGGCTGATCCATCGGCGGCGAAACTGGAAGCCGTGAAACAAGCCTGGCTCGCGTCACGCGTTCCTTACCAACAATCGGAAGTGTTCCGTTTTGGTAACACCGTTGTTGATGATTGGGAAGGACAACTCAACGCCTGGCCTTTGGATGAAGGTTTGATTGACTACGTATCGAGCGACTATCAATACGAACTTGGTAATGAAGGCGCGGCGGCTAACATCGTTGCCAACACAGAGCTGAAGATCGGTGCGACGACCTTAGATGTGTCGACCATCACGCCTGAGCTGATTGCGGACTTGAATGAAGTGGGCGGATCAGAAGCGAACGTGGCATCGGGCTACCATGCGATTGAATTCTTGCTTTGGGGCCAAGATCTGAACGGTACCAATGCGGGCGCGGGTGCACGTGCTTACACAGATTTCGTAGTGGGTGAAGGTTGTACCAATGGTCACTGTGATCGCCGTGGTCAATACTTGCAAGCGGCGGCAGACTTGTTGGTCCAAGATCTAGAGTGGATGGAAAAGCAGTGGTCTGCCGATGAAAAAGGCAACTACCGTGAAGCCCTGCTGGCGGATTCTGCTGAGAACGGTTTGCGTAAAATGTTGTTTGGAATGGGTTCACTCTCTCTTGGTGAACTGGCGGGTGAGCGAATGAAAGTCGCGCTAGAAGCCAACTCAACAGAAGATGAGCACGACTGTTTCTCTGACAACACGCACAACTCTCACTACTACAATGAGCAAGGTATATACAACGTTTATACCGGTCTTTACAAGCGTCAAGATGGCACACTATTGTCAGGCCCAAGTCTGCATGATCTAGTGACACAGCAAGATGCGCAAGCGGGAGCAGAGATCCAAAAACAGTTTGATGTGACACGCGCCCAAGTGGGTGAGTTGGTCACATCGGCTGAACAAGGTCAGTATTTCGACCAATTGATCGCATCAGGGAATGCGCAAGGTAATGCCTTGGTCAATGAAGCGATCATGTCTCTGGTTGCACAGACCGCTTCTATCGAGCGCGCGGCGAAAATTGTGGGTATCACCAACCTAAATCCTGACACCGCTGACCACGAATTTTAATCGTGGTATCAAAACCAAGGGCTCTTTTTAGAGCCCTTTTGCTGTTTTTATCCCCTAGTGGTTTTTGATAGTAGTTCTTGTTTAGATTTAAGGAAAAGTCCCTTTCATCATGTTGTACTCAGCTCTTTCGTTATCCAGCAGACGACCCTCGCGCTCATTGGCTCTATACATACTGGCTTTTGCCTTTCAGCCCATGGCGAATGCGTATGAAGTTAAGTCAGGCGGCGCCACCTCTGTAAACAAAGAGGGACCGAATGCGTATTCGCTCCCAGCGGCGAATTTACCCTTGAGTAAGCGTTTGGATTTCAGTGTCGGCAATAGCTTCTTTCGCAACCCCTGGGTACAAGCGCCTGCATCAACCGATGCCAGAGACGGGTTAGGGCCGCTGTTTAATACCAACGGTTGTCAAAACTGTCACATCAAAGATGGTCGTGGTCATCCACCAGAAGAGAACGACCAGCATGCCGTGTCAATGCTGATAAGACTCAGCATCCCAGCGATGACGGCGGAGCAAAAAGCGGCGTACATTCGTGATGGCGTGATCCCAGAACCGACTTACGGCGCACAGTTGCAAGATTTCGCTATTCAAGATCAGCGAGCGGAAGGGCAAATCAAGATCACCTACACCAACCATGTAGAAGCCTTCAGTGATGGCACCACCATCACGTTGCGTAAACCTCATGTTGAGTTGACGGATCTCGGCTATGGGCCACTTCACCCGGACACTCAGATCTCAGCGCGTATTGCGCCACCGATGATAGGGCTAGGACTACTGGAAAGTATCGCCGATGACACACTTGTGCAGTGGGCCGATGAGCTCGATGAGAATCAAGATGGCATTTCAGGCAAACTTAATCGCGTGTGGGATATTGAAAAACAGACCCATGTCATTGGTCGTTTTGGCTGGAAAGCGGGGCAACCGACCTTGATGCAGCAAAACGCCGCCGCATTTAACGGCGATGTTGGCCTCACCAGCCGCTTATTCCCAGAAGAGAATTGCACGCAAGCGCAAAGCCTGTGCCGTGACTTGCCCAACGGCGGCTCACCGGAAGTCAGTGACAATATTTTGGACTTTGTCGAATTCTACTCTCAGCACTTAGCGGTGCCCATTCGCCGCAATATGAATGACCCCAAGGTGAAGCAGGGACAGGCTTTGTTTGCGCAAGCAGGCTGCGACAGTTGCCATAAAACGGACGTTGTGACGGCCGAGCGAGAGGGCTTGCCTGCACTTTCTGGGCAACGCATTCACCCTTATACGGATTTGCTGCTGCATGATATGGGCGAAGGCCTTGCAGACCATCGGCCCGAATACTTGGCGACGGGCCGAGAGTGGCGTACCGCGCCGCTTTGGGGTATAGGCTATACACAAGAAGTGAATGGGCATACCTACTTCCTCCACGATGGGCGAGCTCGAAACTTACTCGAAGCCGTATTGTGGCACGGGGGAGAAGCCCTCCCTGCCAAGCAGCATGTACTGACATTTAATCAACAAGAGCGTGAGGCGTTGGTCGCCTTTCTCAACTCATTATAAGGAACGTTTATGAAGCCCTTTACTCTATCGACCGTTGTTTTAGCGGCGAGCTTGTCTGGCTGCCAAAGCGTCTCTCACTCGACGTCAGAGAGCGGCTATGAAGTCACGTCTCACGTTAGCCAAGGTGTCTATCAAGTGGAATACCTTGCTGCTGCGCGTTTGGCTGACTCAACCCAAGCCTTGCACCTTGAGATGGTGAACTATTGCCAAAATGGTCACCACAACCCAGAACTCAAAACCCAGTGGCAAGCCACGATGCAAGATTGGATGGCGCTCCAAGGTCAGGAGCGCGGGCCGGTACAGGCCCTTGAACAGAGCTGGAACTTACAGTTCTGGCCAGATAAAAAGAACACCACGGGTCGCAAGATGAGCGCATTAACGACATCGACATGGACCGCAGCAGAGATCGCGCAGCAAAGTGTTACGGTGCAAGGATTGGGGGCAGTGGAATGGTTACTTTATGACGCCAGTTCGACACTGGAGAGCTCACAGACCACTTGCCAAACGGCGCAAGCGATCACCGAAACACTCGCCAACAATGCCAATACCATTCACCAAGCGTGGAAAACCAACCCTTGGCAAGCGCTGAACGATGAGCAATGGCTGGCGGAGTACATAGCGTTGCTGTCCAATCAACTCGAATTCAGTATGAAAAAGATGACCTTGCCGCTGGCGGATTTTGGTCAGCCGCGTCGCTACTTCGCTGAATCTTGGCGCTCGCAAGTATCGATGGCCAACCTGTATGCGAACGTCGAGGCGATGCACGCTCTTTATCTGGCCGGCGGTAATGGCTTAGATGCACGTTTACGCCGCGAGGGGCATAGTGAGCTTGCCGATCGCGTGCTCAACCAATTTGAGCTGATCAGTACCACATGGCCTAAGGACGACAGCTTGTTTACTTTGCTTGAGAGTAAAGAGGGTTACCGAGAGGCGTATGCTCAGTACAATAAGTTGGAGCAGCTGAAGTATCTCATTCACGATGAAGTGGCTGTCAAGTTAGGTGTGGTGATAGGATTTAATGCAACCGATGGTGACTGATTCAACACGCCGACAGCTATTGAAAGCCGCATTGCTCGGCGCCGCAGTGCCTTGGATGCCTATGGGGTGCGCCTCGGCGAAAAAGAATACCGGGCAGCCCGATTTGATTGGTTGTGCGATGACGGGTCCGAATCGCTTTAGCGCGGTGGTGGCCGATGCCACTGGCATGCCGATACGTCAAGTCGCGCTCCCTTCCCGCGGGCATGGTGTCGCGACATCGGTAAGGCTTCGCCACGCGGTCGCGTTTGCGCGTCGTCCAGGGCACTACTTTTTAGTGTTTGATTACGATACCGGTGACGTTGTCACTCTAAGCGCTGCAGCAGGTGACCGTCATTTCTACGGTCATGGCGTTTACTCCAATGATGGGCAGTGGCTTTATGCCACCGAAGGGGAACGCGGATCTAGCCGCGGGATCATCGGTGTCTACGACGTGCTGGCGGGTTATAAGAAAGTGGCAGAGTTTACCGGGTTTGGTCTTGGGCCGCATGAAGTGATCGTGATGCCTGATGACCGCTTGGTGATTGGTGTCGGAGGGGTACACACTGATGGGCGGACACCTTTGAATCTCACCACTATGCAGCCGAGCCTAAGTTATCTTGACGCCAACGGCCATGTGGTGGAACAAGTCTCGCTACCTGATAGGTATTTGAGTATCCGGCATCTCGCCCATGATGGCGATCAAACCGTGTTGTGCGGTCAGCAATACAGAGGCCAACCGGAGGCGACCCCATCACTGCTGGCTATGCATAGCGCAGGTGAAGAGATGGTGTCGTTACGAGCAGAGCCGGAAGAGTGGGCGCGCTTTGACCACTACATTGCCAGTATTGCCGCTACACAAGAGTGGATTCTTGCTACCTCGCCAAGAGGAAACTGCTATGGCATTTGGAGTAAAGCGACCGGTCGGCTGGTGGAACTGTCGGCACTGGCCGATGCCTCTGGTGTGGTTGTTCATCAACAACGTTTTATGGTCAGCTCCGGTTCAGGGCAAGTGGTCTCGCAAGAGCAACCCAAGGTGAAAACTCGGCAACAGTCGGGTGTTCAATGGGACAATCATTGGTCTAGGATCACATAGTTCAATTAATTCGCGATAGAGTGTCATACACTTTTAATGGCCGTTCTCATAAACTGTGCACACGCGCCCATTATTTTTTGCCATACTGATCACATGGACGCTGAAAAGCAAACGGCGGAGAGAGCGTATGAAGAGATGGATGATCGGTGTTTGGGTAACCCTAGTAATGGCGTTCCCACTCAAAGCCATGGAGCATTTTCAGCAAATCGGTTGGATTGACAGTAGCAGTCAAGTGCATGAGATTGTTCAATATCCGCAACTGGTGGAGCAGGCTTATCGTCAGAACAGTGACCAGATGATTTGGTTCGATCTGCAACAAAGCACCAAACTTGAGTTCCAACTTGAGGTTATCCAGCAAGCGCAATTCAGCCCTCTGTTTTCACGTCAACTCAGTTATTTGGCCTTCTTTCGTAAGAGTAATCGCTGGCATGAGTATGACATCCTCGCCACTGACACACTGCTGCTTTATCTCAGTTACGCCGAGCACGCACGCTCACAAGGCGAAGATTGGTTTTTTGGCGCCTCACTCAATGCAGCGTTACCTCAGCTGAGCAGTGATGCTTGGCTCGCGTTTCAATCTGCAGCTCACAATCAGCAGCTCGCTGAGTTGATTGAAGCCTACACCCCCGACAGCGAAGGCTACCAAAAATTGGTCGATAGCTATCTGGATCTCCTTAAGTATCAAAAGATTGATGTGCCCAAATACACCCAACAAGGTCTAAAGCGGGTGGGGGATACGCTGACCGATCGTGACGTGTTGCTTGAACGTATGGCGATGGTCGGCGTCAACTTAGATGAGGTCAGACGCGATGTGAGTTGGTACGACGTGACACTGGAGCCGGCGATTAAACGTTTTCAAGCGCTACATGGCCTTACACAAGATGGCATTATTGGCAGTGAGACCATCGGCTGGCTAAACCGACCTATTGAATCACGGATGACAACTCTCGCACTCAATGCAGAGCGGATGCGAATGTGGCCCGCTCAGCGCGACACGCTCATTTTGGTCAATGTGCCGAGCTTTGATATGCACTATTGGCATGCCGGTCAGACGGTTTTCGAATCCAAAGTGATTGTGGGTAAAACCAAACGACCTACGCCAGTAATGCAAACTCGTCTCGACTCTTTGATATTCAATCCCACTTGGAATATCCCATGGAAAATCATGGTCGAGGACATCATTCCTAAGGTGAAACGCGATCCTGAGTATCTGACTAAACACAATATCCATATCATTCCCAAATGGGGATCGAGTGAGACAATTCCGGCCAGTGAGATAGACTGGCAGAACTTGAGACCTAAGTCTTTCCCTTATCGGATGCGGCAGATGTCGGGCAGTTACAATGCCTTGGGTCTGTATAAGTTTAATACCCCCAACGCGCGCGCGATTTATCTGCACGACACGCCAAGCAAAGGTCTCTTTAGTCAAACGTCGCGAGCGTTCAGCTCCGGATGTATTCGCGTTGAACATGCGGACACCTTCGCCAACTTGCTTCTTGCTCAACAAGGCATGAGTATCAATGATGTCGATCGCAGTGAATGGGTATCGAACAAGGCCGTAGCGCTGCGCACGCGTATTCCGGTCTACATCATTTATCAAACGGCATGGTATGAGGAAGGGATTGTCCACTACCGCGACGATATTTACCGCCTCGATAAATCCAGTTACACAAAAAGTTAAGCTGACCAAAAATTTACAATTCTATCAACGTACAAAAATAGCCTGACAGCTCAATTACTAAGCAAACGTGCCGCTCAAATTTTTGAGATTGTGCACGTTTTATGCATTTGCACTTATTATTAGACTCGGGTAGTGTCCTGACATCTTGATAACTACCCTATTTGATGAAGGTGCAAAGTTTTGGATTTATCACGCAGACATTTCATTCAGTTGGCAGGCAGTGGCATTGTTGTAGCAAGTTGTCTACCCGGGGTGGCATTCGCATCACGAGCCCAGCAGCCACGTGTCCTCGCTATGAGTAATCTCCATACTGGAGAAGCATTAGAAACCTGTTACTTTGACGGTGCTAAGTACGTTAAAAATGAGCTCAAACGTTTGAACCATTTATGTCGTGACTTTCGACGTAATGAGGTTCACCCAATGGATAAACGTTTGTTTGACCAAATTTCAAAAATACAAACTATGCTTGGTGTCGAAGCCGAAGTGCAGATTGTCTCCGGCTACCGCTCTCCAGCCACCAATGAAGCGCTGCGTGCGCAGTCAAGTGGTGTGGCGAAGAAGAGCTACCACATGCTTGGTCAAGCGATCGATTTTCGCCTCGATGGTGTGGATTTGAAGAAAGTGCGCGATGCCGCTAGAGAGCTCAAAGCGGGCGGCGTTGGATTTTACCCAAGTAGCGACTTTGTTCATATCGACACTGGACCGGTACGCTACTGGGCGTAACGGTTGTCAAATCAAACCGGTGGTGTCATAGTTCAGCCAGTTTAACTGTTACTCAAGGCTGAATTATGGCACTCAAATACCAAGTCGTCCCTGTTACTTCCTTCTCTCAAAACTGCTCCATCGTCTGGTGTGATGAAACCATGAAAGGCATCGTCATTGACCCAGGCGGTGACGTGAAGTCATTGGCAACGCTTATCCAAGAGTTGGGTGTCGACGTCGTCAAACTGGTGTTGACTCATGGTCATCTCGATCATGTCGGCGGCACAGAGCCTCTTTCTGATGCATTGGGCGGTGTTGAAATTGTCGGTCCACACAAAGACGATAACTTCTGGTTGCAAGGACTAGAAGGGCAGAGCCAAATGTTTGGTTTCCCGCTTACCAGTGCATTTGAACCTCATGAGTGGCTAGAGGATGGCGATACGGTCACGTTTGGTCATCAGCAATTGGATGTCCTTCACACTCCGGGCCACACTCCCGGTCACGTGGTGTTGTTCAGTTCATCGGCGCAACTGGCGTTTGTCGGTGATGTGTTGTTTAACGGCTCCATCGGTCGAACGGACTTCCCGAAAGGCGACTTTGACACCTTGATTCATTCGATCAAATCAAAACTGTGGCCGCTAGGTAATGAGGTCCGCTTTGTTCCCGGTCACGGACCGGAATCTACTTTCGGCCATGAACGCCGCACTAACCCGTTTGTGGCGGATGAAATGCCGCTGTACTGATGAATCTTCCCCTAAAGGTCGCGAATGCGGCCTTTTTTGTGGTCGCTATTCGGGTTCTGCGGCGGCTAGGTAACGTCGCATTAGACCGACAAACTCATCGGCAGGGCGATCAAGGTCTTGGGTAGAGATGAAGATATCATAGTCATAGTAGGCGCGTTGATAGCGCATGCGGTTGGCGAGCATCGCTTGCAAACCAGTAAAGGCTTGCCCGTCTTCGTCGTGGTAATCGGCCGAGTCCAACACAATCTCCTCAAAACGCGTTCCTTGTTTGTGCTGTTTTGCGCCAAGGTAAAGTAGTGCACGTTGGCTGAGCAAAATTTCTGTCGCTATCCGAGGGCACACGCCAGTGAGGTAGGGCGAGTAGTGTTTGAGTTTGATGCCTATCCAAGGCAGTGGTTGCTGCCAACCGTCGCTATCGTAGTAACACAGACCAACGCGGCTGATGTTGTTCCATTTCACTACCCAGCCGCCTTTGAACAGATGCTGCTGAAAATGGGTCGACGTTAGGGTGTATTTGACGGTACTTTTTAAAATCAACCAATAGGCGACGAAGAGCGAAAATCCGAGCAAGAACAGCGCCAATAAGAAGGGTTTAAAGCCGGGGGCCCAGAACATTAACGCTGCAAACACCACCAACAATAGAGAAGCCAGTGACACTCGCCACAAGGGGGAAGCAAGGTTGATAGGCTGATTCACAAGGTGTTGCGTTTCCATGTCGCTCTCCGGTCACAATCTAATGACTTCTAATATTACGATGAGCAGAACCGATAAGTTTATACGTTGTTTAAATTGTAGTCTGATCTTGGTAGATAGCGCATTTTTGGCGCACAAAGCCGCCCTAACTCTGTAAATAGTGCGGAAATTTTGTTATAAAACGCGCTTCAAATTTCAACCGCTGCTCGATTCCTCGTGAATCTGCAGTGATACGGAGACAGATTCAATGAGATTAGCTCATAAGCGTAAAGTGCAGATGAAACTGCAAAAACGCATTAAAGCGACGGTAGCAAACATTCAAGCGGTAGCGAAAGCTGCGCCTGCACCTAAAGTAGCCGCTGAAAAACCGGCTGAGAAAGTCGTCGCAGCGAAATCAGTGGACGTGGCATTGACACCGAAACAGCAACAAGTGCTAGACATCGTGCTGGCCAACGGTGAAGGCATCAACCCAAAAGGTATCGGCATCGCAGCTGGTCAAGAAGAGGCGAAAGCGGCTTCATGGGCGACGGGTGCGCTTAAGAAACTGTTGGACGAAAATCTCGTCGTTAAAGAGCAGCTAGCAGGCAACAAGGTTATCTACAAAGCCATGTAATCTGCACGCTCAGTATTGCAGTGCTCTGTGAGTGAGCACAAACACAAGAGCCTCGATGAATGTCGAGGCTCTTGTGTTTTTATTGGGCATAACAACCAGTTTTTAACATTTGTCACAAATATCACATCTTTCTACTGATTCATTTTACTTATCAATCACTACGTATAATTTGATCTTCTACTTATCTGTCTGGTTTATAACTAACTGATAAGTGGCTATTTATTTTTAGTGATGTTAATTACCCTACGTATTACTACGTAATTCTTTGGTCTAAGGCTTGCGGGGCTTGTTAATTTTTCTGCGTGTTCACGCTGATTTAATAATCAATAGCTTTCTACCAAGCTGTAAACGAAACAAAAGTAACTGGATAGTTGCTACAGCTAACAAAGGACGTGAACATGAGTCTAATTAAACAAACGTTGAAACGAGTACTGAAAGGGACCGCGATGGCTGCGGCGCTCGCGGTTGCGGCGACCTCCGCAAACGCAGCGGAAAAAGTCTATCGTCTGAAACTGGCCGAAACTTGGGGACCAAACTTCCCGATTTTTGGTGACGCGACGAAGAACATGGCGAAAATGGCGGAAGAAATGTCTAACGGCCGCCTGCAAATCCGTATTGATTCTGCCAACAAACACAAAGCGCCGCTTGGCGTGTTTGATATGGTGAAATCGGGCCAATACGACATGGGCCACTCCGCGTCGTATTACTGGAAAGGCAAAGTGCCAAACACCTTGTACTTCACCTCAATGCCATTCGGCATGCTGCCCACAGAGCAATACGCTTGGTTCTACTACGGCGGTGGTATGGAACTGATGGAAAAAGTGTATTCGCCACACAATTTGATGTCGTTCCCAGGCGGTAACACAGACGTGCAGATGGGCGGCTGGTTCCAAAAAGAGATCAACTCAGTGGAAGACTTGCAAGGTCTTAAAATGCGTATCCCAGGTTTCGCTGGTGAAATCCTTGCGGAGCTAGGTGCGAAACCAACCAACATTGCACCGGGTGAACTCTACACCTCGCTAGAGCGCCGCACCATTGATGCGCTTGAGTGGGTAGGTCCATCACTTGACCTACGTATGGGTTTCCACAAAATCGCGCCATACTACTACACAGGTTGGCACGAGCCAGCAACTGAGCTTCAGTTCCTCGTCAACAAGCGTACTTGGGAAAAACTGCCAGATGATCTGAAAGCGATCTTGCAAGTCGCGATGAAGACTGCAGCGTACGATATGTACACCCAATCTAAGCACGAAAGTGGTAAAAACTGGGTTTCTATCAAAACTGAATACCCAAATGTTCAAGTTAAAGATTTCCCAGCGGAAGTGATGACGGCGCTACGTGAAGCGAACGATCGTCTACTTAAGCAGCATGCAGATGAAGATGCGCTTGCGAAGGAAATTCAAGAGTCACAAGCGGCTTATATGCAGCAAGTGCGTTCTTGGACAGACATTTCTACCCGTGCCTACCTCAACAGTTCGGCACAATAACAGCAATGACCTAAGCGCCGAGTGTGTCTCGGCGCAAGCCCAAGAAACCTCACTCACTAGATTCTGAGCCTAAAACAGAGCGTATATCGAGTGTAATCAAAGTGTTGTAAGCCTAACTTGCAACACGCTTTCAAAATTCCATGGAGTAGGGAATGAGAAGTCTTATCTATGTCGAGCGTATTTTTAATCGCTTTGGTGACTTTCTAGGCTGGCTATCCAGTATTCTTTTTATCTTATTGCTTGCCAACGTTGTCTATGACGTGGTGATGCGTTACGCATTTAATGATGTCTCCATCGCGTTTCAAGAAATGGAGTGGCATCTCTTTTCAGCCGTGTTTTTGTTGGGTGTCCCTTATGCGCTGAAAGCGGGCGGGCATGTTCGAGTGGATCTTTTCTACGAGCGACTATCGATGCGCGCCCAAGCGATCATTGATCTACTCGGTACCGTGGTCTTTCTTTTCCCATTTTGTTTGTTGGTGGCGTGGTTTGGTATCGATTTCGCCAAAGAGAGCTATGCGTTAGGTGAAACATCGGGCGACCCCGGTGGTCTGCCTTACCGCTGGATCATCAAAGCCATGATTCCGGTTTCCTTCTTCTTTATGGCCATCAGTGGTATTGGATTATTGATCCACTCCCTCAATAAGATTTTTAACCCACAGCTGCTGTACGTTAACAGCAAAGATCAGCACTAGGAGACAAGAAGATGGTCGGTATTGTAATGTTTTTCGTCGCCTTGTTTGCACTGCTGCTGGGCTTTCCTGTCGCTTTCACCTTTGGCGGCATTGCATTGATTTTTGGTGTGTGGGCCGAAGGCATGGATATGTTTGCCTTTATGCCTTATCGCATCCAATCCATTATGGAAAACACGGTGCTCATGGCTGTGCCGTTATTTGTTTTTATGGGCTTGGTGCTGCAAAAGACGCGTCTGGCGGAGCAGTTGCTTGAGTCTATGGGGCGCTTATTCGGTGGCGTTCGCGGAGGTATTGCGATTTCCACCGTGCTGGTGGGAGCGTTGCTTGCGGCCTCTACTGGTGTCGTGGGGGCCTCGGTGGTGGCGATGGGGCTGATTTCACTGCCTGTGATGCTTAAATATAATTACGACAAGGGATTGGCCTGCGGCACCATCTGTGCGTCTGGCACACTAGGCCAGATCATTCCGCCCTCTATCGTGTTAATTTTGCTCGGTGATGTGTTGGGCGTACCTGTCGGCGATCTGTTTCAAGCGGCAGTATGGCCGGGGCTAGTCTTGGTTGGTGCGTACGTCATTTATATTTTGATTTACGCGAAACTCAACCCAGAGGCGGCGCAACCGATTCCAAGTGATGGCAGCATCAGCCGTAAGCAAGAAGTGATCACGGCGCTTAAAGCGGTGATCCCACCGTTGGCCTTAATTGTGGTCGTTCTTGGGTCTATTTTTGCTGGCGTGGCGACACCGACGGAGTCGGCAGCGCTTGGTGGCGCGGGTGCTATCGTTCTTGCTCTGCTTTATAAGCAATTTAGCTGGGGTATGGTGTATGACGCGGCAAAAGAGACGGTTAAAGTGACCGCGATGGTTTTTGCTATCTTGTTGGGTGCCACCGCTTTTTCGATGGCGTTCACCTATACCGGTGGTGACTACTTGGTCGAAGAGTGGATGCTACAAATTCCTGGCGAGAAATGGGGCTTTTTGATCATCACCATGCTGGTCATCTTGGTGTTGGGCTTTTTCATCGACTTCGTTGAAATCTGTTTCATCATCGTACCCATCATCGCGCCTGTGGCGGAGCTGTTAGGCATCAATATGACTTGGTTTGCTATCTTGATTGCGATGAACTTGCAGACCTCATTCTTAACACCGCCTTTTGGTTTCAGTCTCTTCTATCTCAAGGGCGTTGCGCCGAAAGGGGTCACCACCACGGATATCTACCGAGGCGTGGTGCCGTTTATTGCGATTCAAATCCTGGTACTGGCGTCGCTGTTGGTCTTCCCTCAATTTTACGGAATGTGATCACTCAATTACAGTTGATTAACAACTCCTGCTAAAGTGGAGGCCACCCAAATCGGGTGGCCTTTGTGTTAAATGGGGAGAAGGAATGCCGTTACAAGCCAAGCTGATCTTGCTTAGCCTTGTGCCTTTGCTTCTGGTGACGGCCATCACCAGTTGGATCTCAATTCATCAGGCGAAAACCCTAGGTGAGCAAGAAATTGAGATTTTTGAGAGTGGCTTAATCAAGTCAAAAGAGTCGGCACTGAAAGACAGCGTGGATCTTGCGTTTGATGCGATCGCCTACATCTACAATGACCCTCATTTGCCGGAAGAGGTGGCCAAACAAGAGGTCAAATCTATCCTCAATAAACTCCGCTATGGCAAAGACAAAGATGGCTATTTTTTTGCCTATGATGGCGAAGGGACCAACTTAGTCCACCCTGTGATGCCCCATCTAGTAGGCGAAAACCTTTACGATCTGCAAGATGAAAACGGCGACCACTTGATTGCTTCATTGTTGATGCAAGCGCGCAGCGGCGGCGGCTACCACCGCTATTTGTGGCAAAAACCGTCAACGGGGGAAAATGTCCCCAAGCTTAGCTACGCGGCTTGGCTGGATCGCTGGCAATGGATGATCGGCACTGGGGTGTACATCGAAGACATTACCCAAGAAGTGGCCAATTTGCGCTCTGAAGTGAACAAAAACATCGAAACGACCTTTTTTTCTGTGATTGTCATTGTGGTGGTCACGGTCGCGGTGATTGTTGTCATCACCTTGGCAGTCAATCTTCACGAGCACCGTTTGGCGGATAAAAGTTTGAAGGAGCTGGCACATAAAACGGTGATGTTTCAAGAGGATGAGAAGAAGCATCTTGCCCGAGAACTGCACGATGGCATCAACCAACTGTTGGTCTCTAGCAAGTGCCATCTTGAGCTGCTCGGTAATAAGCTTGATGACGCCGTCCTTCAGCAATACGTCACTCAGTCGCAAAATTCGCTGCTGACGGCGATCAACGAGGTCAGACACATTTCTCACCAATTGCGCCCGAGCGCATTAGATGACATCGGCCTTGAGGCTGCGCTGAAAACCCTGCTGCACGATTTCAAACTGCACTCGGGGATTGATGTTGAAGCGTCGATCCACACAGAGAAAGGCAAGCTAAAATCAGAAGTGGCAACAACTTTGTATCGTATTGCTCAGGAGTCTTTGACCAACATCGAGAAACATGCGCAGGCGAAAAACGTTACCCTAATATTGCAGCAGATGGGCAGCATGCTGCAGTTGATCATTAGAGATGACGGCGTCGGGTTTGATGTGACGTCCGCGTTGAGAAAAAATGGTATTGGACTGAGGAATATGCGCGAACGCGTAGAATTTATTGGTGGAGAGATTGAAATCGAGAGTGACGCCGGGCTGGGTACTGAAATTACCGTCTTACTCGAACTGGAAGGATTAGTGTATGGATAAACCAATTGAAGTGGTGATCGTGGACGATCACCAAGTGGTGCTGGATGGATTCATCGCACGGTTAAAACAAGAGCCTGAGATTCGAGTAGTAGGCTGTGCCAGTAATGGTTTAGAAGCGATTGATGTGGTCAAGGCACTGAATCCAGATGTGGTTTTAATGGATGTCAGTATGCCGCTGATGAACGGCATTGATGCGACCCGCCTTATCAAAGAAGAAATGCCCGAGGTCAAAGTGCTGATGTTAACCATGCACGATAACCGCGAATACATCATGAAGGTGATGCAGGCTGGGGCGGTCGGCTACATGCTCAAAGAGATTTGTGCCACACGTATGGTGCAGGCCATCAAAACCGTCTATCAAGGCTCAACCTACTTCTGTGAATCAGTAACGCAAACCCTCTTTTCCCAAGAGGTGATTCCCGCCGCGCAAAAGCCCAATCCATTGAGTCGCCGAGAAGAAGCGGTACTTAAGTTGGTGGCACAAGGCAACAGCAGCAAAAAGATCGCGGCGCTGCTCAATATCAGTTTTCGAACCGTTGAGACCCATCGTCAAAACATCAAACATAAGCTCGATTTGCACAGTACCGCAGAATTGGCCAAGTATGCCGTTGAACACGGATTAGACGTTTAACGACCCTAATTAATCGTTACGACAAAAAGTCGCAATTGCCGATTGCATTACCACTTCGGTATAAGGCGTTTTCCTATTAATTCATGGAACGCCAACGGCTGATGAACGCGCTAATCGATGCACTTTTTACACACGGTTACTATATTTGGGATGATTTTCTTTCAGAACACGAAGTGGCGGAGCTTCGTGATTGCCTACCGGACACCTGGAAAAAAGCACGCATTGGCCGCAATGAAGAGACGGTTCGCGCAGCCTCGATTCGAAGCGACAAGATTCACTGGTTGTCTCCTGCGATGGGCGAACCTGTTCAGGCTTACCTAGACAAGATGGAGCGTATTCGTCTGGCGGCCAACCAGCACTTTTTCCTCGGCCTCTTTGAATATGAAGCGCACTTTGCTAAGTATGAGCGCGGTGACTCTTATCAAAAGCATCTCGACAGCTTTAAAGGCAATGAAAACCGCCGCTTAACGACGGTGTTTTACATGAATGAAGAGTGGCATGAAGCCGACCAAGGCGAGTTAGTGATTTACGATCTCAACGATCAAATGATTGAGAAGGTCGCGCCGAAAGCGGGTCGCTTGCTGGTGTTTTTCTCTGAGCAATTTCCTCATGAGGTACTGCCCACCCAAGCGGAACGATACAGTATCGCTGGGTGGTTTCGAGTCAACGGCGTGCAGGGCAACCAGCTCGATATTGCGCGCTAACGCTACGGCCTCCGCGAGCGACCTCAAAGGCAAAAGTGACAGTTTTCTCGGGTTAGACCGTATGTGCCGGCACGACTCGCCAGATGCTTATTGCCTTCTCTTAGCCCCATTTTATAGCCATCTAACAATCGGTCTTGACGCATGGTGAGGCGATTCACTTGAAACGTCTCATCAGGTGCGATGACTCTAATCTGCGTGCCTTTCGGTGGATTGCGGATAAAGTCGAGCGAGCGGTTGTAGTTCTCTGCTCTCACTGCCATCGCGTTGGCGATGGCGGGATATTTGGCCAGCAATCGCCTCATTAGCCAAGGATGTTTTGCTTTTGGCATTCGATAGCTCAGCGGGTGTGACAGAATCACAGTGATCTCTCTGGCGCCGCGTCGGTGCGCCTCTGCGACAGGGATCGAATCCGACACGCCGCCGTCTGTGTAGCAATTGCCCGAAAAGCAGGGCGTATGTTTGTACGCAATAGGCAGAGCGCAAGTCGCCTCAATCACTTGCTCTAAGTTGTGCGGTTTGACCTGATAATAGTCCGCTTCTCCGGTATCAATATTGGTCGCAGCTGCAATCAGCGGCATGTTACCAAACATCATGGTTTCATTGATCGGATAACGACGGTTTGATTCGCGGATAAGCCAGCCGACATCGACCAGATTTCCCCCCTTTAAAAAGCGTCTCGGATCGTAAAAGCGACGGTCGGTGGCGAGTTGGGTGATGACATTAAAGCTGCGCTCGGGCTGTTTAGACAAGTAACCGATGAGATTGGTGGAGCCAGCCGACACACCAAGCGTAAAGTCGTAAGGGTAGTAGTCTTGGTGGATAAACGTATCCAATACGCCTGCGGCGAAGATTCCGCGCATCGCGCCGCCTTCCACAACCAGTGCTTTCATGCTTTCTCTCAACTCATTTCATTAAACAGGTCTTACCAGAGTATGTAAATGGGTCGGTGTTGGTAAATCGTTTATGCAAATTGCTGGGATAGGTCAAATCGAACAATTGGATCAATTGTTTTAAGCTATTAAAGCAATAGATTTAAGCGGTTTTACCTATTTACTCTGTGGCGATATATTAAACCCATCACGACAACGCACCGTATCAAAAGGGCGTAAGTCATTCTCAAACACCTGAGTTTTTTAAATACTTAAGTGGTTAGACACGTTGTTTTAGAGGGCAAAACTATGACATCACAAGTTAATCTTATTGGTCTAGATAAAGACAAAGCACAGCAACTCGCCGTTGAGCTCAACGATCTTCTTGCACACTATCAAGTGCTTTACATGAATACCCGTGGTTACCACTGGAACATCAAAGGCCAGCAATTTTTTGAGCTGCATGTGAAATTCGAAGAGATCTACACTGATCTGCAAACCAAAATCGATGAATTGGCAGAGCGAATCTTGACGTTAGGTTTCACGCCAGACCACAGCTTCACCCAATACCTTGAAGGCAGTACGATTCAAGAGCACAAAAACGCGACACAAGGGAGCGAGTGTGTCAAAGGTTTGGTTGACGGCTTCAGTGTGCTCCTGAGTAAACAACGCACGATCCTAGAGCAATCGGGTGACGCTGCGGATGAGGGCACGGCGGCACTGATGGGAGATTACATCCGTGAACAAGAGAAACTGCTATGGATGCTAAACGCGTATTTGCAGTAATGGCACGGCTTTTACCCACCTATTTATGGGGCGCCGAGAAAAAACACTGAGGATATAACCAGTAAAATTTGACGGTTGATGATCATCGACTATACTGTATGTATAAACAGTCAAGGAGGTGGAATATGATATGGGAAACCATTGAACGCGTTAACCGCCTACGTCAAAAGGCGTTGTCAGACCCGGAGTTCATTCAATCAGCGAAGGAGCATGAGCAAGCCATTCGTCATCAAGATGAAAGCTATGAAGCTCGCGCCAAACGGAGCAAGAAATTGAAAGATAGAACTTTGGCCGATATTTACAAGCAAGTCGACTTTGCACCGGATCCCGAAGGTCGGCAACATTAAAGCCTTGCTCCAATCGTTATTTTTCTGTTTAACCTAACTCTAAGCAGCCCACTCGGGCTGCTTTTTCGTTCAGGCTTTTTCGTTGAGGTAAGATGAGTGGCAAAAAAAGAAGGTCGCATCACGCGACCCGATCACAGGAAGTCAACAATGTCAGTCGACAAAGCATATCAACATGGAGTTTTCTCATCCCTAGACAACTTACTTCTAAAGTTTAGTTGAAGATGTGGGAATGAACAGAGTGTGAATTGAATTAATGCTAAGTGGAAAACGAGAGCAGCGTCGCGGCTCAGCGTAAACAGAGCGGGTGGTTATGGGTGCGGCAAGGTCTCATAAATCAAGGATAAAGGTTACTATTTATCTGCCGATAACTATACTAGTTAGAGTGGGTTAAGGCCGAAATAGGAGCCAGCCATGAACGACATGGAACAAAAACGACAATACTATCGCTTAAAATACCCTCGCCGAGCGAGACCAAGTGTGCGCTTTTCTGATGAGCGTTTTCACGTCACTGAGGTCTCGGAAGGGGGGATTCGTGTCGTGATGAATAATTTTACCTCAGTATACAAAGGGTTATCGCTTGCAGGTATTCTGGATCTACACTGCGACAACCAAGTAGCCATTGAGGGAGCCGTGTTGCGTATTGATGGCGGAGAGGTCGTCCTTAAACTGAAAAAAGGGCCGACATTTAAGCATATGGTGCAAGAGCAGCGTCACATTAAAAATACCTATCCTACCTATTTTGAGCGTTTAAAAACCATCGAAGCGGCGTGATGGTTTCACGCCTTACTCACCGTGTCGGCACCCTGTTCAAGCGTCGTTATTTCGTTAAGCGATGGCTATACACCCCGCGTGTTCGCTGCTAATGTCTAGCCACCGAAAACGCAAAACCTTTGGAGTGCCGCATTGCACGGATTGCCTCAAGATCCCCATTCTCTTTTTGATGTACCTCATGAGCGCCGAACGCGCACCTCTGATGTCATCCTCGCATTAGCAGAACAAGCCAGTCAATCGACCATCACCTTACGTAGCTTGACGCAACGCTTTGGCGATCGCACCTTCGGCTTATTTTTGGTGCTGATGGCCATCTTTAGCATCGTGCCGTTTGTCTCTCTGTTTGCAGGGCTCATCATCATCGTTTTGGGCTTACAGATGGTGGCAGGGCGACGTCGTGCTTGGCTTCCAGGTTGGATTCTCGATCGTGCGATGCCCGCCGCTGCGGTGAAAAAAGCGCTGTTAACCTTTGAGCCTAAAGTGCGAGAGATAGAGAGCTACATCCGCCCACGATGGCGATTTACCGAAGCGCCTATTGTCGATCGATTGAACGGCAGTATTGTGGCTATGTTAGGAGTGATTATTGCGATCCCGGTACCCTTGGCGAATTTGGCGCCTGCCCTGGTGGTGATCTTTATGGGGCTGGGTTTGCTTGAGCGTGATGGCTTAGTGCAAATGGTTGCCTTACTTCTCGGGCTACTGGCGATGACGACCATGGGGTATTGGCTATTTATTCACTAACGCCAGAATGAGAGAAACGCATCACACAAATCTATTGACACTGTTTGATAATCAAACTAAATTAACAGTCAAATAGTTTGAGGGTCAAAGTAACATGCGGTCATCATCTTGCCAATCTCACGGTTTTTCCAGCCACAATCATCAAGGGGAAACCCGCACTTTTTATGTCTTACTGCTGACGGTCGTCACCATGGTGGTGGAAATCGTTGCAGGGACCGTCTATGGCTCGATGGCTTTGCTGGCGGACGGTTGGCACATGGGTACTCATGCCGCCGCATTTTGCATCACGCTATTTGCCTATCGCTATGCGAAAAGGCATGCCAATAGTGGTCGTTTCTCGTTTGGTACCGGTAAGGTCGGCGTGCTCGGTGGTTACACTAGCGCCATTGCTCTGGGCATTGTTGCGCTGCTGATGGTAGTGGAATCGGTTCATCGTTTGATCAACCCTCAACCGATTCAGTTTAATGAGGCAATCTTGGTCGCGGTAATAGGTTTAGTGGTCAATCTTGCCAGTATGGTGTTATTGGGCGATCATCATCACGACCATGACGACCATGACGACCATGACGACCATGACGACCATGACGACCATCACGACCATCATCATGACCACAATTTGCGCGCCGCCTATTTACACGTGTTGACCGACGCCTTGACCTCTATTCTTGCCATTGTGGCGCTGCTGTTTGGTAAATTCTATGGTTGGCATTGGCTTGATGCCTTGATGGGTATCGTCGGAGCCTTGGTGATCACCAAATGGACGCTCTCCTTGATTCATCAAACCAGCCCAATCTTACTTGATGAAAGCATCGATGATCACTATCTGGATGAGGTGGAGTCAGAGCTGGTGCGTCACGGTGAAGTGGTGGACTTACATGTTTGGAAAATTAGTGGCCATCATCACAGTGCCGCGATCACACTCAGGGTCGCTAACGGGCAGACGGCAGAAGAGATCAAGCAGCATTTAGAGAAGTTTGATAAGATTCATCACCTAACGTTAGAAGTACAGTATGAGCCGCAATGAACACGTTATCGAAACTCAATCACGCACTGACTGAATTTTATGACAAACTGTCATCTTGGGAGCAGTCGGTCGTCAAAGAGACGGGGTATAGCTTAGCCCAAGTGCATACCATTGAAACCTTAGGGGTTCATGGCCCCTTGCGCATGAAAGAACTGGCGCAAAAACTTGGAATCACAACGGGGACGCTAACCGTGCAAATCGATAAGTTGGTCAACGCAGATCTGATTGAGCGATGCCCGCACCCTGACGACCGCCGAGCGATTGTGGTTCGTTTGACCGAGCAAGGGCAAGAGATTCATCAGCGCCACAATCAGCTTCATCTTGAATTGGTGAACGAATTGACTCAAGGACTCGAGGCCCAACAAATTGAGACGTTGCTTCAGTGCGTTAATGCGATGAATCAGGAGTTTTGATTGATATTAAGCGCTTGACCTTTCCCCTAGGGCAAGCTTTAGACTATGCTCAATAAACAGCGCGATACTATTGCTCTGTTTGTCCACCAAGTTCAGGTCGACCCAACTGTAGATGATGATATGCACTCACTAAAGACAACATGGATAACGCTGCTCAGCATGATGGCAATGCTTATCTCTAGCTATGTCTCGAGTGCGCCTCTGATGTCAGTGATGATGTCCACATCTGCGGTCGTCGATGCCTCTGATATGGTCACCTCTTGTCATCAAAGCTCGGATTCTTTTGTGACGGCGTCTCATACGGGGCACGTTAGTGCATCGACACCTATCCAATCATCGGCTGATGTTGACCATTGCCAGACCAATGAACGCGTCCACAGTTGTTGCAGTACCGTCTGCGGCAGTGTGTCTTACCCTATTTACGCGACCACGATCAACTTCCAACTCGCCTCGCATCGCGCTGCATACAGTACCTTGAGCGCGCACCCTAGCGTCGGGCATCCCATTGGCATTCTTAGGCCACCTTCACACGTTTAATGATTCCTAACTAGCGCAGTAGCTCGGTGTCAGTGTGGTCACTGGGTCGCTGCACAATGATTTCGCACGTGCGTGTTGTGACGCGTGCCGTGCAGCAATATGGATTAATAAACAGTGAAGAAAAGCTATCGTTGGCTAGTACTGACCGTCAGTACCAGTATCGCGGTAACGTCGTTTTCTGCTCACAGCACTTCAGACGCCAGTCGTCCTGAAGCTGAGCGTCAATCGGCGTATGCCTTGTCGACCTTGATTGAGATCGCCGTCGAAAGAGACAGTAACCGCAAGCAGTATTTTTCCCAATCCCAAGCGATGCGTGAAACGGGTGTCGCACAATCGTCCTTAATGGATCCAAAACTAAAGTTCGGGGTCGGAGGCTTACCCGTCGACAGTTTCAAACTGGATGAGGATCCGATGACCAACCTATCGGTCGGACTCATGCAGCAGTTTGAACGTGGCTCAACATTAGCTCTGCAACAGCAGCGAGCCAATCATCAAGCGATGGGGATCGAAATTCAGGCCGAGTTGAGAGAACGAGACGTCATCAACGCGATGACGCAGCTCTGGATAGAGCTTGCCTATCAGCAGCGTACTCAACAGTTATTGGAACAAAACCGCCAATTGATGGTCGAGATGGCTCAGTTCATCGAAACCAACTATGCCATTGGCAAAAGTGAAGCGCAGGATTTGCTCAATGCTCAGCTGCAAGTGTCTAAAGCCGATGACAAGTTACAGGCCAATGCCCAAATGCAGCGTCGGATTGTGGCGCAATTGTCGGAATGGTTGGGTGCTCAGTGGTTAGATTTGCAAGCCGAAGGTCCCAAGGTACTTAGCGCCTCACTGGATATTTCGTGGTCAACACTCGACGCCTTGTTAGCCCAACATAGTGATGCCGATCTGTATCAACGCTTGAATCAACACCCCGCAGCGAGAGTCCACGACGCCATGATCCGCGCCAATGAAACTCAAGTCTCAGTTGCTGAGCAAGCATACACACCGCAGTTTGGTGTTGAGGTGATGTACGCATACCGCCAAGCCGAGTCTATGGGTGGTGGTCCAGCTTCCGATCTCGTTAGTGCCTATGTGACGATGGACATCCCGCTGTT
This sequence comes from Vibrio sp. R12-SW3-ISO1, assembly GCF_059834005.1. Lineage (NCBI taxonomy): Bacteria > Pseudomonadati > Pseudomonadota > Gammaproteobacteria > Vibrionales > Vibrionaceae > Vibrio > Vibrio sp. R12-SW3-ISO1. The sequence goes on from NZ_JCBDGK010000052.1 coordinate 87,849, forward strand.
TACCGGTAATCGCCAAGACAGGCAGCTGGCTGCGGCGCAACATCAAGTCGGCGCGGTCAGAGCGCAAAAAGATGCTCTGTTGGAGCAAATGCATGCGCAGGTCAATGCCTTGTTGGTCGACCGGGACAACCTAGCGCAACGTATTGAGCGCTATCAGGACACCTTACTCCCTCAAGCGAGCGCACGTATTGAAGCGATTGAGCGCGGCTACCAAAACAATACCGCTCAGTTCAACGATGTGATTGTCGCTACCAGCGAGAAACTGACGCTCACCATCGAGCTAGAAAGGCTTAGCGCGGACTTAAGCCGTGTAAATAGCCAACTCGCCACACTGCTGAGTGGCTTTGATGAACCTCTTGCGCCTCGCGCCGAAACAACCAGAAGGACGAATTAATGAGTACAGTGAAAGTGGCGGCGCTCGCCCTAGTGATGGGAGGCGGTATCGGCTTTGGCGTGAGCCAATGGTGGCCAATGCTAAGTCATGGTCATGATTCCAGTGTCAGTGTGGCCGCGGACGAGCCGCTCTACTGGGTGGCACCGATGGATCCTAATTATAGACGTGATAAGCCCGGTAAATCGCCAATGGGAATGGACTTAATTCCTGTCTATGCCGAGGATGCGCAAGGTGACAATGTCAGCGCGGGTACAGTGACCATCAACCCCGCAGTGGAAAACAACCTGGGGGTCAAAACTGAGTTGGCACAGATGAGCGTCTTGACCCCTCACATTGACACCGTTGGCTATGTCGCCTTTGATGAGAGCCAACTTTGGCAAACCAACGTTCGCGTCGCAGGTTGGGTTGAGCAACTCAACATTAATGCTGTAGGTGAACACGTGCGCAAAGGTGAGGTGTTGTTTACCCTCTACTCACCGGAACTAATCAAAGCCCAAGAAGAGTTGCTGCGCGCGTACCAAAGCCAGCGCAACGCAATGATCACAGGAGCGAAAGAGCGCTTGATGACGTTAGGGGTGGATGAGGCACAAATCAAGGCGCTACTTCGCCGTGGGAAGGCTACGCAGACGATTGATATCAAAGCGCCGGCAGATGGCGTGATCGCAAGCCTCAACATCCGTGAAGGTGGGTATTTGTCGCCCGCGCAAGCTGCCGTAAGTGCGGGGCCGTTGAGTGAGGTTTGGGTGGATGCAGAAGTGCTAGAGCGCCAAGCGCATTGGATCCGTCAGGGCAGCCAAGCCACGATGCGTTTGGACGCCATTCCCACTGGTCAGTGGCAAGGTGAGGTGGAGTACATTTACCCCATCTTAGACCCTAAGACTCGCACATTACGTGTGCGTCTGAAATTCGACAATCCGCAAGGGCAACTGAAACCTAACATGTTTGCCAATGTCACCTTAACGCCCGTCAGCGATGATGCGGTGCTCATTATCCCTAAATCAGCGGTGATTCGCTCTGGCGGAATGACGCGCATTGTTCTCTCGTTAGGTGAGGGTCGATATCGTTCGGCGCGCATTGACGTTGGCCGCGAAGCCGGTGATAAAGTCGAAGTGTTGAAAGGGTTAAAGGCGGGGGATCGCGTAGTGACCTCTGCACACTTTATGCTTGATTCTGAATCGAGCCAAAGCGCGGATCTCTCCCGCATTAATGGCGTTGAAGCGCCTGCAGAGCGAGTCTGGGCGACAGGCAGTATCACGGAGGTTATGGCGGACCACCGTATGCTGACGCTTAACCATCAGCCTGTACCTGAGTGGAACTGGCCGGGAATGGTGATGAATTTTACTCTTGATGCTGGGTTGGATATGCAGGGTCTGAGCGTTGGTCAGACGATAGAGTTCGAAATGGAAAAAGGTCAAAACGGCCAGTATCAGATTGTTGATTATAGCGTGAGTGACCAAGTTGCGCCGTCACAAGTTTGGGTGACGGGCGAGATCACCATGTTGATGGCCGATTTTGGCATGGTAACACTGAGTCATCAGGCGGTGTCTGAGTGGAACTGGCCAGCAGGCGAAATGAACTTTTCCGTCGATGACACGATAGCCTTGGGCGCGTTTCGTGAGGGGCAAACGGTGCGCTTTCTCATTGAGAAACAGGGGGCGGACTATCAGCTAACCCGTCTTGATGCGCAGGAAGGTGAGTTATGATTGCGGCCATTATTCGTTGGTCTTTGCACAACCGAGTCTTGGTGCTTATCGCCACTGTCGCTTTAGTGCTGAGCGGTCTGTATAGCGTCAAGCAAACGCCGGTGGATGCGATTCCTGATCTCTCTGATGTGCAAGTTATCATCAAAACCAGCTACCCAGGTCAAGCACCTCAAGTGGTGGAAGATCAGGTGACCTATCCGCTCACGACGGCCATGCTAGCGGTACCGGGTGCGCAAACAGTACGGGGCTACTCGTTTTTTGGTGACTCGTATGTCTACATTATTTTCGATGACAATACCGACATGTATTGGGCACGTTCGCGGGTATTAGAATATCTAAGCCAAGTCGCGCCTAAATTACCCAGTAGTGCCAAACCGACACTTGGGCCAGACGCGACAGGTGTGGGCTGGGTGTACAGTTATGTATTGCAAGACAAAACCGGCCAACACGATCTGGCGTCTTTGCGCAGTCTGCAAGATTGGTTTTTAAAATACGAACTGCAAACCGTACCGGGCGTATCAGAGGTCGCGACGGTGGGCGGAATGGTCAAGCAGTACCAAGTGCAGATTGATCCTGCCAAGTTGCGCGCCTATGACTTGACTTTACAGCAAGTCAATATGGCGATTCAAAATGGCAATCAGGAGGCCGGTGCATCGGTCGTTGAAGTCGCGGAAGCGGAGCACATGGTGCGCACGACGGGTTATCTCACGGGTATTGATGATATCCGCGCTCTACCGCTCAAAGTCACGCCGCAAGGCACACCTCTTTTACTGGGCGATGTCGCGGAGATCAATCTCGGACCACAGATGCGCCGTGGCATATCTGAACTCAATGGTGAAGGTGAAGCGGTTGGCGGCGTGATTGTGATGCGCTTTGGCGAAAACGCCAGTGAGGTCATTGAAAAAGTCAAACAGAAGTTGGATGGACTGTCGCGCAGCCTGCCCGAGGGCGTTGAGATTGTGGCGACCTACGATCGCTCAACCTTGATCAATGCCGCCGTGGATAACCTTTGGCACAAGCTTGCTGAAGAGTTCATTGTGGTGGCAGTGGTCTGTGCACTGTTTCTGTTTCATCTCCGTTCGTCTCTGGTCATCGCGTTAAGTTTGCCCGTGGGCATTTTGGCGGCTTTTGTCGTTATGCACTGGCAGGGAATCAACGCCAATATCATGTCATTGGGAGGGATAGCGATAGCCATCGGAGCCATGGTAGACGGCGCGATCGTGATGATTGAGAACGTGCATAAACATATTGAGCGAACGCCGCTCACCGATAAAAACCGCTGGCAGGTGATAAGCCGAGCGGCGGAAGAAGTCGGCGCACCGCTGTTCTTCTCCTTATTGATCATCACATTAAGTTTTGTGCCAGTGTTTGCCCTTGAAGGGCAAGAGGGCAAAATGTTCTCGCCGCTTGCGTTCACGAAAACCTACGCCATGGCCGCCGCCGCAGGGTTAGCTATTACCTTGGTACCGGTATTGATGGGGTATTTTATTCGCGGACATGTCCTACCCGAGCACAAAAACCCAATCAACAGAGGCTTGATCGCACTTTACAAACCGCTGCTGTCAATGAGTTTGCGTTACCCCAAGGCGATGATTGTCCTGGCTCTCGTGCTGATGGCTTCGGCGTATTACCCGACCTCGCGCCTGGGTAGTGAGTTCATTCCTCCGCTCGATGAGGGCGATTTGATGTATATGCCTACCACCTATCCGGGGATCTCTATTGGTAAAGCACGCGAAGTTCTTCAGCAAACCAATAAGCTCATCATGACAGTACCTGAAGTAAAAACGGCTTGGGGGAAAATTGGGCGAGCTGAGACGGCCACCGACCCCGCGCCGCTGACCATGATAGAAACGGTGATTCAACTAAAACCGCGAAGTGAGTGGCGAGAGGGCGTGACCACGCAATCGTTAAGAAAAGAGTTTGATGAACTGGTGCAGTTCCCTGGGCTCACAAACGCTTGGGTGATGCCGATTAAAACGCGTATCGACATGTTGGCAACCGGGATAAAAACCCCTATCGGTATCAAAATTGCCGGCCCAGACTTGAGTCAAATTCAGACCATTGGTAGCCAGCTAGAACCGATTCTACATAGTGTGGAGGGCACGGCCTCTGTGTATGCCGAGCGCGTGGCAGGCGGACGTTATGTGACCATTGACATCAAACGCCGAGCGGCCGCTCGTTATGGTCTGAGCATCCGTGATGTGCAGCAGGTCGTATCAACAGCGGTGGGTGGCATGAATGTCGGCGAAACGATCGAAGGACTGGAGCGTTACCCCATTAATGTCCGTTATCCGCAGGATTATCGCGACTCGGTGGTCAAACTCAACAATCTTCCTTTGGTTACACCAAGCGGTGCGCGTGTGGCATTAGCGGATGTGGCGGATATTCGTTATGAAGACGGCCCACCAATGATCAAAACCGAGAACGCCCGTCCGAATGGTTGGGTCTTCGTTGACATTGATGGCCGAGACTTGGGGTCTTACGTCGAAGAGGCAAAAACGCGAGTGGCGGAACAACTGGCGCTGCCTCCTGGGTATTCACTGAGCTGGTCTGGGCAGTATGAGTATATGGAACGCGCCAAAGAACGGCTGAGTGTGGTGGTACCGATCACTATCGCGATCATCATGTTACTGCTCTATTTCAGTTTCCGCCGAATGGGCGAAGTGCTGATCATTATGCTGACATTACCACTCGCCATGGTCGGCGGTTTGTGGTTGATGCACTACCTTGGCTTCAATTTCTCGATTGCTGTTGGCGTTGGTTTTATTGCGTTGGCTGGGGTGGCGGTGGAGATTGGCGTCATCATGTTGGTCTACCTCAACCAAGCGTGGCATGCGACCAAACTGCGCGCTGAAGAATCGGGCGAGGCGCTGGGTATAAATGATTTGACTCATGCCATCGGTGAAGGGGCAGGGCTGCGTGTACGACCGGTAATGATGACGGTCCTCACTGTGATTATTGGCCTTATTCCCATCATGTTCGGCGAAGGGACGGGGTCGGAAGTGATGCAGCGCATTGCCGCACCGATGATAGGGGGTATGGCGTCGGCGCTTATGCTCACCTTGTTAGTCCTCCCCGCTATTTACAAACTTTGGAAGCAGCGAGAAGTGCGCGCTTCTATTCAAGATTAAGACGATGCAAGCGCATCAAAGCAAAAAGGAAAGACGATGAAAAAGACAATACTTGCACTCACGATGGCACTGGTCTCATTAGGCGCATCGGCCAGCAGCCATCATGCACATAACGACCATGCGAGCAATGACCATAACCAAATGGACCATAGCCAAATGGATCATGCAACAATGGATCACTCAACGATGGATCACGACATGATGGACCAAACCAAAATGGACCATTCATCCATGTCGATGGAGGGGATGTCTGAGGTGGGGATGCCTGCAAAAGGAGCTAAACCTGACAAAGTAGTGCATGTCCTTTTGGCTGATGACATGAGCATTCGCTTTAAAAAAGCGGTACAGATTGAACCGAACGATGTCGTGCAGTTCGTGGTCATGAATACGGGTAAGATCGAACATGAATTTGCGATCGGATCGCAAAAAGAGCAGTTAGAGCATCGTGAAATGATGAAATCCATGGGCAATCACGCGCACGATTCTGGCAGCGCGGTCACCGTTGCACCGGGTAAAGCCAAACAGTTGCTGTGGCATTTTCATGGTAAACGCGACGTTGAGTTTGCGTGCAACATCCCAGGTCATGCAGAAGCGGGCATGGTGAAACGTGTAACCTTGTAAACACCTCTGTATTGATACTGAAAAGGAGCAACAGCAGTTGCTCCTTTTTATCGCACATCTAAGCACAATAGTGGCGGATTACGCCACTTCGGGAATCGGCTTGGGCGCCTCTTCGAGATCGGGTTCTTTTTGCACCGCTGGCACTTGACCATCGCCTACAGCGCTGATGTAACAGCCACTCAGTTTGATGGCGAGATAGAGGTCAGCGCGCAGCAATACGCCGCCGTCGCTGGTACTGATACCGGCCAGTTCACACCAATGACGAATGCGCCGCTTGCGACCTGCCAGCACTAAACGAATGCCCCGTTTTTTTAAGGTTTCATGGACGTCAGAGAGCGTCGCCATCACACTGAGATCTAAGTGTGTGAAGCTGGATACGGCATCTACGACAACGCAGCTGATGTCCCCAGAGCGCTCAGACAGGTCTAATATCCGCCGCTTGAAATAGGGGGCGTTGAAGTAGGTCAGCGGAGAATTGAAACGATAGATGACCATACCAGGAATCGCACTGGCTTTGCCACTGTCATCGATAGTGCGGATGGTGCCTTTCTTATCTAGCCCTAACGTTTGGTCGGATGGACGCATGACAATGCGTAAAAATTGAAACAAACCGAGTAATACCGCCAGCGCAATCCCGGGAATTACGCCAATGACCAGTACCGATAGAAAGGTGATGCTGGCAAGGTAAAAAGCATCTCGATCACGTGAACGCAATGCCCAAATTCCGCGTAGATCCACCAAAGAGAGCGATGCAATCACCAACACGACCCCTAGTGAGGCAATAGGAATGTATTGGAGTGGCTGGTAGATGAAAATCGCGATCAGGGCGATGGTCACCGCGGCGATGATCGACACCAACTGCGACTTGCCGCCATTGGCATCATTGACGGCGGTGCGTGAGTCGGCGCCACTGATGGCAAAACCTTGTGAAAACGCAGAGGCAATATTGGCGAGACCTAAGGCGCGAAACTCCTTGTCGGCATCAATATCGTAGCCATTTTTTGCGGCAAAGCTTCGCGCAGTAAGCATCATACTCACGAAGCTGACCATAGCGAGGTTCAGGGTTGGCATCACCAATTCACGAGTAATGCCAAGCTCAAATTCCGGTGTCTGAAATGCTGGTAAACCGCCTTGGGTGACGCCTACAACGCTGACGCCCTGTGCTTCCAAATGTAACGCCCAAACTAAGCTGGTGGTCAGCGCAATCGCAAGCATGGCGGCGGGCCAACTCGGTTTAAATCGTTTGGCAAGAAAGTAGATCACCAAGGTAGCAAGGCTAAGAGCGAGAGTGAGCCAATGGATATCCATCAACATTTGTGGCGCTTCCCACATCCGTTCAAGCAGGTAACGCTGCTCATATTTAAGGCCGAGCACTTTCGCAAATTGGCCAACGATAATCGTGATCGCCACACCATTGAGCAGGCCAAGCAGAATCGGACGAGAGAGAAAGTCGGCCAAAATACCAAGTTTGAGACGGCTGGCTAAAATACACCACCCACCTGTCATTGCCGTCATCGTCATGACCAACTGCCAATGTTTGGTGGCATCGCCAGCCGCCAGCGGCGTGACGACGGCGGCAATCACGGCACAGGTCGCCGCATCGGGCCCAACAATCAATTGCCGTGAAGTGCCCACTAGTGCATAGACCAACATAGGCAGCACACAAGAGTATAAGCCGACAATAGCGGGTACTCCGGTGAGTTGTGCGTAGGCGATGGCGACTGGGAGTGCGACTGCGACCACGGAGAATGCGGCTCGGCAGTCGTCCACTAGCCAGGCTTTTTGGTACTGCTTCAGTTGCATGAGTCCAGGTAACCACTGGCTGATGAAGTGCGGGTTCAACGTTGCTCTCTTATCGGGTTGGCTTGCAGTAAAGTATACGCCATGTCATTGAAATACGCGCGATTTCTCGATTGGCGAAGAGCGGAAATATGGACGATCGGTTTCATCTCTGCACACAGTGCTCTATCGGGGTCCTGGTTTGCTGGCAGCCGTTAATTTCGGTGATGGTTTGCACCGGAACCGCATCCCATTGGGTTTTGCTATCAAGAGGCTCGGAGGCTAGCGTCATATTCCCATCCAAACAGCGGATAAAGACCGTCGGCGCGATGCTATCAGTGCTGTATCTCACGACCCAAAACTGAGCTCCGTTTGAGAGGCACATTGAGGCTTTGAAAGGCTCTGTGATCGCCTTGTCTTTGAGGGTGGCTTCTATTTCTTCAATAGTAAGACTGATGGCACGAACAGCGTTGTCAAATAAGCCGTTTTTGATCATCAAGAGAAAAATCAGTTCACTGTCAGTGGAGCCGCGTTTAAGAAGGTAGAGTGATTCAGGCAGCAAACGTTCAAGCATGAACTTAACCTGTTCAAAACCGCCGATTTGACCGTTGTGAAGGAACATCCAATGATCGACGATAAAAGGATGACAGTTGGATCGTGACACTTGCGCGCCAGTCGAAGAGCGGACATGCGCCATAAATCGGTGCGAACGGATATGATGCGCGAGAGACCGTAAATTTTGATCCCCCCAAGCAGGCAAAACCTCATGAAATTGCCCTGGCGTACTGCGCTCTGTGTACCAAGCGAGCCCAAAGCCATCGGCATTGACTCGCGTGACAGCCTTTCGGGCCTCTAAGCTTTGATGAACCAACGAATGCTCTGGTTTGTACACCAACTCATCGAGATAAATGGGCTCACCTTGATACGCCAACCATCGACACATACTGCAACCTACTCAACAAAACGACCACTCAACAGGGCGCGAATCATCGATGCAATCACCCTGCGCCGCAGTGACAATGTGAGGCTTGACGATGAAAAAGTAAATAAAAAATGAGCCCGAGGATCATGACTCTGGACTCATTTTTAAGCCTACGATTGTGTAATCAGGCTAAACTTTGAAGTTGCCCACGAGATCGTTAACGTGCTCTCCGGAAACAGCCAATGAAGAACTAATTTGCTCAGCACGTTGTAAATCAGCACTTAGCTCTTCAACGATGTGCTGAATCGCAACGAGGTTTTGATTAATATCTTCCGCAACGGCACTTTGCTCCTCAGCGGCGGCGGCGGTTTGTATCCCCATATCATGAATCGTGCGGACTGATGTTTCAATGCCACCCAAGCGTTGCTGGATTACAGAAGAATCTTGTACCGTTTTTTCTCCACGTTGCTGGCTGGCCGACATTGTTGAGACCGCTTTTTTAACGCCATTTTGTAGCGCTCTGAGCATCTCATTAATCTCTTCTGTACTTGATTGCGTTCGACTCGCCAATGAACGGACTTCGTCTGCCACGACAGCAAAACCACGACCTTGTTCGCCTGCTCGCGCCGCTTCGATGGCTGCGTTCAGTGCCAACAAGTTGGTTTGTTCTGCGATGCCGCCAATCACTTCTATCACACTGGTGATTTGATGGGTTTGATCGCTCAAAGACTCAATGGCATCAGAGGCAATGTTCACCTCAGCAACTAATTCGTTGATGCTCCTCATCGCTTCAGCCACCTCTTGCTGGGCATCTTGAATTTGTTGATTTGCTTCGTTTATCGAGTCTGAGGTCAGGTTAGTGTTGTTCGCGACTTCACGAGAGGTCGCCGCCATTTCCGTTACTGCCGTGACGACTTTTTCCGTTTCTTGACTGTGATGTTGCATTGTTTGGCTCGACTTAGAGGTATGAGCATCTAAATCGTGGGCTGCTTGCATCACGGAAACAGAACTGTTTTGAATATCTTTAATCAGTGGCTGCATTTTATCCATAAAGGTGTTGAATGCTTGACCTAGCTGAGCAACCTCATCGTGTCCTTTCGTTTCCAAACGGCGGGTTAAATCACCCCCCCCCTGTGCTACGTCATGAAGTCGTTGAGCCATATTGGTCAGCGGTAACAAGCTTTTGTTCACAACCAAACTGATAATAATAATAGTGATAATAAGGCCTAACACTGAAACCATAACGGCAAAGCCGATATCCGACATGATGTTGGCTTCACGTTCGACACGATATTGAGCCACGAGCTGATCGACGTCGTCGATATAAATCCCTGTACCCAATACCCAATCCCATTTGGATAGGTGTTCCGCGTAACCCAATTTTGGTGCTTGTGCATCAATGGATGGCTTATGCCAAGAGAAGTAAAGAAAACCGTCACCTTTTTGAGAGGCGTCGATAAGTCCAGCAATGACGGGAACGCCATTATCATCTTTTAAATCATAGAGATTTTTGCCTTCTAACGATGGCTTGATGGCGTGCATCGTGTTAACGCCTTGCGAGTTGTAGGCGAAGAAGTAACCATCATCCGCAAAACGCATACTTTCAAGAATGTGTTTTGCTTGCGGAATGTTTTCACCATTTTTATCACTCTCATAGAGAGATTGGATTGCCGTGCGCCCCATCAATAGATACGCTTTTAGCTCATCTTGACGAGATTCAATGAGTTCCTGACGATACAGTTTGGATTGCTCCTCAAGATCTCGGACGCCATTCCAATAGAAGATCCCAGTCACTAAAACGGTAATCAGCACGAGGGGAATAATAGTAATTGACAGCAACTTCCCGCGACTTTTTAAATGCATAACCATGCTCCACATTATTTTTTGATGCTGGCTTGAGATGTAGGGGGGGGGAACCAGCGTTATTGCAATTCGTTTGTTAATGTAGCGATTATTTTTCTGATGGTATATGAGAGAGTAAGCAAAGCTTTGCAGGGCTCACAAACCGCTATCCGGATCGGGCAATTGCAACGTATTGAGTATCTCCTCATAGCGTCCGGAGCGATGCAGTTGCTCAAGCCCTTGATTGAACTTTTCAACTATGAGCCTGCTTTGGGGATGCCGTTTTGAAATCATCAGGTGGTAACGACGCTCTTCAGTCGGAAAACGAGATTGGGCAATTCGAGTCATTTCCTCACCATCGAGCAGGGCCTGCATGAGGTAGCGACCCACGTGCTCTTCTAAAGAGATCACTTCGATTCGTCGATGGAGTAGCCGTCCGAATAAATCTTCGTAGGTGCCCACTCGCTCTATGGTTAGACGCTGCTCTGCCTCCATTTGCTCTAATAACGGATAGCTAACATGTATCGGAGCCCCGAGGATCGTACCTTCCAATGCTTCCATATTGGGATAGCTTTCTTGGTAACCGTCGAGAAAATAGAGGTAGTCATGGCTCACAATGATAGGGTCACTGAAGACAAAGTCATCATCACGCTGAGGTGTCCAAATCCAAGGAAATGTGCCTATCCATATGTTGTTCATTACTTGAGTTTGTTTGTAGGCTCTCGGCCACGGGAAAAAGGCGAACGTCACCTCTATATCTACATGCGCAAAGGCTTCTGTGACGATTTGACTGGCGATACCGTGATGTTGAAGAGACTCTGAGGTATAAGGCGGAAACTCACCAATGGCGAGGGCAACTTCTCGTATCGAGTCGTGCGCGTAGACAGAAGGAGTGAGCAGCAACCCACATAGCCAAACCCATTGCCAACCTCTCAACATGGATTCCCTCCGTGACGTGTTGTACCACTGCCCACAGATCGGAATATAAGTGGGATTGGGTTCATATCAATAAGCGTAGCGCAATACTACGCTTTGCATATGATACGTCAATAATGAGGAGCGAAAAGTGTTAATGAGAGTTGACCGTAAAGCGGGAAAATAAAACGAGCTAGCCAAAAGAGGGCTAGCTCGTTGACCTGTGGATAGTACAACGCACAGTATCGTCAAATGGCTAGTTGTCTTTGGTTGTCTACCAAGACGATGCAACCATAGCATAAAAGATATAATAATACATGTGACATTTTTTCTCTGAATGTGACAAGTCAGGAGCGACGAAGTGTTTGATCGGCTTCAATATCCTGAATGAGTCCTAAACGAAGCCGCCTTTTCACGCTGTCATCAAACTGGGTGTGGATCCAAGTCGTCACGAGTTCCGCTGCTTTGACTCTGTCGGTCGTTAATGCACCAAGCGCGAGTATGTTGGTATCGTTATGCTCACGGGACTGCTTGACCGTGTAACTATCACTGCCCAAGACTGCGCGAATACCATTGACCTTGTTCGCGCAAATGGACATGCCCACTCCCGTACCACAGATGAGAATGCCAAAACGAGCGTCACCTTGCTTTACATACTGGCATGCTTCAACGGCATAAAAAGCCGAATGGGTGGTTTCCTTAGTATCGCTGCCAAGATCAATGACTTCATGACCTAATTGAGAGAGATGCGCGACGAGATGACGTTTTAAATCGACCCCATTGTGATCGTTGGCGATGACCAGTTTCATGCTTGCTCCTGCGTTAATACGTTGTCGAGACAGTGCTTGGCGAAGCGCGGCAGTATACTCGTCGCTAGCGGTGTTTGACAGGTCTTGGTTTGCAGGTCACTGCAGAGTTTATCGCCCAGTTGTGTGTTTAAGTCTGCGATCATGTCGTTCATGATAGCGGCAGAAAACTCAGGATGAAATTGTACGCCCCAGGTGTTGTCGCCCACGCGAAAAGCATGGTGAGGATCCATTTTGCTGGCGGCAAGTCGGTGAGCACCAACAGGCAGTGTGAGCACCGATTGGTAATGGATGGCTTGAGCAGGAAAGGTATCCGGTAGGGAAGAAAAGAGTGGATCGTGCTCTGGGTGTTTAGAGATTTCCACCGTGCCTAGCTCCAATCCTTGGGGATTAAGATCCACCTTGCCACCCAGAGCATGGGCGATCAGCTGATGGCCAAAACAGATACCGAGCATCGGTATGTGCTGCTGATGCAGCGCTCGAATATGCTGACTCAGTGATGTCATCCATGCCGTCTGCTCGGTCACCATCGACAACGATCCCATAATGATCATACCTGCTAATTCATCATAAGGTGGAAAGAGGCCATGGATACCATCATGAAAGCGAATGGGCAGGGGTGTGGTTCCAATCGCCTCTTGAGCCCAAAGTTCAAAATCACCATATTTTTCGAGCTGATTTTGGGGCGCAGAACCGACGTTGACGATAAGCAGTGATTTCATAGTGGTGGACTCCTTCCTTGGTCATGGATGTAATCTAGAGAATTTACTGGTTAGACGCAATGTCTTGCTGGTGACTACTGAAACCACTGGCGCAGCTTACCAACCCGTTGAATGATCAAAGCGTCTATGGCCAACACAACCAAGATGGTCATCCCGCCGAGCGGAAAGAGTAGCCCAATGATGAACAGTGTCACTAGCCCAACCTTCCAAACTCGATCGCTTTGAAAGGTTGATGGCACACCTAATCGAGCGCGTTGAGGGCGGCGTATCCACCACATCATCGTGCCAGAAACACAGAGAAACAGCGTAATAAGGCAAAACAAAACATTGAATACCTTGTTCCACAACCCGACATCGCCTTGATGGAGTGACACGCTAGCTGCCATCCATTTGGCAAATATGGTGTAATCTTGCCACGTTACATCGAGAACGGGCGTCCCGGAGTATTGATCGAGATGGAGTGTCCGGTCTTGGCGAGGGTCAAAATTGTCGCCATTCATCGAATTGGCGGCAATCGTGTAAACGCCTTTTTCACTGAGTGGCAGATAAACATGGTAGCGAGTAAAGCCGAGTTGATGTGCCTGCTCGACCACCTCGTCGAGCGTAATACTACCAAGATGAGAGTGTGTCGCCGCTGGCATCTGGGTGGTCATATTGGCGTGATCGTGGGTTGGACCCTCCTCAGATTGAGGAAGTGGGGTTTGTTCAAGATTCCACGGCATCTGTTTGTGGCCAGTTGGGTTTAAGTCTTGATGCGTAAGCTGAGAATTCGGCTTTTCTCCCCATGTGTAGTAGGTGGGAAAGGTGTTCCAAGCTTGCGTTAATTTGGCGCCCCAAATCCCAGTCCAGGCGAGACCTGAAATTAAGAAAAACAGCAACACAAGTGACAATACACCGCCTAAGTTGGCATGTAAGTCACGTAACCAGACTCGACGGCCTTGACCCAAGCGAAGCGTTAGAAAACCGGCTCGTCTTGCATGATCATTTGGCCACCACAAGGCCACGCCCGTCACAACCAATAAGATGCCTAAGCTAGCAGCAATCTCTAGCAGTCGATCGCCGACATCACCGATTAGCAGGTTTGCATGTATGCGGTTTACCCATTGGTACACGCTCCGGTCGCGGTCAATCGTACCTTGTAGTGTTCCTGAATATGGACTCACTGCGGCTATCAATGAGCGACCATCTTGTGTTTCAAGCGAATAACGATTGACGGTATTGTCGCTGCGAGCAGGCGAGAATTGGGTGATGGTTGCATCAGGAAAAGCGGCGTTGACGCTAGCCATCTGCTGGGTGAGAGAGGTGGTGTGATGTTCTGGTACAACGGCTAATATTGACTCGTACCTCGCGAATTCGATCTCCTCATCAAACAGCATAATGAGACCGGTGAGCGAGAGTATGATCAAAAATGGGATAACAAAAAGCCCGGCATAAAAATGCCAACGCCAAGTCATAAAGTAGCGTGATTTAATGTGATGAGATTGAGCGCTCTTCGCTTCTAACGAGCTTGACGACATAGCGATTTCCTTTTGGCTGCCTTATTCACAGCGACGACATTGGTGATGATGGCGTGTACTTGTGTTATATCGGTCTATTATTTTTATATTGATATTGTTGGCGTATTTAGCACGCGACACACATTGGTGTATGAGCGATAGGATCCGGTACGACGTGCGCGTTGAGTGAAAATACTTTTTTGAGTAACTCAGGGGTGAAGATATCCTTCGGTGCACCTTGAGAGACGACCTCACCTTGGTGCATCACCACTAAATGGTCGCAGTAGCGGCATGCTTGATTTAGATCGTGCAGCACCACAACCACTGTTTTCCCTTGGTTGTTCATCTCTCTCATCAGCTTCATTAGCTCAATCTGATGGGATAAATCTAAGTAAGTCGTCGGTTCATCCAACATCACGACATCGGTGTCTTGGGCAAGGATCATAGCGATCCAGACACGTTGTCGTTGTCCTCCTGATAAGCTTGAAAGAGGCACAGACGCGAGGTCTGAAATGCCGGTCTGCTCCATTGCGCGCTGAACCAGCGCTTTGTCATGGGCACTGAGTCTGCCCCAATGTGAAAGGTAGGGGGAGCGGCCATATTCAACCAGTCGTTGAACGCTTATCCCTTCGGGACTTTGGAGAGTTTGCGGCAGTAGCGAGAGCCGCTGTGCCAGAGACTTTTCCCCAAACGATGATAAAGCAGTTCCGTCGAGTAATACCTCACCGTGCATGGGTTTGTGTATCCGAGCCAGTGCTTTTAACAGCGTGGATTTTCCACAACCGTTTGGACCAATTAGGGCGGTGATGCGTCCTTTGGGGATCGAAAGGTTCAGATTGTTGATTATCGTGGTGTCGCCGTATCCGACGCTCAGGTTGTGTACTGTAATCATTACCAGCCCTTATAACGTTGCAACAAATAAATGAAATAAGGTGAACCAATCAAAGAGGTTAAGACACCTGCGGGTAGCTCTATTGGTGGCTGCAGACCGCGGGCCAGTGTGTCAGAGGCAAGAACAAGTGAGCCGCCAATGAGCGCTGCGCCGGGAATCAAGGCTTTATGCTGATGACCAAACAGCATTTTCGCAAGGTGGGGTGCCAACAAGCCGACAAAGCTGATGGTACCGCAGATGGATACGCTAAGACTTGCCAAAACGACAGCGCAGAGCAGTGCTCTCCACTGCAGTTTGGTGGGAGTGACACCGAGAGAGGTGGCACTGTCGTCGCCTAAACCGAGAATATCGAGTCGCCAAGCGAGCCAGAATGCATAGGGGACCAACACCACTAATGTGAACCAAATAGTGGGAACGTGTGTCCAGTTCCGTCCCCACAAACTGCCGGTAAGCCAAACCATAGCAGTATTGATTTCCATTGGGTGTACCACCATCAAAAAGTCGATCAAGCTGGCAAGGAAAGCGCTGATCGACACGCCAACAAGGGCTAATTTTGTCGGTGTGGGTTGAGTGGTTGTGTTGATGATGTAGATGATTGCCGCAGCGCTCATGCCACCAAACAGTGCAGACAAAGATAACAAGTGATTAGGCGCCTGAGGAAAAAATACCATCAATGCGGTCGCTGCGAGCCCCGCTCCGGCACTGATGCCCATGAGGTCAGGAGAAGCTAATGGATTACGAATGATCCCTTGAACTAAGACACCCGACAACCCCAAGCCCGCGCCGACACCGATCGCTAAAATGACACGGGGCAATCGATATTGGTTAACGACAAAGTCGTACTCTCCCCCGTAGATCAGAGTGTGCGCCACTTGAACAGCGGATAAATGCGTTGCGCCGGCAATTAGGCTGACAGCGATCAAGCTAATCAAGATGGCAGAGAGAGTAAAAAATACAAGTCTGTTCATGAGTCTGAGTGACGAATAGCGAGGTAGATAAAGCAGGGTGTACCAATCAGTGCTGTGATAGCGCCAACGGGCGTTTCTGCGGGAAAAGCGATAGAGCGTGACAAAGCATCTGCCCACGTGACTAGCGCTGCGCCGAGCAGTGCGCAAGCGGGCACTAACACGACGTAGTTACTGCCGACTAAGCGTTTTGCCATGTGTGGAATCAGCAAGCCAACAAATCCAATCGGCCCTGCGACGGCAACACTTGATGCGGTGAGCAATAGGATAGCGATACTCGTGATGGCTTGGGTCCTAGGGATGTGGATACCGAGGCTGATCGCTGACTCGTTACCTAGGGCAATAAGGTTTAAGTGGCGACTCACCGTTACGGCCATCGTTAGCCCAACTAAGCTGATTGGCCATAGAGTATGCCATTCCTTCCAACCCAAAGAGGAGATGGAACCCGCAAGCCAAGTGATGATCGTATAAGCGTTATCGTCGACAAGTATCACAGAAGCACGCGTGAGACCTATCAGCAAGGCATTAAGCGCAATACCTGCAAGCACCAATTTTAGGGGATTGGAGCGAGAGCTAAACACGCCACCTAACAACATGGCGGTTGCACCGCTTAGCATACCGCCGATACCTGCTAGAACAATACTGGGAAATTCAGACAGTATAGGTAGGTTGAGGGCACCAAGTGCCATGACGCAAGCCGCACCAGAGTTAATCCCTAGTACAGAAGGAGAGGCGAGTCGATTTCGCGTTATTCCTTGCATCAGCAGTCCAGCAACAGCGAGGTTTGCGCCGATCACCATGCCAGATAAGACGCGAGGGATGCGTATTGTTCTAATGATTTGTTGCTCAATACTCGGTGATGGGCTAGTGCTCATGGAATACCAAAGGTCAATCACGCTGAGAGGGAAACTAGACCACGCGATGACAGAGTAGCTCACTCCACTCAACAAGGTGAGCGAAAAACACAGCCAAACCAACTGCTTAGAAGTCAACATGGGGAGTGACTCCATTCTATTGACGATTGTACGAAGCGCGGAAGTGTAACCGTTATGATAATCACAATCAATTTCACCATTAGATAAATAAAAAATAGTTATAAAAACCGAATTTTTGAGTTGCAATACTAATGATAATAATTACCATGCGCATGTCGTGCCGGCTGACAAGCCAGTCGAGCACGATCACGACAATAAAAAGCGCATAAGCGCGTACATGTAAGGTTTTTATCTCATCTATGAAATTTGCTGCAAATACTATCACGCAATGCCTGGCCCTCTCGCTAGGCGTTACCTCGGTTGCGATGGCACAAGACCGCTCTAGCGACGAGACAGCTGAACTCGACACTATGGTCATCGTCGGTCAACAAAATTCGTATCTCGACCCTAGCGTCAACACCGCGACCAAAACCGATGTGGATCCGTTGGAAACGCCGCATACGGTTAACATCATCAACCAACAATTTCTTCAAGATATCCGTGCCAATACGCTGGATGATGCCTATGGCTATACCACAGGGTTAAGCCGCTCTGGGGTAGACGCAGATAGCTTTACACTCCGAGGTATGCCCGCAGATTTAAATACCATTCAAGTGAATGGCCTGCCTGGATTAGCGTCTCGTTTCGGCTCTCCTACAACGGCGAACGTTGAGCGTGTTGAAATCCTCAAAGGCCCCGCTTCGATACTTTATGGGCAAATACAGCCGGGTGGGCTGGTCAACATCATTACTAAGAAACCGCAAGAGGTTGCTTCCATTACGTACGACGTGTCTGCAAGTAGTTACCTCACAGAGGTCAGTGGCGTTGGCGAGAATAATGGATTTACCGGTACGCTCGATTCGACAGGGCCACTTAACAGCAGCAAAACATGGTTGTATCGAATGATTGTGAGTGGTGAGCAGTCCGACTCGTATCGTCAAGACGTCGATCAGACCAACTATTATCTGTTCCCCAGTTTAACCTATCAACCGTCAACGGCCACAGCGCTCACCTTTGGCTTAGAGCTTCAGTCTGAGCAGCGTGTGGCAGACAACGGACTGGCTGTCCTCAATAACGACATCAAACAGATTGCTTCGCTGGATACCCATTATCAATCAGCGGATGACACAGACGAAGATAAGGGACTTGTGGCGTTCGCCACTTTTAATACCGCATTGACTCGCGCCTTTGATCTTACCCTTGATTGGCGCAGTGTGTGGCATGAAGACTCGCGTCATCTCTACGAGACACGTGATGTAAAAGACACGTCACAGTCGGTTACCGTGAGAGATAGAGATCAAGTCAATAAGCGTGAATATCATTTTATTGATGCGAGGAGCACAGGCAGTATTTGGCTTGGCGATATTGAGCATCAACTGCTGATTGGTACCAATATCGGCTTAGAAAAGCGCGATTTTTTGCGTGAAACCTACGCGACGAGCAGTGTAGACTTTTTCGATCCCATCGATATCACAGAGCGTGATGAGAGTGCGTATAACGTGGATCATCGCATTACCGACTACACCAACTACGGTGCTTATCTTCAAGATACTGTCTACCTTACTCCCGACTGGACGCTGATGGCGGGCGTGCGCTACATGCGCCAAGACGTAGACTTCGATTACATCAGTAAGTCAACTCAAGATACTCAATCCACGGATGCATGGGTCTCGCAAGCTGGCGTTGTTTATAAGCTAGCGACTCGATCATCGCTTTACGCGAGTTATGGAGAGAGCTTTAATCCCAATAGTGTTGAAAAGAAAAGTGCCAGTGATGAGGCATTTGATCCTGAAGAGGGACGTCAATACGAAATTGGTCTCAAAACCGACTTGATGGGAATGGGCAGCCAATGGACGCTGGCCTATTTTGACATTGAGAAATCGAACGTGGTTGAGAAAAACGACAACGGCGATTATGAATTGCTTGGTGAAGTACGTAGTACAGGGATTGAAACGGAACTGCTAATGCAGCCCGTGGACAACTGGCAAGTCAAGCTTGGTTATGCTTATGTTGATTCAAGAATTGCAGCGAATGCTGATGAGACGATAGAAGGAAATCGCACGCCGATGTCGGCCTACCATGACGCCTATGTTTGGACTAAATATAACTTCCCTTATCAGATTGCGGGCGGTGTCGTGGGAACCACACTCGGCGCGAATTACGAAGGTGCGCGATACACTAGCGAAGATCCGAGCTCGAGAGTGGAGTTGCCTGCTTATGTCACCGTGGATCTCGGTGTTCAATATGAGATGACGGATTACCGAGTATCACTCAATCTCGCCAACGTATTTGATGAAACGTACTACGTTGGAGGCACGGATAGCCATCGTATTTACGCAGGTGATCCTCGCGAAGTGACACTGAGCTTAACGGGTCAATTCTGATGCGATCGGCCAATATAATGGGTGTGCTGCTTGTACTGTGTGTGTGCACAGTACAAGCAAATATCAGAGGCACCAATGAAGTGGCGTACCCGCAGCGGATTGTTGCATTGGAGTATTCTTTTGTGGATGCACTGGCGGTGGTGGGAATATCCCCCGTTGGGATTGCCGATGATCATGATCCAGAGCGAATTATTCCTCAAGTGAGGGAACGTATTCAGCCTTGGACATCGGTTGGAATACGGTCTCAACCCAATCTAGAGGTGATTGCACAATTGAAACCGGATTTGATCATCGCGGATGCGCACCGTCATCGAGTCAGTTTGGATGATCTCAATGCCATCGCGCCGACCTTACTGTTAAAAAGTCGCGGTGAAAGTTACCAAGATAGTTTGAACTCGGCGTTGACCATCGGGCAAGCTGTTGGTAAATCATCGGAGATGCAAGCAAGGCTCGCTCAACATCGCGTGTTCATTGAGGCCCATCGAGGGCGTTTTCAAGGGCAAGGTAACGTACAGTTCGCTAACGTGAATGATCGAGGGATGTGGTTACATGGCCCTCAGTCCTACACCGGTAGCTTGTTGGCTGAGCTCGGGTTACAACCCGCAATGCCTGAACTGACCGAGAGCCATCTCGTCGAGGCAAATTTTGAGTTGTTGTTGAAAGTCAATCCAGATTGGTTGTTTTTCAGTAAACGCTCGACAACAACGCTACTTGACCAATGGCAAGATAATCCGCTCTATAGGTTGTTGAATATTAGCGGTAATCAGCAGGCTATCGAGGTTTCTCCGCAGGTGTGGTCGCTTAATCGAGGCATCTTAGCAGCTGAAGCTATCGTCCGTGATCTTGAGAAAGCGATGGCAAAATCACCACTGGATTGAGCCTCGCTGTAGGTTGATTGAGTGTCAGCGATGATGACTCAGTGTCTGTCAACAACAGCCTTCACTATTGGCAAGCACTTCAGCATCACGGCATTGCTATGGAGATGCACCTTTTTGAGCGCGGAGGGCATGGTTTTGGACTGCATGGAGCAAAAGAGCATCCGGTCTCTTGCTGGCCAACGTTGCTGCACAACTGGTTGTTGCAGCACGCCAAGTAAGTCTTCGCCGCTCATCATCAGCGTAGGCTAAGGTTCCTTGTCTTGATGTTTGACTCATTGGCTGAAACAATGGTTTGCATAACAAACAGCGCATGCGTCTACAAAGCCGTTTTGCGCGCGTCAAGGAGTGAATAGTGAAGTATGACGTTGCTATCGTCGGGGCTGGTTCTATGGGCATGGCTGCTGGTTATTTTCTGGCGAAAAAAGGACAGAAAGTCATTTTGTTGGATGCCGGGGATCCTCCCCACCACAATGCCAGCCATCATGGTGAAACCCGAATTATTCGTCACGCCTATGGTGAAGGAGAGGCTTATGTGCCTCTTGCTCTTAGAGCGCAAGCATTGTGGCAGCAGTTGGAGCAAGAATCTAACCAGTCGTTATTTCTTAACACCGGCGTTCTGAATATGGGAGAGCGGGACTCTCCATTTATTCAAACCCTTATTGCCAGTGCCGTTAAGTACCAGTTACCTCTCGATATTCTTGATGCCTCGCAAGTAAGTGAACGCTTCCCCGGCATTACCTTACCAGACAACTATATCGGCTGTTTCGAATCCACATCGGGCGTATTGCGCTGTGAAGCGTGTATTCGCGCCTATCGGACCCTAGCCATTGGGCACGGTGCTGAGCTACTGACTTACCACGGCGTTGATAGTATAGACATCCATGAGTCAGGCGTAACGCTCACTTCTGGAGAGACGGTGATCTCTGCTGACCGGTTGATTGTTTCAGCAGGCGCTTGGTCAGCAGAGATACTTCGTCAACTCAATTTGACCTTACCGATGCAACCGACCAGAAAAACCTTCGCTTGGTTTGAAGCTGAGGAGACAAAGTATGGGCAAGACCATTTTCCAGCGTTTTCTTTTGATTCACCAGAAGGCATCTATTACGGTTTTCCGAGTATTGACCAAGCGGGCCTCAAAGTTGGGCGTCATGATGGTGGGCGAGCGCAAGACCCTAACTTGGACATAGAGCCTTATGACAGTGTGCATGATAGCCATGATTTGGAGCGTTTCTTAGCCGCAGTGATGCCAGATGTTGGCAATTTAATGTACGGAAAAACATGTATGTACAGTATGACAGAAGACGAGAATTTCATCATCGACAGGCACCCTCAGCATTCTCATGTACTGATTGCAGCGGGCTTTTCTGGTCACGGGTTCAAATTTGCGAGCGTGATAGGGGAGATGTTAAGCGAGCTTGCCTACAATGGGCAGACGCAATACGATATATCCATGTTTTCCCTTAAACGATTCTCGGCATAAAACGCATCAGGTATCTATCGGCTGCTATGCGGAGCATCACGCTCACCGCGGCAATGGCTCGGGTGAGCGGTGGTGTTTATGGGATCAACACAAACTTACCAAAATGGCGTTTGCGTAAGAACTCCGTCTGTGCGTTGGCAATTTCTTTAAGAGGAAACGTCTTCGCGACCAAAGGTTGAATTTCATTTCGCTCAATGTAACCAATTAAGTTTGCGAAGACGGGTTCATCCCATGCTGTCGTGCCTATCAGTGTGATGTCCTTGAGGTAGAGCTTACGCAAATCAATGTTGACGATAGGTCCTGCAATTGCGCCTGAGGTAGCGATTCTGCCGCCACGTTTGAGCAGCGCTAAATGTTGACCAAATTTGTCGCCGGCGACGTTATCAATCACAACATCAACGCTGTTTTCACCAAGAATGCTTGGTAAGTCTGCGTTTCGGTCGTAGACCTGAGAAACCTTCAGTGCCTGGATGGCAGAATGATTAGCTTTTGAAGCGACCGCGATGACTTTAGCACCACGACGTACTGCTAATTGAACAGCGGCTGAACCTACGCCGCCAGAGGCTCCTATCACAAGCACGGTATCAGAGCGCGAAACTTGGGCACGATGCAGCATATTCTCCGCAGTACCATATGCGCAGGGAATGCTCGCCAATTCGACGTCACTCCAACTGGATTGAACCGTAAAGACTTCAGTGGCAGGTACTTTGACGTACTGAGCGAAAGCGCCATCAAAATCCGAGGCCATCCAGATGTTGTCTAGGCTGTCAAAACCGTGTTTGCGGATGCAGGGACGAACCAAAACGCGCTGGTTGAGCAGTGATTGATTCGTTACATCGAAGGCGTCTACTACAATCCCACATGCATCCGTCCCTTGGATTAATGGAAAAGGTGTGGCGTCGCTCCAACCTCCATCAGACAGTGAGCTAAACTGCTCCTGGCTCGCCATGTCGTCCGTTGAGCCAGTCACGTCTTGTGAATACCAACCCATACGAGTGTTGATTTCTGTGTTGTTCACGCCGGCGGCAAGCACTTTGACCAGTACCTCGCCAGGTTGAAGTGTCGGCATCGAAACATCTTTGTACTCCAATTTGTCCAAACCACCTTGAGCGGTAGTGACGATGGCTTTCATGGTTTTCTCTGGCTCCATAGGTCGCTCCCCTGTTTTTTCTTGCAATGCGATCGATACTTGATATTGTGTGTATAGTGATCACTATACTTTCATCTTGGAGTGTCAATGTCAAAAAGAGACGATGTGCTGAACGCCGCCGAGCAATTGTTTTATCAAGAAGGCTTTCATCGAACTGGCGTTGCCAAGATTGCCCAACACGCGAATACCACTCAGCGTACCTTGTATAAACATTTCCCAAGCAAAGAGGCGTTGATCCTCGCGATTATGAAGGAAAGGGAAGCACGCTATTGGGCCTGCTTGAAAGAAGTGGAGCAGCAAACGGAGTATTCCTTTACGGCCTTAGTCCCTTTTTTCGCGTTACGCCATTGGAACAAGCAGCAACATCACGGTGGTTGTTTTTACCTACATGCTTTGGCTGAGTATCAAGGGAAAAATGATGACATCGTAGATTATGTCCGCGGTTATAAGCGCCGCCTTAGCGAGGATTTTGACACTAGGCTCCAGCAAGATGGTGTATCACGACCTCACCTTTCGGCCTTATTGATGCTGGTTTATGAAGGGATCACCGCATCTTCTGCGTTGGAGTTGCCATCTAACACTTGGGATCAAACCATCGACCATGTCTTGCAACTCTTGAACGATGCTCGCTAATGGGGCCACCATGAAAATTGAGAAATATTCCGCCTACCTATTACTTTTGACCACTATGCTTGCCGCTTTAGGATGGATTTTTTCCAAAGAGACAGTGCGCGGCCTTCCTGCATTTGCTTTTATCAGTAGTCGCTTTATCTTGGCGTCCCTGTTTTTGATGCCGTTTTGCTACAAAGCATGGAAGCAGACAGCGTTAGCGGCCTGCGGGAAATCCGCTGGCGTTGGGGTGTTATTGGGTTCGGCACTGTTGTGCTGGATTCACGCGATTGACATCAGTCATGCGCTGGGTCAAGGGGCTTTTATCATGAGTCTCTCCATGCTCTTGGTCCCGCTGACAGCTTGGGTACTGTTTCGCACACGTCCCGAGCGGTGGTTCTGGTTCGCACTTCCGTTTGCAGTGTTGGGTCTTGCGTTATTGGCGCACGATCCTAGTGAGTCTTGGCAGTTGTCACAGGGTCAAATGTGGTTTGGTTGTGCAGCCCTCATGTTGGCCCTTCACTTTAACGTTAACAGTCGAATTGCACGTGAAGTACCAACGTTGCTTCTGACGACCTTGCAGCTTTTTGTCACAGGAGTGATGGCCGGGGTTGCCAGTGCTTGGTTCGAGGTTTGGCCAGATACCGTCGATGCGGATATTTGGGCATGGTTTACAGCGAGCACCTTATTAGCGACCAGCCTTCGATACTTAATGCAGACAACAGCGCAAAAGTACATGGCGACGGCGAGTGCCGCCTTCATCATGATTTTGGAGCCTGTATGGACTGTGGCGTTAAGTGTCAGCGTGTACGGAGAGAGGCTGACTTTCTCCAACCAAATTGGCTGTGGAATGATTCTGCTGGCGCTAATGGTGTATCGCGCGCCGATGCTTTGGAGAAAATGAGCAACACAAGCGACGTATTGGTGCTAAAGCACTTAACAATGTTTGAGTCGCTATAAGTCCCTTAAGAGAGAAAATGTGGTTGGGGAAGCATGTTGTTTTACTCATCTTGATATTTTTCAAGTTTGTTGTAGAGCGTTTTGACACTGATACCGAGTTTGTTTGCCGACTCAGTTTTATTGCCCTCAGTTTCTTCTAGCGTATTCAAGATAGCGGCTTTCTCTAGCGTTTCCAGTGCCACGCCTGCTGGGACGAGGTTTTCGATGGGGGACCCTGTTTCTAGTGGAGGCGCATCAAACACTAGGTGCTCCTCACCAATGACGTCATCGGCCAGTATGAAAGCTCGTTCTATGGTATGTTTTAGCTCTCTCACATTACCAGGCCATTCGCTAGCGGCGATTTTATCAAGCGCACTGTCAAGAATGGTTTTTACTTGGTTTTCATTTGCATTGCGGTGAGCGATGAAATGCTTAGCTAGGCCGACAATGTCATTCCCACGTTCTCTAAGTGGTGGGACGTGAATGGGGAAATGAGAAAGCCTAAAATAGAGATCTTCGCGAAAGAGTTGCTGCTCGATGGCTTCTTTAGGATCACGGTTTGTGGCGGCAATGACACGCACATTCGCGATGTGAACTTTGCTGTCTCCAACGGGACGATACTCTCCTGTTTCAAGGACGCGCAATAACTTAACCTGATGCTCAATCGGCATTTCAGTCACTTCATCAAGAAACAAAGTACCGCCTTGTGCTTGCTTAAATACACCATCATGCGGTTTATTTGCGCCAGTAAACGCCCCTTTTACATGCCCAAATAACTCACTGTCGACGAGTTCTGGGCTAATTGCTCCGCAGTTAATGGCAATATACGGTTGCTGTTTCCTCTTGCTCGCAAGGTGAATCGTTTGAGCGACCAGCTCCTTACCAGAGCCGCTTTCGCCAACGATAAGGACATTCGCTTCGGTTCGAGCGACGCGACGCAGTGTCCTGTACAGTTCGTGCATTTGCGAAGAGGAGCCGAGCAACAGACCAAATTGGTCTAAGTCGCTGGTGGTAATGGCTTCGCCCTTGGTTTGACTTTGCTGATAGAACTGGCTGATTTCACGCAAAGTTTCATTTAGGACGGACACATCAACCGGTTTTCTATAATGGAAAACGGCGCCTAGATGAGGGAGGGCATCGATGTTGTCATGCGGATCGCCTGAGCTAATCAAAATGATCTCCATCGAGTCGAACAGATCTCGAGTACGAAGACGTTGGTAGTCGTCATGGTTAAGCTGCGTGACTTCAATCAATGCGACATCGGGCTGTTTATTTTCGAGTAGTGTAATCCAATCGTCTGTGTGAGAGCAGAGGGTGACATTAAAATTCGACAGCTCAGTACTGGAATGAATCATGTCGCTTAATTGAGGATCAGACAACTGGATAAGTAGGTGGGGTAGCGACATAAACGTTGTCCTTTTTACTTTGATAGAGTCAATGTACGCGCATTATTGTATAGGTACAAGGAATGCGAATGTCATCATTCATTCAAATACACGAAAATAACCGAACCAGAAACAATATGAGTTGAGTTCAACGACTTGTGCAGTAAACAATCGCTGGTGAAAGTGAACACTAAAATATTACATGTGCGGTGTGTAAATAATTCAAAACCTTTCGACTTATGAAAGATGGTATTGCTAGGAAAATAATCTAAATCGTTAACATTCAGATGGTTACGTTTTTGGCGTGAGGTTTGCAACGTGACAGTGGCAAAAGTGAACACTCATTGGCAACGTCAATTATGGAGAGTAACAATGAATAAATTAGCCACAGCGATAGCTTTAACGACATTGATTTCCGTTCCAACAGCCGTATATGCGGAAAATAATTGGCAAGAAGAGGCAAAAGATGCTTGGTTGGATGGGAAGGCAGAAACAACGTTACTTCTAAATAGCAACCTCAATTCGTTTGATATCAACACGGATGTCAATGAAGGTGTGGTGACGCTCACAGGTTCTGTTAACAATGATTTGGAAAAGGCCCTCGCACAAGAGCTTATTTCTGGTCTAGATGGCGTCAAATCGGTAGAAAATAAGCTCACAGTTTCTGAGACGTCTGCCGAAGCTACTTCAGAGACACTCGAAGCGATGACAGACACAAAAATCACCGCAATTGTCAAAACCCGCTTATTGTTGGATACCAACGTCAGTGGCAGTGCTATAGAGGTTACCACGCAAGAGCAAGCAGTGACGCTCGCCGGACAAGTGAGTTCTGACGCCGAACACGATCTGGCTATCTTGATTGCCAGCAACACCAATGATGTGACACGCGTTATCGACAAGCTAGAGATTGTTCAATAGAAACGTCATCGCATTCAAATCCCGTACGTTAATGCAATACGTTCCAATAAGGAGTTTGTGATGATTCGTTGGATATTTATTTTCCTGCTGTTGGCGTTGGTTTCTGCACTCTTAGGGTTTACAGGCATTGCAGGTGCAGCAACCACTATCGCACAACTTATCTTCTATTTGTTTGTTTTGTCTCTGATTGTTTCTTTGGTGATGTACTTTACAAGTAGACGTTAATAAAAATTGATAACTGACATAGGAAGGCGAAATATGAAAAGCAATCACTCTATTATGAAATGGGTAATCCCACTGGGATTAATGTTTACTTTAGCGGCTTGCAGTGAAGAAGGCCCGATGGAAAAAGCCGGTGAAAAAATGGATGAGGCCGTACAAGATACTCAAAATGCCATTGAAGACAGCTGTGAGAATATTAAAGAAGAGCTGAAGGCGGAAGACGAAGATTGTTAATCTGTTTCTTAATTTTTATAAAGCAAAAAGGGAGGGTTAACCTCCCTTTTTCAGTCTAGAATAAATTTATTTCCCTAGAGGGAACGCCCTTACCTATCTTATTATTTTCATCACATGAGAGCTGAACTTAATTAGAGTTGGAGCTGCTTTTCTATTTCATCATTTTCCATCTGCATTGCGGCGACCCAATACGAAATTTGCAGGGTCAATGAACGATCCGTTATCTCTTGTAAATTAGTGCGAAGAGCTGTGATCAGTTGGGTATTCGCATGATACATGTGCTGATAGCCATCAAACGATTGGTCATCTTTTGAGTGAGAACGTTGTGCTTGAGCAAGGCGTGACAATACCTGCTGAGACTTCTGTTTGAAAAGCAGCTTGGCGACTCTATTCATTAGCGCTTGCTCTACAACGACAAAGCGATGAGCACTTCTCGTTAATGTATTGTTGGGCCGCTTTTTAAGCAGAGTTAGACTACGGGCATGATGATGGATAATAGAGGTCAGCATATTCTCTAGCGTATGGGTAGTTAACTTCATTGATACCTCTCATGATTCATCAAGATTATTTCTCACATTTCAATTTTTAAAAATCATCTGTTTTATTGGTGCAGGTAATATGCCAGTACGAGTTGTTTGTTTAGTGTTGTTCTGTACGGTGATATTTTTATTTGTTCTCTATATGCTATGAAAAATTTACCGACTTTTTGGCTTAACAAAGAAAAAATTACATCAACATTCAACCATGAGAGCATTTAAAGTCATTATTTTATGAGGTGTGGAAATAAATTTATGGGTGGCACGGTTCTCGCTTGTTCTACTTTGAACTCATTACTCATTGTTAGGAGATTTCCATGGCTACAGCAAAACAAACAACAGCGAAAGAAACAGCAGAGAAATCCAAAGAGCAGTTGGAAGAGGCGTACGAACTCGCAGAAAAAGCGGCGTTCGAAGCCGTTAATGCTATCAAGCAAGAAACACAACAAAAGTTGGGTGAAAGTAGTCACCAAGCAGAGCAGGTCGCTCATTCAGCGGGCGATGTCATTAAGCAGAGGCCACTGTTGAGTATCGGCTGTGCGTTTTTAGCTGGTTGGGCAGTATCTAAATTGATCAAATAGCACTGAGACAAATACGGAACGATTGATGCGCGCAACAGGCACGTTGCACGTTTGAATCCACCTGTTTAAACAGCATAACCAGTGAGTAACCGAATGACAAAAGACGAACAACACAGTGACAGTGCAGGTATCGACTCAGAGGTGGAGAAAGCGCAGTTGAGCGAGCCTCATCGATCACAGCCTCAGGAGATCTGCGACGACTTGGCTGGCATCGCAGCAGAATCAGAACGCTTGAGCGTCCTCATTCGCTCTTGGCTGCTGTCGAGCGCGAAGCTATTTCGGCTAGAAAGTCAATTGAGTGCAAGAGCGTTGGGATCGGCGCTGCTATGCTCGATCCTATTTGTGCTGTTATTGGTGCTTTTTATTTTTAGTCTTTCGGTTTCACTCGGCATCATCATTTATTGGTGGACATCCCAACTCCCGCTTGCGGTTTTGACTGCGCTATGTTCACTTGGTTTGAGCCTTATCTTGCTGATATGGCGACAAAATCAGTTACTGAGGCTTGTGGGCTATACACACACTAAACAGCAAATTAAGGAGGGTTGGGATGCGCTCACTCAAGCAGTTGAAAAAGGAAACCGAGCTCACTCGAATGGAGAGTAAAGTGGCACTCAATCAGTGTTTACTGCATTACCGATTATGTCGGCACTTAACGGCTCGTTTCATTGATAGGCACCCTTGTTTTGCCTTTGGTGGAATGGCGCTTTACGGTGCAGCTGTGGCACATCAAGCCAGTCTGAGTCCGTCACTTTCGAGGTCCTTCAGTCGACTCGTTGTCCGGTCTGTGTTACCACGCATCGCGGGGAGTGCATAGCAAGATGAAGAGTTGTATCACCATTTCCATGAGTCTCGTCCTATCGGTACTGCTTGTCGTTGTCACGGTAGTGCCGGCTCTTTACTTTGCGAAAGCGTTTTTAATGCCGCTGGTTGTCAGTAGTTTTATTGCGCTGATGTGTAGTCCTTTCATCAACTACGTCGAATCCAAGGGGATACCTAGAACCTTAGTCGTTGTTCTCGTGCTGTCTTGCTTAGTGGGCGTGTCGTTGGTAGGTTTTTCGGCTATGTCAGAGCCCGTCAAGCAGTGGTGGTCACAACTGCCTGATATCGTAAAAAGCGTCACTCAGGAAGTGAGCGAAGTGGCCAAGACGACAGAACAACAAACCGGAGAGTCGCTATCCATAGCCGGTGATATGGATGACATGGGTGACAGTACGCTTTTTTCGTTGCTGAAAAGCTTAGCAACGGCAACGCCCGCCATCGTTATTAACGCGATGATGGTGCTGTTTATGGTGTATTTTATGCTCAATCACGGTCGTGGTTTATATAGGCAAACGGTACATTGTCTGGATAGTTTTTCGCAGCAAAAACAAGTCGTGGGGTTAGTTAAAGCATTGCAAAGCGATCTCTCGCGTTATGTCAGTACCATCACTTTGGTCAACGTAGGGTTGGGTGTCGCGGTGGGCTTAGTGTTCTGGATATTAGGGATGACTGACCCCTTTCTTTGGGGGGCATTGGCAGGCATGCTGAATTTTGCCCCTTATGTCGGACCGCTCATTTCAGCCTTAAGTTTTACTCTTGTGGGCTACTTGCAGTTTGATTCCTTGAGCTTAATGTTGGCGGCGACCTCGCTTTATTTAGTGTTGAACTTAGTTGAGAGCCAATTCGTCACGCCGACGCTGCTCGGCCGACGATTCAATTTAAATCCACTGGTTATCTTCGTATGGTTATCCTTCTGGGGATGGCTCTGGGGGGGGATCGGATTTTTGGTTGCAGTTCCTTTGCTCGTCAGTGTCAACTTGTTGAGAGAGCGTGTCCAATTGGTCGACTGGCCAACACTGAGCCAAGGAGGTGAGCATGAATGAATATGTGAATGAGCTCGATTTGGGTCTGGGAAAGCGTCACCTTGTTGTTCAAAGGCGTTATGACGCCCTCGGGGCAGTCAACGATTTACTCATAGCGATTTGGTTTTTGGTCGGTAGTATTTTTTTCTTAAACGATGCACTTGTGTTGGGTGGTACTTGGTTATTTATTGTCGGTAGTGCCCAGTTGCTTGTTAAACCGGCTATCAAGCTAACTAACCTTGTGCATGTCAGTCACATCCAGCGAGAATGATGCCTACAAACATTGCTCCGTTCACAGTCATCTTTTTATCCATGAAGTCCGTATATATGAAAAATTGTCGTCGATTCGTTAATCGGTCACATTTCTTATTTATTTATGGTAAGTGTTTGACGATATTAGGCAACCTAACGTATTGAGAACTATAATAAGTCTGTTGTGGTCAAGGATGGCACGCAGCGAAAAATGACGTCGTGAGACTGGTTGAACCGTTGATGGAGTACGGAATGAAAGAAAAAGAGATCGAATTGCTGCTAAGCAAAATGAGCCATATTTTCGATATGAGTCGAGATGGTTCATGGTTTATGGGTAGGGATAGAGTGATTCGACACTACAACCAGCACTTTTATAGTCAGTTTGATCTGCCCTCCGATGAGATTACTTTGGAACAGTGGTTGTCATTGGTTCATCCTATCGACAAAGCACTGTTGAGTGAACGTGTGGACGAGCATGAGCAAGGCGACTCTCGTGAAATGGTCACGGAGTACCGCGTGAAAACAAAGAGCAACGGGTACATTTGGCTTGAGGCAACGGGCGTCATTGTTGCCGATGAGGGAGGCAATTATATGGTCGGCTCTCACCGTGATATCAGTGAACAAAAGTTGCTAAGAGAGTATTTCTATCGTGTCGCCTATCACGATGGCGACACTGGGCTGTACAACAGGCTTAAGTGGATCGAGGATATCGAGCATAGTGAAGATTCTGCTGTGCTTCTCACTGTTTCCGTAGACAACTTCAAAGATTACGACCGCCTCTGGGGTGGTAGCTTTGCTAAAGAAGTCGTTGCACGACTCGTTAAGTGGGTTAACGAGCAAAATAATGATTACGAAATCTATCGAGTTTCCGAAACCCAATTCGTATTAAGAACCCTATCTGAACTGTCTGTTGATGCGTTGGCTCTGGCATTGAAATCATTGCTTGAAGCGTTCAATGACGAGATCTATGTCGATGAGCATCTGTTGACCGATGATGTTGCAGTCGGCGGTTTGTATGAATGCGATTTGGATCGCGATAGCCCATTAAGTCTTCTTTATCAGATTACCGATTATGCGTCTGATAATGGCGGGATCACCGTCTATCAAGGGGATGTGAAAAATGCTATTGACCGCTGGTTTGTTATCAAAGATTCGATTCGATCGGCGATAGAAAATGAAGACATCACCATCGCTGTGCAACCGATTTTTGACAGTGTAACGAATCAAGTCATCAGTTATGAGGCTCTCGCCAGGTGGACACATCATGACTTAGGTTATGTGTCGCCGGTTGAATTTATTCCACTCGCTGAGCAGCGTGGTCTCATTTCTGCATTGGGAAAGCTAGTCTTTAGTAAAGCGTGTGAGTTTGTGCGTCGTTGCCCCATTGATAGTGATAATCGACCTAAGGTCAATATTAATGTGTCGGTGATTCAATTGAGAGATCCAGACTTCGTGACCGATATCGTGTCGATTGCAAGTCAACACAAGGTGCCGACTTCGAGGATTGTATTGGAGTTGACGGAGTCTCACATTCTCGATAGTAGTACGGTGTGTCATGACCAAATCTCAAAAGCAAAACAGGCGGGATTTGAGATATCTCTGGATGATTTTGGCGCAGGTTACAGCTCGATCATAAGCTTATTTCGACAACCACTGAATCAAATTAAACTCGATAAAAGCTTAGTTGAAGATTGTCAGCACGATGCGTCCTGCCGAAACTTGGTGACTTATCTGGTTCAGCTATGCAAAGACAAAGGAATGAGCCTTGTCTCTGAGGGGATTGAAAGTGCGGATATGCAAGCTTTTATGCAAGAGCTAGGCGCTTCTCATCTGCAAGGTTTTGGATTGGGTAGGCCTAAACCGATCGAGGCGTACCTACACGAAGAGCCGATTGAAGAATTGGATCAGAGTGTCGAGTGATAGGACACCTCAGTGCAGAGGCTAAAGCTAGGCTATCTCACATCGTTATCACATTTGTTTGTCGACAGGTGGGCGTTGTAACCCACCTAGCGACACCTCAGAGTATGCTTCCACTCTGAGAGGTGATAAATGTGCTCAGGTCCAATCCCACAACAGCCACCAATGACGCTCGCGCCACGTTTCGCCCACACTTTGGCGAGCTCTAAGTACTCTTGCGGTGAAAAGTGTCGCATTTCTTGGAGTGTACCGTTGGCTTGGTGCCCCGATAGAATAGGAGAAAAGCTATTGGCATAAACCCCTAGCGTCATCGTAGCATTGAGGGCGTTGATGACCGAAGTCGTGTCGATAAGTGCTTGTTCGATCACTTCGGGAATCGAACAGTTAAAAAACAGACCATCTGTTTGGCGGCTTAGCATTAAAGTCACCGCCTCTTTTACCGATTCACCCGAACGAAGTTTTGCTTCCTCAGTGACTTCATCGATAAGCGTAAAAGCAAAGTGGACGGGCTTGTCGCTGATACTCATTGCCTTTGCTATCACGCGCGCTTCTTCCAAACTTGAAATCGTCTCGACCAGCCAGAGATCAACATAAGGTGCTTGAGCTTGATACAACGCGTGAGTCAAAGCGCCGGCTCTCTCGGCGTCGAACAATTCAGGCCGATATGAGCCAAAGAAAGGCGGAATAGCACCTGCGACAAGAACGTCGCGTTTGCTTTCGTCAGCGGCTTGTCGAGCAAGCTTTGCTGCTAACTTGGCCAGCTCGGGCCCTCGTTCTGAAAACAAGGTTTCACCCAGGTGAAACGGTACGCACGCGTAGCTATTTACTGTGATGATTTCAGCGCCTGCATCGATGAAGCTTTCGTGGGCTTGTTTCACGTAATGAGGCGCCTCAATTAGGGCTTGAGCACTCCAAAGTGGTTGAGAAAAAGGAGCGCCAATTCGCTTGAGCTCTCTTCCCATTCCTCCGTCAAGAATCGTCAATGTTGTCATTTTTAGCCATCTATACTTCTAACTTTTCTAAGTCCCAATGTAGATCACTTTTTCTTTAGAGTAAAACCCAGCCTTATTCAATTTCATCATGAGCTATGTACAGAAGATGCGCTCAAGTCATTTGGTCGAAGTCACAGATCAACGTTGGCGCCTGGCG
This sequence comes from Vibrio sp. R12-SW3-ISO1, assembly GCF_059834005.1. Lineage (NCBI taxonomy): Bacteria > Pseudomonadati > Pseudomonadota > Gammaproteobacteria > Vibrionales > Vibrionaceae > Vibrio > Vibrio sp. R12-SW3-ISO1. The sequence continues at coordinate 121,486 of NZ_JCBDGK010000052.1, forward strand.
TCTAAACATTTTGTTGAATAGTGATTTGTGCTGCCACCCAAGATTTAATAGCCGTTTTGCTAGGCTCTGGTTTTGTATGGTGGCCACCTCAACACCTCGATATTGGTAAGGGTGGCTTTGAATGTAGCGAATAAACCGCTTTAACACACCTTGACCACGAACATAGGGGGCAAAATTTACCGAAACAATGGAGAGTCTCTGGCTGCCGAGCGGGCAGTGAACCAAGCAATGTCCGTGTTCATGACTTATGGTGGCGGAAAACTCGGGAAATGGACTCGTTTGATGAAGTTCTGAGAGCGAGTCGTACTCTTGGCAAAGGTGTTGAAGTAAGTGCTGGGCGTGAGGATCCATAATTAGCCTCCAAGTTGGGTGCTTTGGGTTGCGATGCTTCAGTGGCTATTTTAAGGGTAAAAGTAGAAAGAAAAACGGAAAAGAACAGCGGGGCTATTTACCGCATTTTTTCTTCATTAGAAGAAACTAGCGCTGGTCCTTGATTCAGAACCAGCGTTACTCGCTGAATGCGGGTTATTTGACGAACTTTTTAAAAGGCGCGTCGATCGGTGTATCAGCAAGGTGATTGGTGTAGTTACTCATTACTTTTTGTGCAAGTCCAAGTACGATTTCCAACAGCTGCTGCTGACTATAACCAGCCGCAAAGAATTGTTCGATCTGCGTATCGTCAATCACGCCACGCTGACGCACCATCTGCAGTGTTGTTTCGCGAAGCGTCTCGAGTTTTTGGTTCGCCAGTGGGGTTTGGTTAACCAACGCATCGACAATCTCTTGGTCCACTTTCATTGACGCTGCAATAGCGCTATGAGCCGGTACACAGTAGTGACAGCCATGCTCGACGTTGATGGTTTGCCAAACGACTGTCAATTCTTCTGCGTTGAATGAAGTGCTTTGAAACAGACCATGTAATACCTGATACCCCTCCAGCAGTGCTGGAGATTCAGCCATCACAGCATGAAGGTTGGGTAGCATCCCAAATGCTTTTACTGAGTTTTCGATTAGAGGCTTGGACTCTTTTGGCGCGTTTTCTGCGGTGTATAGTTTAAATTCTGCCATGTTTCATCTCCTGGTAGTGATGTTGATTAAGTTCGACAGAGTCAGCATAGTTGATTTTGAGCGGTCGCTCAATATAAAATTGAGCACATGTTCAAAAATGGTGGTTAATCATGGCGAATACAAAAAAATTTCAACGTGAGGAAGTTGTGAAGGTCGCATCCGATCTATTCTGGAAGAAAGGCTTTCACGCGACGTCTACCCGAGATTTACAAGAAAATGTGAACCTTCGCCCTGGTAGCATCTATGCGACATTCGGTTCTAAAGAAGGCTTGTATTGTGAAGCATTAAAGATGTACGTCGCGAATCTTCAGGCCCAGTTTGAGGATCACTTAGCGCAACATTCAGCGGTTTTGTCCGCGTTAGAAGCGTTTGTTTTAGATGTAGTGATCACGCAGCGCCATACAAATCCCAGTGCCATTTGTATGTTAGTTAAATCGGCCAGTGAGTTTGACGAAGGATTTGATACGCTTCGCTCGCAAACGCAGGGCTTAGCGAATCAATTTGAAGCTTTTCTTGTCACATTGTTCGAACAAGCGATTGCCAACGGTGAGGTAGAAGAGCAAGACCCACTGCACCTTGCACAATGGTTCCAGATCCAGTTCACAGGTCTTAGAGCATACTCACGTCGCAGTGACGACAATACGTTAAAGGGATTGATCGCAACCATGATGAACGGTTTTCGGCGCGAATTGCATCCCCACTGATTGATAGCAATCCGCTGTTTATCCTGACGGTATGGATGCCGAGCCCAGAGTTAAGAACACCGGCAAGTATTAATCTGCTAAACTCTCCACCCCTTACCTTGATTCGGAAATGCTGACAATGAGCCAAGAGCAACCCAATAACCCATTACATGGTTTAACCCTTGAGAAAATACTTGTACGTTTACAAGAGCACTATGGCTGGGAGGGATTGGATGCAGAGATTCCAATTAACTGTTTCTATAACAATCCTTCTATCAAATCGTCGCTGAAGTTCTTACGCCGAACTCAATGGGCAAGAGACAAGGTTGAAGCGCTCTATATTGAAACATTCTGCCAATGATCAAACAAGATCGCAAAGCCATAGGCTACGTCAACCTTACGCTTGAGAGAGATTGACGGAAGATACGGTTTGAGTGGCCGATGCAGTACTTGAGATACATCAAGTCGACTTTCCAAAATTTGCAGTATCTTGATATGGCACTGGTTGATTATGGAGTAAGCGATGAAAATGTTCAGAATCGAGACCTACACGAACGAAGTGAAAGAAAGTACGGTGAGTGTTCCATTGGCGTTAGCAACGATTGCTATAAAACCGTTCTTAAGCCGCATCATGACCACACAGAAAGACGTAATCTTAGCCGCGTTAGAAGACAAAACCTTTTTAGGTGTGATTTTGGAGCTGGATGATCATGCATCGGGTGAACGAGTGATCTTTTCTGTAAGTTGAGCAAGACGTAGTCTACTTATGGAATTTGACCATTGGCTTCAAGAAGCAGTCATTGATGTTTCATCTCTTAAAATGTGCTGCATTGTAGTGGCTTTTTAATTCGACCAGAGTGATGTGGTTGTTGAGGGGTGAGATAATTTCGTTTCTAAATGTGCTTAGATCGTTGACTGGGGTCGTGAGGATTTGAGTTGGTACACTGGCCATTTGTTGAGTAAGAATCACAAAGTCACCTTCATCAATATGGATCGTAGGGGACAGATGGCTGGGGGCTTTGTTCTCTAGCCGTTCGATAGGAGTTAAGGGAATGACCAAGCGACTATTTAGTGAATCGAGCAACTCGCTTTGAACATCAACAAAATACGGGTAAGTGCTTGCGGTGCTCTTATCGTTGTTTTTATAAAGTGTAAATTGTGACATTAGAATACTCAGTATGAATCAGAAAATAGTCCGTGTTTTGCAGTTAAGTCGTTACACGCTTCAATTGCTTCGGCGTTTTGTTCTAACCATTCGGCTTTCAATTGTTGCTTTACTTCTTTTTCCAAAGCCTTCTCCATTGTTGCTGATAGGTTGATGTTTAGGCGCTTAGCTTCGGCAAGTAACTCACTGTTTAAACTAAGGTTTGTCGCCTTTTTAGGTGCATGTGTGCTATATATATTTTTCATGAAGTGTTTCCATGCGTATTAATGATGCGCATTTAGTGTAGGTAAAAGCTAGGCATACGACAAATTGTTCAAGAGGGATTCATCCCGCGTGGCATTTTTACTATGCGGTTGTCAGTTTCACATTGGTTAGGCCATGTGTTTGTTGTTGGAGATACATAGCAATGGAAGTCACTATTGGGAATGATGCCGAGTTGATAAAGAGAGCTCAAACTATCCGCTATCAGGTGTTCACACTTGAGCAACAGATCCCTAAAGAATTAGACCTTGATGGACTAGATGAAGAGTCAATCCACGCGTTAGTTGTGGAACAAGATAAACCCATCGCCACTGCTCGCCTAACAGTGAAACAGGGCAGTACGTGTACTTTGGCTAGGGTAGCGGTCACAAAAGCATATCGAGGTGATGGAGTTGCCTCAAAAGTTGTCCAGGCTTTGATGGGTTATGCGCAGAGTAATGGTGTTGAGTCTATTGTGATCCACGCTCATAGTTATCTTCGAAATTACTATGAAAGGTTTGGCTTTGAGTTCATCAAAGAAGTGGAGATTGTGGGTGAACATCAGTTAGTTGAAATGCGGCATCAAATAGTAAAGAGGTAGTTGCTCAAAGGAAATCTGATGAAACTCTTACTGGATACCTCTTATTTCTCTACCATCTTGCAGGACTTCTTCAATCTCCGCTCCATCAAGCATTTTTCCTAGTGGCGACTGAGGAGTGATGACAACAACGCGGTCGTTATCGAGTTTGTAGCCACCACATGCAGGTAAAAACCAACACGTCATGTCATCTGAGAGCGTCACTATCGCGCCGAGTTTGATCTCATCTTCTTCGTCAAAATCAATAAGCGGCAGGGACTTAAGGCGATTAATGGTTATATCAAATTCAGCCACACGTTGCGATTGGCCATGTGCTAAGTACGCGGCCTCTAGTCCAACGGTATCGTACTGTGTTTCTGCGACACTTTGTTCATGCGTAGCAAGATCATGGGCGGTATCCGCCGCATCCAATGCATTTTTGCGTTGAGTGGAAAGGGTCTCTAGGAGCTCGGTGCGCAGTTGTTCTTTGTTCAGCATGGTGTACAAATGTTTGAGTAGACGCGTTGATAATACTGGATTAGCGATCAGAGTGCGATAGGGGATATAGAAACGACTTTCATTGTTCCAAAAACGGTGAAACCCCGATGTTGGTAGCATCGGGGTTTCGAATTTTTAGAAGTCTCGGTTGGTAAGGCCGATATTCTTTATGCAAAAGGCTGGATTACAATCCGGCTATTCCTTGGTAGGAGGAATTAGATGCGGATGAAGTCCATGTGCTCAACTTTTGGCTTGAAAGCGTGACGTTGAACGTCTTGTGGCTTAACTTTCACTTCAGCGCCGTCGATCACTAGAACGATACCTTCGTAGAACTCAGGCTTGTCCATTTGGTTAACGATGTCATCGTGGTTAAGAACGATCGATACTGGTGCAGCTTCGCCACCGTAAACGATAGCAGGGAATTTACCAGCGTGACGTAGGCGGCGGCTCGCACCTTTACCTAGTTCAGTACGTACTACTGCTTCAAATTTCATAGTAATTACTCTCAAATATGAAAAAATTAACTTCACATCTCGCAATGCGACCTTGCAGATGTGGTGTGCGCTTTAGAGAAATTGGTCGTAACTCTTAAAACGAGCGCGGATACTACCATCCATACCGTTTTCTCGCAATAGATATTCGCCGTACGCGCGACAATTTCGCCTATTTTGTTTCAACGGTTTAGCGCTTGTGCTTCTTAGTTGCACTCGCGCGTTGCATGGTGAGGATGGCTTTCAATCCACCTTGAGCACCCGCTTCTAAGCTCAGTGCGCCGCGATAGCTGTGTGCCATCTCTTGTACAATGTTCAAACCTAGCCCCGAGCCAGGGGTGTGCTCGTCTAAGCGCACGCCGCGTTTTAGCACTTGCTGAATGTGCTCTTTGGCAATTCCGGGGCCATCATCTTCAATCACGATGGAGAGTTGATGTCCGTCGTCGGCTTCGCGTTTTGCTTCATCAGTGATGACATCCACACTGTAGATTCTTATCATGCTGCTGGCCCATTTATAGGCGTTCTCCAAAAGATTACCCAGCATCTCGTCGAGGTCGGTTTGTTCCACAGCAAGCTCAATATCAGAATCCAGTTCATTGATGACGGTTAAGCCTCGGTTGGCGTATATTTTGTCAAACGCGAGCGTGATGGCATCGACGCGCTCGGCGGGATTGGATTTTACCGCGAGAATGTTTTTGGCGCCGGCCATGCGCGCGCGTCCGAGGTGATAATCAATTTGGTGCTGAATTTGATCGATGGCTGGGGTCAGCTTCGCTTGTTCAGCCTCCCCCAATTGACGGATTTCATTCTTGAGCACAGACAGCGGCGTTTTTAAGGCATGCGAGAGGTTCCCAGCGTGATGACGGGCGCGTTCGAGAAGCTCTTGATAGTGAAACAGCAGCGCGTTGAGGTCACTGATCACCGGAGCTACATCTTTGGGGTAGGCTTCATCAAGGCGATTTTTTTCGCCACGACGCAGCTCGGCCAACTCTTTCTTCATCTTGCCCAGTGGGCTTAATGACCACTCTACTTGCAGCATAATAACAGTCAGAAGCCCAAGATAGAGTAAGCCGAGAATCAGCCACAGCTGACCCATCAACTCGGTGACGGTCGCTTCGATGGGCTGTTCATCCATGCCAATCGTCACTTGAATAGGGCCGCTGTAATCGGGGAAATAGAGGGTCGAATCTATGGTGATGAGTTTCTCGCCTTTTGCCCCAAATACAGCGCTTTTGCCTTTGTGTTTTTTTGCGCCTTTGAAGGTCAGCGTCTGATCCCACAGAGAACGCGAACGCAGCGTGTCGCTATCAGTGCTCGCTTGCCAGTAGAAACCACTATAAGGGCGAGTAAAGCGAGGATCGGATAAGCCCGAAGAGAGCGAGAGTTTACCTCTATCATTGACGTTAAGCGCACCCGCCATTTCATCCATATAAATAGAGAGCTGATCGCGGCTGTCCTCAACCATATAGTGCAGAACTTGGGTCGGTACCGTCACGCCGGCGGCGATGATCATCGCCGTGAGCCAGATGATAGCGGCAAAGACCAGGCGACTTTTTAGGCTGAGCTTTTTAAGGTTGGCGACGCGGAGCTTAGGCATTGAGCTGGTATCCTAGCCCACGCACGGTTTTGATGACGTCAGGCGCGATTTTTTTGCGGATACGGCCAATAAAGACCTCAATGGTGTTGGAATCACGATCAAAATCTTGCTTGTAGATGTGCTCGACCAGTTCGGTGCGAGAGATGACTTTGTCTGGGTTGTGCATAAAGTAGGCGACGACTTTGTATTCTAGCGCTGTTAGTGTGACGGGGGTTTGCTGCCAGAGTACGGTAGAGCTGCGGGTATCGAGGCTCAGGTTACCCACCTGCATGACGGGTGAAGCATTGCCAGAGGCTCGGCGAAGCTGGGCGCGAACGCGGGCGATCAACTCAACCATCTCAAACGGTTTGGTGAGGTAATCATCGGCGCCAGCATTTAGCCCTTCTACTCGCTCGCTGAGCGCGTCACGGGCACTGAGTATCACCACTGGGGTATTGATGTTGTTGGCGCGAATGCCACTCAACACCGAAAGCCCATCCAGTTTGGGTAGGCCCAAGTCCAATACAATTGCGTCCCACTCTTCGCTGGTGGCACGATATAGACCATCCTCACCATCGGCAGACCACTCACTAACCCAATCTGCATCGTCAAAAGACGCTTGAATTTGTTGCCCAAGGCGAAGGTCGTCTTCAATCACCAATATTTTCATTCTAACCGAGGCTCCTTATTCAGTGGGTTTAAGCGCGTCGCGAAAGTGTCGGCCTTTGATTTCCAGCATTTCTAAACTGGCTGCATTGTACTCGACTTTAATGATGTTGTTATTGTGGTTGAGTTTGAGCTCATAGATCCAAATGCCATCATCTTGATCCAGTTCGACTTGGATGATTCTACCATGCAAGTCGCGCTCGACCGCTGCGTACATCTCGGAAAAGGGTCGAATGTCGCCATTTTGTACCGCTCTGTAGACTTCGTCTTGATCGCCCTCGAGATCGACGCGGGTTCCCGGGTGGTACTCATCTTGAACTAGGGCGTGGCCGTCTTGCGCCGCACTGGGCAGAGAAAAGAAGACGGCACTAGCAAGAAGAAAGGAAGCCGGTAAAAATTGACTCATACGGGGTGTTCTCAGTGTATTCATCAGTATATTCCTCTGTTCAGAATCAACATGAGCATACACGCAACAAGATGAACCTTGAGTGAATTATCCGCTCAGCTCATCGTCAAAGATTTTATCGCGCATTTTCCAAAAGCGCCCGACCTTACGCGCAATCACAAACTGCGGCGGGCGAAAGCGGTGTTGATTATCGACCACTTTACTCGGTGATAGGGTATCAAAGGGGCGATGCTTGTCCGCCAAATGCGGACGAACGAAGCGATCTTTGAAGGTCTTTTTCTGTTTAGGTGTGGTGAGAGACCAAAATTCATGCACCTTGGCATCGTTGTCACCCACGTAGCTGACCCGGAGCTGGTTTTTACCTTGGCCATCTTTGTGCAGTGAAAAGTCCATCGCCAAGCACTCAAACACTAAAGCATCTTTAAGGTTTAACGCCTCTTTAAGCTTCTTATCTGGGTCGACTAAGGTGGCGTCACACTCATGGCAAATACGCGCAGCTATATCGTTATCGGCGCCGCAATCACCGCAGTATTTTGCGCGAAAGCGGTAGTTGCAGTGCTCGCGCTCGCCCGTCTCTTCATCGGTAAAATACCCTTGGCACTTACGGCCAAAATGTTCAATTAAAAAGCCATTGCTATCGAGCTTGCCCCAAAAGTTGTTGTTAAAGCCACAAGCCGGGCAGGGGATGGTGATGATCTCGCTGTCCGAGTCTGGTTTTGGATCGCCCACTTCGGGTTGATAGAGATCGTAAGTGTTGTCCGCGTAATCGAGTACCAAGCAATCACCTTTTCCTGGCGATAAACGTAACCCACGACCAACAATTTGCTGATACAAGCTGACCGATTCCGTTGGGCGAAGAATGGCAATCAGATCCACATGCGGCGCATCAAAGCCCGTCGTCAGCACCGAGACATTGACCAGATATTTGATTTGGCGCTGCTTAAAGCGTTCGATGATGCTGTCACGCTCCGTAGTAGGCGTATCACCGATGACCAGCTCGGTGTGATCGCTAGGGAGAAGCGAAAAGATCTCCTGCGCGTGCCTCACCGTGGCGGCGAATATCATCACGCCTTGCCTGTGCTCGGCGTGTTGGATGATTTGTTCGACGATTTGTGGTGTTGCGCGCTTGGCATTGTCAATCACCATATCAAGTTCTGACTCTTTATAGCGCCCGGTACTAGCGGGTTTGAGTTGCGAGAAATCATAGCTCAGTATTGGGGCATCGAGCAGCGTAGCGGGCGTTAGAAACCCTTCATCAAGCAAATATTGGATAGGCAGTTCAAAGATGCAATCGCGGAAGAACCTCGGTTCATCGCTGCGTACTAAGCCGCGTGTGTGGTACTGGTAAATCCAACCCATACCCAGGCGATAGGGTGTGGCGGTGAGACCAAGCACTTTAATGCCCGGGTTAAGCTCGCTCAAGTGGCGAATGACTTTTTGATAACTGGTGTTTTTGTCATCCGGTACGCGGTGGCATTCATCGATCACCAGTAGCGAAAATTGGTGACTGAACGCGTCCAAATTGCGCACAACCGATTGCACTGAGGCAAACACCACTTGCTGATCGGTCTCCTTACGGCCCAGCCCGGCAGAAAAAATCGCGCCCTTTAACCCGTAACCTTCGTACTTGGCGTGGTTTTGCTCAACCAACTCTTTGACGTGTGCCAGCACTAAGACTCGCCCTTTTGCCAAACGCGCTAATTCTGCGATGACTAAGCTTTTCCCCGCACCCGTTGGCAACACAAGCACCGCAGGGGTTTGATTGGCGCGAAAGTAATGGATTACCGCTTTGACGGAGTCTTCTTGGTAGGGTCTGAGGGTGTACATGGTAATGCGTAGCTGAGAATTTTTTACAATTATACACAGGTAAAAATGTTATTTTAATATGAATTAAATTCATATTAAAACTGTCTTTTGTTCTGTCTATACTCATCTCAATATGTGGTATCTTGATAGACAGTACTGATACGTAGACATTGTGTAGATAAGAGTGCAAATAAACAAACCCGTGTCACAATCAACGAGCATCGCCCTTGCTACATAGGGCTAGCCTTTGCTGTATTGGTGATAGAAGTTTCGCTTTAATCAGGTAAATCGATGCCAAAGGCCACCCATTTTGATTTTAATCTTTTGCGCGTATTTCTTAGCGTCTACAAAAGTCACTCATATACTGTGACCGCCGAGGAGTTGGATTTGACCCCCTCAGCGGTGAGTCATGCGGTCAAGCGACTCAATACACAATTAGGGGAAACCTTATTTCAGCGTAAACACGTCGGTGTAGAGCCAACGTTTGTCGCGCATGATCTGTTTAAGCAAGTCGCTGAACCATTTCATTCGATAGAACGGACCATTCTCGGTTATGAGGATTTCTCGCCAAGCAAAACGGATAGAGCGTTTCGTGTCTATGTGCCTGACGTGTATATGTCAGACCTAATTCAGCGTTTGGTTGGCCAGCATGACATTAGCGCTGAGGTGATATTCGCCGCGTTACCTTCCGATCAAGATGACACTTATGATTCACTCGCCAGCGGGGTGGTCGACTTGGTGGTGGATTATGTTGCGCCCAGACTGGGAGGTATTGCCTCTCAACTAGCTAAAGAGGAGTCGATGGTGTGCGTGGTCCATCGTGATCATCCTCGTATTGGCGATACCATTAGTTATGAGCAGTATTTTGCCGAGTCTCACGCTTTTCTGAATTTGGTTCGATTTAATACTCGTGCTGCGGATACCTTGGCTAAGCAGCCGATCCCACAGCGTAAAATACACAGCGACCACAACTCACTGTACTCAATGCTACACACGATTGCACATACAGATGCTATTGGTATCTGTACACAAGACGTCGCCAGCCTTATGCAAGCATCATTACCCATTAAAACGATGGCTGTACCTTATGAGATCAACAAGGTCGCGCTATGGGTCAATTGGCCGAAGAAGCTGGATAATAACCCAGCGAATCAGTGGCTCCGCTCATTGGTGATTGAGTTGCTGGCGCAAGCGTAAAGGGTTCGCAGCGCGCAGTGAACTCTGTATACTGCGCGGCGAACACAGAGTGAGGTAAAAATGCGTTTAGACAAATTTCTCTGCGATGCCTTAGGTGCGACGCGAAAAGAAGCCACGAAAATCATCAAAAGTGGCGAAGTGACGGTCAACGATGTGGTGCAAAAAAGCGGTGCAGTTAAAGTTTCCGACACGTGCGTCGTCGAGTGGCAGGGTCGTGAAATCGGCAAACCAGGACCAAAATACATCATGCTTTACAAACCTGAGGGATTTGTCTGCTCTCATGAAGACGGTTTTAATCACACAGTGTTTGTGCTGCTAGATGAGGTGAAAATTGAGAACCTGCATTTTGCTGGGCGATTAGACGTCGATACCACAGGTTTGGTGTTGATTACCGATGATGGCCAGTGGTCGCACCGCATCACTTCACCGAAGCATAAGTGTGAGAAGACGTACCGAGTGTGGCTGGCCGATCCTATCGGTGACGACTATGCTGAAAAACTCGCCCACGGTATCGAACTGCGCAATGAGAAAGAGCCGACGCTGCCCGCGAAACTAGAGATAGTCAATACAGATGAGCACGAAGTGCTGCTGACGATTACTGAAGGCAAGTACCACCAAGTGAAACGCATGTTTGCTGCACTGGGCAATAAGGTTGAGCATCTTCACCGTGAACGCATCGGTGCTATAGCGCTGGATGATTCGCTTGAACCGGGTGAATACCGTTACCTGACTCAAGTAGAAATTGATTCTATTTGGAATTAATACCCCAATTTGGAAGAGCTTTATTTCCTAATAGGAACTAGTAATTTGAGCTCAATCGGTTGAATATAGTCCGGTTAACTTCATTTCTTTTGACGAGCCGCCTTTCTGCGGCTCGTTTTTTCGCTATCGGATAGGAGACTTATGTCTGATACTGCTATTACCAACACCGACACGCCTCAGTTGAGCTTTTTGTTGTTTTTGGTTTTGGGCGCCATTGGTGCCTTAACGCCACTGGCGATTGATATGTATTTGCCCGCGATGCCCTCCATCGCTGCCGATCTCGGTGTCGAAAGTGGCGCGGTGCAAATCACCCTTACGGCTTATACCGCGGGCTTTGCTATTGGTCAGTTGATTCATGGTCCATTGGCGGACAGCTATGGTCGTCGCCCGGTGCTGATCCTTGGCGTGCTGTTTTTTGGTTTGGCCTCATTGGTGAGTGCAACCACCACAAGTATTGAAGCGCTCACTTGGGTGCGTACCGCGCAAGGCTTTGCGGGCGCTGCAGCGGCCGTCATTATTCAAGCTGTCGTGCGTGACATGTTTGATCGTGAGGATTTCGCGCGCACCATGTCATTTGTGACCTTAGTGATTACCATAGCGCCTTTGGTGGCGCCGATGATCGGCGGTCACGTCGCCATTTGGTTTGGCTGGCGAGCAATTTTTTGGATCCTGGCAATTTTTGCCGCCATCGTGATCTCCTTGGTGCTTTGGAAAATTCCAGAAACCTTGCCAGTGGAGAAGCGTCAGCCGCTGCGTTTTCGCACCACGATGCAAAACTATGCCCGATTGTGCGCCAACCCTGTGGCGATGGGGTTGATTTTTTCCGGTGCGTTTTCATTCGCCGGTATGTTTGCCTTTTTGACCGCAGGCTCGTTTGTCTACATTGATATTTATGGCGTACGCCCAGATCACTTTGGTTATCTGTTTGGTTTGAACATCGTTGCGATGATCATTATGACCAGCATCAATGGCCGCTTGGTACGTAAAGTCGGCTCGCACACGATGCTAAGATTTGGTCTTGCGGTGCAATTGCTCGCCGGCGTTGGGATGTTCATTGCCTGGATGCTGGATCTTGGTCTTTGGGGCACTGTGCCTTTTGTGGTGCTGTTTATCGGCACGTTATCGACCATCGGCAGTAATAGTATGGGGTTGCTGTTAAGCGGTTACCCGTCGATGGCTGGTACGGCTTCATCATTGGCGGGCACGCTGCGTTTTGGTACGGGTTCCGTGATTGGCGTGGTGGTGGCGATGTTGCCAAGTGACGCAACATGGCCGATGATAGCGACCATGACGGCATGTTCGATACTCTCTGCCGCGTTGTATGGATTTTTTGGAAGAAAGGCGTAATGTCTGAATACACAGTTGAGATGCGCAAGTTAGTCACACTTGCGCTTGAAGAGCTCGATGCGCAGCATCGTTTAGGAAAGCTGACCGACGCTCCGGTCGCCAACAATCACTATTTAGTGCGTTGGGTGACCAGAGCGCTTAAAGAACAGCGTTTTCATCGCGTGGTTGGCAATGACCTGACGCGTTGGCAAAAAATGGGGCGCTCAAAAGGCAACGAAGCAGGGCTGTTGTTCACGTTTAAACGCATCGCTAAGCTGTACGATACCTTCTTTAGTGGTGAGGAACGAACGCTGAAAGACAGTGATATTGAGCAGTTCCTGGATCTGATGGAGAACGCGGATTGGGAAGTCTCTACCTCAGAACCCTTAGTGGGTGTGGGTAAGGTGCAACTCTTTACGGAAGGGCAAAATTCCTTGGCGCTGTGCGCGGATCAATGTGACGCTTGCTTTGAAGGCGAGACTTTAGTCAAGCCGATGAGTTGGTTTGTGCGCGGTAATCACGCTGAGTTCGTCGAAAAAGCGACTGACGCAGGTTTTTTGGTGCACAAGGTGACCGACTACAAGTCGAATGTGAAGTACCACGGTGAATACCTTATTTTTCCTGCCAATCGTGGAACGCAGTTGCCTGAAATTCCCCTTAGCTTGACGGCTTAGCCTGAGTTCTTAATTATAAAAACAACGCCTTGCTGACACGCAAGGCGTTGTTTTTCGCGCTCTATGTCGCCGCCTTTCTCACAATAGCTCTCACCATACCTTTGAAGATAAACAGGTGTGGCAGCATCATGGCAAACCAATACATTAGCCCCCAAAAACCTTGCGGGTGCCACCAAGCGGTGACGCTGAGTGCGCGCTGGGTACCATCATCCTCAATAGAAAATTCCAAACGACCTAAACCTGGCCCTTTCATACCAAACAGCAACGAGAGAAAACGCTTGGGTTCACAGCGGATCACTTTCCACGAGTCAATAAAATCACCCACTTTAAGCTCTGGCCCAGGAGGTTGACGCCGAATCGGCGCTCCAGCGCCAAACAAGACGTCAAGCCATTCGCGTGTTCGCCACAAGCCATTGGCGAAAAAGTAGCCTTGATCGGGTTGACCGATGGTTTGAATGATTTGCCACAGCGCGTCGGAACTCATTGGCGTTTTTATCGTCGCGCCCGCCTGTTTCGGATAATAGCCGTAGCCCGGTTGCCAGCGACTAAGCGCCGCAGGGTCATAACCCCACACGTTACTGCGCACGAATTCTCCCTCTTGCTCTATCGCGCGCTCAATCATGGTTTGAAAGTCAATTAAGGTCTGTGGGTAGCGAGTGCGTATCTTGGTTGAGTCCGTGACAAAGTCATGAGACAGCCCCGCCAGAAGCGCCGAGCCGACCGACGCAGGAACGGAGGTCACCAAGGCGAGCCAACGCGAGGCCATCTTAGGCGTGAGCAGCGCAGTGCTCACAAGTCGAACCCGTTTGCCCGCCGCTTGACCGATAACCTGAAACTGTTCTCGATAGGTCAACACATCTGGGCCGCCCACTTCAAAGCATTGATGCTGAGTCACTCGCTCTTTGATCAGGCAGAGTAGGTAGTGATTAAGGTTCGCCAATGCGATGGGATTCGCTTTTGAATCGACCCATTTAGGCGCGATGAGGATAGGCAGGTTGTAAACAAAGTCGCGCATGATCTCAAACGCCGCCGAGCCAGGACCAATGATGACGCCAGCACGTAACTCGGTGATAGGCACGCCCGCTTGACGGATGATCTGTCCGGTCATCAAACGCGCTTTAAGGTGTTGTGAGTTGCCTGTTTGCGGTTGGAGCGCACTTAAATAAATCACATGTTTCACTTGGCTCACTCGAAGTGCGTCGCGAAAATGTTCTGCCAAGCTGATTTCATAATCGACAAAGTCAGAACCGTGGGCCATTCCGTGAACCAAAAACAGGACGATATCAAAGGCGCGCACTACTTTGATGGTCTCGGCGCGATCTGCCAGGTCTATGTAAGTCAAGGTAAGGTTGGGGTGCGGCGGGATACGCGCCTTCAATGCCGAAACCTCTCGCGAAGCAGCAGTGACGCTGTAACCTTTTTCGCACAGCTGAGGAAGCAGTTGTGACCCGACATAGCCAGATCCGCCCAGCACCAACACTTTTTTCATCGACATTCCTTATGGTCTTGAGCAACAAAGTGATTCACACCTATAATAGCGACAAGTTGCAGCTCTGCCCAAACCCACCGCTCAACGCTTTGATCACCTTACCAAAAAGGACGTGCTCTTGTTCATTTCTCAGGTTTTGTCGCACACTCGTGGCGATTTTATTCGTCGCCTTATTGCTATTGCGCTGCCCATCACCTTGCAAAGCATTATGTTCTCTAGCCGAGGCTTGGTGGATGTGATCATGCTGGGTCAGTTAGGTGAAGCGGAGATCGCCGCGGTGGGTGTGGCCGCGCGTGCGACATTCGTGACCACCATTATGCTGGTTGGGGTGACCACCGGAGGCGCACTGCTTACGGCGCAGTATTGGGGCGCCGGTGATCAGCAAGGGGTGAGGCAGAGTACGGCGTTAACTTGGCTTGTTTCGATGGTATTTGCGGCGTTGACCGCCGCGTTTTTCCTCCTCTTTCCGAGTGAGATTATGGCGCTGACAACAGATTCCGCAGAGGTCAATCAACTGGGCAGCGACTACTTGGTGTTAACCTCGGTGAGTATGTTTGCTGTGGCCTGCGTGGCCAGTATGTCTGTGGGTTTGCGCGCCATGCATCGCCCCGGCATTAGTACTTTCTTTAGTGGCATCGGCATTGTTGCGAACATCTTTCTTAACTGGGTGCTTATCTTTGGTCAATTTGGTATGCCAGCCATGGGCATCAAAGGGGCGGCAATTGCCACCGTGCTTAGTGGTGCGATTGAAGTGGGCACCTTGTATGGTTATCTCTATCTGCGTCGACACTTACTGGCGTTTGGTGTTGATGACATCAAAGCTATCCTAAAGCTAGATAAGGTCGTGCGCTTCTTAAAACTCTCTCTGCCGACGACCTTTAATTTTCTTGCTTGGGCTGGGGGACTTTTTGTCTATCACGCGATTATGGGACAATCTGGCGTGCAGGGTTTGGCGGCGCTCTCGGTGATGACGCCAGTTGAGTCGATCTCTCTCAGTTTGTTGATTGGTATGTCCAATGCAGCGGCCGTGTTGGTCGGAAATCAAATTGGCGCTAAAGCGTATCAAGAAGTCTATTATCAAGCGATTGGCGTCACGATATTGAATGTAGCGGTCAGCGTGATCGTGGCTATCTTACTCTATATGGTTCAAGGGGCGGTGCTTGGTGCCTTCAGTGCTCTCACCGATGAGACCCGCGCGTTGGCCGATCAGTTCATTGTGATTTTGAGTGTAGGGATTGTGCTTCGCTCTGTCCCCATGATGCTGATCGTAGGTGTATTGCGTGCGGGGGGCGATGTGAAGTTCTGCCTCTATCAAGATCTTGTCGCGCAGTGGCTGATTGGGATTCCTTTGGCCGCGTTTGCTGCTATCGGTCTTGGGATGGAACCTCAGTGGATTTATCTGCTGTTTCTAACCGAAGAAGCGATCAAGTGGTTTGGATCCATATACCGTACCAAAAGTAAAAAATGGATTCGAAATTTGATCGAAAATTAGACATCGTGCAGCGAAGTGGTGGGGTTTGATGCATATGTTGTGATCTCCCATCCAAAACACTTTCTACTCATCACAATTTAGTGTAGATTCACAGTCCCATTTCTATCAAAGGTGAGACGGTTAATGCTACAACTTACAGACCTGTGTAAAGGCTATGTCGACGGCGGTGAGTTTCACCCTGTCTTACAAGGTGCTGAGTTGTTGTTAAACCAGGGGCAGCAAATTGCATTAATGGGCGAGAGTGGGGCTGGCAAGAGTACCCTGCTCAATCTGATTGCTGGGCTGGATGTCGTTGATTCTGGCACCATTCGCTTCCCTAACATGTCGATGGACAGCGCCACCGAAAGCGAGCGCACCCTCTACCGTCGCAATAACATTGGTCTTATCTTTCAGCAGTATAACTTGCTGCCCACTCTTAATATTGCCGATAACATCCGCTTCTGCCGCCAATTGAAAGGCTTACCAGAAGACGCCGGATTGTGGCGACAAATATTATCTGCGTTGGATCTCATGCCGCTGCTTGGCCGTTACCCTGAAGAGGTATCGGGCGGTCAGCAGCAGCGAGCCGCAATTGCTCGCGCGCTCTATATGGAGCCTAAATTGCTGCTTGCCGATGAGCCAACAGGAAGCTTGGATGAGCGCAATGCTGAAGCCGTGATGCGACTTTTGACCTCATTGAGTCGCCAATTAGATTGCACCCTACTGTTGGTGACGCACAGTGAGCGCGTAGCTGAACACATGCAAGGAAAGGTACGTCTGCAAGGAGGGCAACTCCATGTTATGGCCCGTCATTAAGGCATTACTGGGGCATTACCGACGTTATCCTTTTCAAATTCTGCTTGTTTGGCTTGGCCTGACACTGGGCGTCTCGTTATTGGTTGGCGTAACCGCGATCAATGAGCATGCGAGACAAAGCTACGCGCATGGCGAAAAACTCTTTTCTAATCCTTTGCCTTATCGCATCCGCCCCAAACACGCGACCAACAAGATTCCGCAAGGTTTTTACATTCAACTGCGCCGAGAAGGCTTTCATCAATGTGCGCCGTTTGATTTCGTTCGCGTCAGAACCAACGATTACCGCGATCTGGTCGTCGTGGGCATGGATCCTATGTTCATGCTCAAAGGTACGCCCGCGACACGCTTAAAAAGCGCTTCAATTCTTGATCTGATGAAGCCGCCATACCCGATTATGGTCAGTGCTGAGTTGGCCGAGCACATGCGTTGGCACAATAACGATTTTGTCGAACTTGGCGATGGCAGTAAGCTAGGGCCGATCATCGTTGATAAGCAAAATTTGATCCACGGGACTCGTATCGTCGCGGACATGTCGTTGGTACGAATGATTGAACGCAGTTCTGGTCTGTCGGTCATTGCGTGTGGTGAGATGCCGCTCGAGAAAGTCGAGCGGTTGAAAGAGCTATTGCCCAACGGCATGAACTTGGCGCGCAACTCTCGAGTTGAACTCGAAGCGCTCACGGAGGCGTTCCACGTCAATCTCAGTGCGATGGGGATGATGGCGTTCTTAGTGGGTCTTTTTATTTTTTATCAAGCGATGTCGCTCTCTTTAATTCAACGCCAGCCATTAGTGGGTGTACTTCGTCAAACCGGTGTCAGTGGCGTTCAATTGGCGGCGTCGCTGTGCATTGAATTAGTGGCGCTAGTCTTGGTGAGTTGGCTTTGTGGTAACGCCTTTGGCATGGTGCTCGCGAAGCAGTTGATGCCAGCGGTATCGGCAAGCCTTGGTGACCTCTACGATGCGAATGTTGGCTTGGTGATTGGTTGGAGTTGGTCTTCCAGTCTTTACAGCCTCTCTCTGACCTTACTCGGTGCCATTATCGCCTGTGGTTGGCCTTTGGTGAGATTGCTGCGCTCTCAGCCGGTCCGTTTAACCACTCGTCTCTCTTTAGTGCGCTTCGCCGGCCGTGAATTCTCTATTCAAGCGCTGATTGCTGTTGGATTAGCGGTGGCGGGGATCGCCATTTACCAAGCGCCACAAACTCAACAGACAGGCTTTGCCATTATTACTTGCTTGCTGCTTGGTGCCGCGCTCATCACGCCGTTTATTATCTGGAAAGTGTTCAATATCCTTTCCTATAAACTGCGCTGGGTGAAAGCGCGTTGGTTCTTTGCTGATGCGGCATCTAGTATGAGTTACCGCGGTGTGGCAACCATGGCCTTTATGCTGGCGATGGCTGCCAACATTGGGGTGGAAACCATGGTGGGTAGCTTTAGAGATACCACGGATAAGTGGCTATCCCAACGTTTGGCCGCCGATCTCTACATTTACCCGAGTAACAGTGCGTCGGTTCGCATGAGCAATTGGTTGACCAAGCAACCCGAAGTGAAGTCGGTCTGGTGGCGATGGGAAAAAGAGGTCACGGAGAAAGAAGGCGTGCTGCAAGTGGTCAGCACCGGTGGTTCCGAAGGGGAGCTAGAAGCGCTGACCGTTAAACTCGGTATCCCGAACTATTGGTACTATCTGCACAACACCAAAGGGGTGATGGTCAGTGAGTCAATGGCGTTAAAGCTCGGCATTCGTCCCGGTGATACCTTGGATTTGAAAGGTCGACTTGGCAGTGGTTGGCAAGTGGTCGGCATCTACTACGATTACGGCAACCCTTACAATCAGGTGCTTTTATCACACAGAAATTGGTTGTACGCCTACGCAGGACGCGGCAATGTGGCGCTCGGCGCTGTGCTCAATGATGGCATCGATTCCAGTGCCTTGAAACGCCGTTTGGAGACGGTGTTTAGGATTGACGCTGAGCGTGTGTTTGACAACAGTCATATTCATAAGCAAGCGCTGCACATTTTTGACCGCACCTTCTCTATCGCAGACACCTTGGGCAACATTACCTTGATTATTGCTGTGTTTGGTATCTTTTTCGCCACTGTCGCGGGCGAGATCTCGCGCCAAAAACACGTCTCTTTGCTGCGTTGTCTTGGCATGAAAGGGTGGGAGCTGATCGTGATGGGTGGTTTACAACTGTTTGTCTTTGGTACCATCGCGATGCTGATTGCATTGCCGCTCGGTTGGGTACTGGCGGAGTTGGTGGTGGACATTATCATCAAACAGTCGTTTGGTTGGACGCTTGAGCTGCAATTGATTCCGCAAGCTTATCTCATCACTGGTTTGTTGGCGATGGGCGCGTTGATGGTAGCCGGGGCTCTGCCGGTATTGCGGATGGTACGAAACACGCCGATGAAATCGTTAAGGGATGCATTGTAATGACACAAGGTCGAGTGTTGAGTCGTTCAGCCATTATGGCAGTGGGTTTGGTGGTCGCAGGGCTCATTGCGCTGTTGATCATCTTTCGCGAGACGCCATCTGAAGAAACAAATGACTTTGATAGCATGAATGACATGCTGCGCGCGCAAAAAAGGCAGGTCTTTGAGCCTGTGCTGCCCAACTACCCCGTGATTTTACCCAACGACTTTTCCTTCAATAATGAGTACCAGCACGGTTGGTGGCAGTTTTTTGCTAATGTGCAAGATGAGGCCGGCACTGAATACGGGATTCAGTGGAGCTTTATTCGGATTGCCAGTCATGATCAACCTTTGCGTGGTTGGTTAAGCCCCGAGGTCTACGTGTCTCATCTTGTGGTATCGAGTCAATATGGCGTTTGGAAAGAGCAGCGGGTGGCTCGAGGTGGGATTGGCCAAGCAGAAATGACGTCACAGCCTTTTCGCATGTGGATCGATAATTGGAACTGGCGATCGCTTGGCAGAACGCCGTTTCCTGGCATGCTCACTGCGCAAACCGATGAGTTTAGTGTCCAGTTGAGTGCGTCGACCAATGGACCTTTTGTCCTGCCGGGTGAGCGTGGCTATGTGGCCAAACACGATCTGCTGCCGATTGCGTCCTACAATATTTTCGCGCCTTTCCTTAATGTACAGGGCTCAATCACGTTGCCGGGCGATCGTCAGATTAAGGTCGATGGCAAAGCGTGGATGAGTAAAGAGTGGGGAAGTGGCTTACTCGCTGAAGGGCAACAGGGCTGGGATTGGTTTGTCGTCCATCTGGATGATGAAACTACGTTATCTGTGAGTCAATATCGTCAAAACAAGCAACTTCCCTATTGGTTTGGCACCTTATCCAGTAACGATGGGAAAGTGATTAATCTCGCAGACTCTGATCTTGTCGTTACGCCCTATGCGCCAAGTCTCGTCGCGCGTGGCAAGCGAGTGCCGATGAGTTGGACGATAGAAGTGCCCGCGCATAATATTCATCTCACCGTATCTGCGACTAATCAGAATCTTTGGCTGCCCTTTTTTGTGCCTTATTGGGAAGGACCAATAAAAACTACGGGTAGTCATAAGGCACAAGGCTTCATGCAGCTGATAGGGTATTAACTTTACTCATTGTTTCTAATTGATTATCGTTGTTAAGAGCAGGTTACCTCAGGGTAATCTGCTTTTTTTTTGCATGTTCTATACTAATGATTCAGTTTGGTGATAGAAGTGAGGTTAAACCTATTCGTTGGTGCTATTTATGCTGGGTATTGCATTGATTTTATGGTTTGTCGCCTCAATTTATGATACACAATCAGAGAGTTAGGTTGATTGTGTCCGACAGGTGACATGTTTAGCGACGACATCAATGCGGCATGATAGCCCTAGTGTCTCTAAGCATTCATTGGGTGTTCTCGTTAGTTTTTTATAAATAGCGTTATCAGATAGGTCTTAAATGATGAACAAATGGGTCCGCGACTTCTTCCGATTGGAGTCAGCCAGTGGGATTTTACTTATCGTCGCCGCTGTCGTGGCGATGACTATCGCAAACTCACCTTTAAATGAGCATTATCAGCACTTTTTACACATCTATATCTTCGGGATGTCGCTATCGCATTGGATTAACGATGGTTTGATGGCGATTTTCTTCCTTGTGATTGGCCTTGAAGTCAAGCGTGAACTGGTGGAGGGGGCGCTCAAGTCAAAGGAAACCGCCACATTACCAGCGGTTGCTGCCGTGGGGGGAATGGTGGTTCCTGCTTTGATTTATGCTGGTATGAACTGGGGTAACGACAACGCAATGGCAGGGTGGGCGATTCCAGCCGCAACGGATATCGCGTTTGCACTTGGTATTATGGCGCTCTTGGGTAAACGCGTCCCGATCGCTCTTAAGGTGTTTCTATTGGCACTGGCGATCATCGATGACCTAGGCGCGGTACTGATTATCGCCTTCTTCTATACGTCAGACTTGTCGACGCTTGCGTTGACCATGGGCTTTGTCTCTACGGGCGTGTTGTTTTGGCTTAACGCGAAGCGTGTAACACGCCTGACTCCCTACCTGATTGTCGGGGCGATTTTGTGGTTCGCGGTGCTGAAATCTGGCGTTCATGCGACACTGGCTGGCGTGGTGATTGGTTTTGCTATTCCGCTAAAAAGTGAGAAGGAGCTCTACTCACCACTCAAATACCTTGAGCACTGGCTACACCCTTATGTCTCCTATGGCGTGTTGCCTCTGTTTGCATTGGCGAACGCGGGGATCTCGTTGCAGGGCATTTCAATGGACGGCCTAATGTCAACGGTGCCACTCGGCGTCGCGATGGGGCTGTTACTCGGTAAACCGATTGGCATCATGTTGTTCTGCTGGGCCTCACTGGCGCTGAAAATTACTGTGTTGCCAGAAGGCATCACTAAGCGACATCTGTTTGCCGTCTCTATTTTGTGTGGTATTGGTTTTACGATGTCGATCTTCATCTCTTCGTTAGCCTTTGGTTTTGATTTTGCCACGCTCGACACTTACGCACGTTTAGGTATCTTGATGGGGTCAACACTGGCAGCGGTATTGGGCTACATTGCTCTGCGTGTTTCTCTGCCGAAAGAGCCTGTGGCCGTGTCCGCCTCATCCTAGTGATATAAACATTTAATTTAAGCCCGCCAGGTCACCCCGGCGGGCTTTTTTGTTAAGGGCCTGCGGAATCGTTAAAAGGGAAAGTACGCGAAGAGGCAAGGGTAAGTAACACGACAAAAAAGTGTTTCATCGTGTTTCGTAAATGTGACCTATGCGAGAGGTTGAACTATCATCAATGCTTATGTTTGATGGTATTTCCTACTAATTTCCACTTTAAGTTCGCTTTTTTCGAATATTTAGCTCTAGAGAAGCGAATGTTATTGTTAACAGGATTTGAATAAACTTTCGCACATTCAACGTAAGGTGAGCTAGATCAACTATTGTTTCACTAACGTGTGAGTTTCACTCATGTTCTAGTTTCGCTAACGCTTTATAGCTTGGAGGCTTTTTCGATGCTGTATGCAGTCCTGTCCGGTTTTTTCCTGGCAGCGTTTGTTCCTTGGCTGTTTCGCCAATTTGGTGAGAAGACCAGTAAACTGTTGGCGCTATTGCCAGCGGGGTTGTTTGTCTATTTCTCAACCTATTGGACTCAGATAACAGAGCAAGGACCACTTCTGATTCGTTATGACTGGGTCCCTTCGTTGGGTATCAGTCTCGATTTCTGGTTAGATGGCCTGAGTTTACTCTTTGCGCTGCTGATCTCTGGGATCGGTTTTTTTGTCGTTATCTATGCGGGCAGTTATCTGGCCAACAAACCGGATCAACGCAAACTGCTGACCTATTTGATGGCGTTCATGGGCGCGATGTTGGGCGTGGTGTTATCCAACAACCTGATGGCGATGTTTGTCTTTTGGGAGCTGACCAGTATTACCTCTTACATGCTGATCGGTTACTACCACGAAAAAGAGTCGTCGCGTAAATCTGCGCTGCAAGGTCTGTTTGTCACCGTCGGCGGCGGCTTGGCGCTATTGGCTGGTATTATTCTGCTTGGCAGCCTTGCAGGCACCTATCAGATCGATGAGATCCTTTCGCAAGGTACGCAGCTGCAAACGCACGCGCTGTTTAGCGTGATGATGTTGGCGATTTTGGGCGGCACCTTTACTAAATCGGCCCAGTTCCCATTCCACTTTTGGCTACCTAATGCGATGGCAGCGCCAACGCCCGTTAGTTCTTACCTGCACTCTGCGACCATGGTCAAAGCCGGTGTCTACTTGATGGCACGTTTGCAACCGACGATGGCGGGGCATGAGCTCTGGACCTGGCTACTGACGTTTGTTGGCGCCACCACTATGCTCCTGGGCGCGGCCATGGCGGTGACCAGCACGGATCTGAAGCGTATTTTGGCCTATTCAACCGTGATGGCACTGGGAACCTTGACCATGCTGATTGGTATCGGCACGGAAGCGGCGCTGGTGGCGGCGGTGGTGTTCTTACTTGGCCACGCCCTCTACAAAGGTGCACTCTTCATGGCAGCGGGTACCATAGATCACGAAACGGGCACCAAAGATGTGCGTGAGTTAGGCGGGCTACGTAAAGCGATGCCGTACACCGCGGCGTTCATGTCACTTGCCGCACTGGCTTTAGCAGGCGTTCCACCTCTGTTTGGGTTCATCGGTAAAGAGATGATGCTCGAAGGCGTGTTGTCCAGCCCTTGGGCAGCGTTGCTTGCGCTTATGGCGCTGTTGACCTCCATCTTTATTGTCGCTTGTGCAGGGCTATTAGTGATCAAACCCTTCTGGGGTGAGAATAAAGCCACGCCAAAAGAGGCGCACGAAGCGCCGCTTGGAATGCGTCTTGGCTTTACGGTACTTTCGGTGCTAGGTCTGGTTCTTGGCTTGATTCCTTCATTGGCTTCGCCGCTTGTTGTATCTGCATCGACGGCGATTCTCGGTAATCCTGCGAGTAAGGTGGATCTCGCGCTGTGGCACGGTCTCAATCTTCCGCTGATGCTGAGTATTACGGCTATGGTGGTCGGTTACCTCCTGTTTAAGCAGTGGGATAAACTCGGCAAACGTGCAATTAAAGCCAAACCATTACTCAACTACGGGCCGGAAACGGGTTACTTTGTCTTTATGGACAACATGGTGAAATTCGCCAAATGGAGTACCGCCAAACTGCAAAATGGTTATATGTCGAACTACATTTTGACCATTTTCCTCACGACGATCGGTTTGGTGGCGTACGCCATGGTTACCCGCGTTGGTTTCCACTGGGATTTGGATTTCTCTGACGTGACGCTCAAAGAGATCGGCCTATCGATTCTGATCATTGCGGTGATTACGTTTGCTTGTTTGACCAAAGTACGTTTGAGCTCGGTGGCGGCCCTTGGCGCACTCGGTTTTGCCATGGCGCTGATTTACGTCTTCTTCAGCGCGCCTGATTTGGCCATCACTCAGGTGCTGATTGAAACTCTGACGGTAATCATGTTGGTGTTGGTTTTGTTCAAACTGCCTAAGTTCCAAACGCTCTCAAGCGCGGATGTACGTTGGCGTGACACCATCGTCGCCCTGTTGTTTGGTGCAATGATGGCAACGCTATTGATGACAGTGGTGCATTTCTCGATGCCTGGCGGCATCAGCGGCTACTTAATCGAAAACAGTGTGCCGATCGCGAAAGGGCGCAATATCGTTAACGTGATTTTGGTCGACTACCGTGCACTGGATACGCTAGGTGAGATTTTCGTCTTGTCGTTGGCGGCGATTGGTGTGACTGCGATGCTGCGTTCGAAGAGGGACTAATGATGAACAAGACAAGTACTTCTATGATTTTGCAGGTCATCGCACGCTTTCTGCTGCCGATGTTGCTGCTGTTTTCTGTGTTTTTATTGGTGCGTGGACATGATGAGCCGGGCGGCGGTTTTATCGCGGGACTGGTGGCGTCAGCGGCCTTTGCATTGCACTTGTTCGCGTTTGATGCCAAAGAGACGCGCAAGTTGATTGGTATCGACAGCACCTACCTGATGGGTGGAGGATTGATTATCTCAACGCTCAGCGGTTTTGTCGGTGTGATTAAATCTGGCAGCACGTTTTTGACCGCGCAATGGTGGTACGTCAATGTGCCGGGATTGGGTGAGCTTAAACTGAGTACGCCGCTGATGTTTGATGTGGGCGTCTACTTTGTCGTTGTCGGCATGGTCACGACACTGCTTTTCTCACTGGCACAGTTGGAGGATTAAATGACCACATTATTTGCTTTGGTGATCGGTGCGCTCTACGCCGCTGCTCTGTACATGATGTTGCGCCGCAGTGTGGTGAAGTTGGTCATTGGCCTCATCATTCTGTCGAATGCGACCAACTTGCTGATCTTTACTGGTGGCGGTCTGGTTCGCGGAGCGCCACCACTGATCGCTGAGGGTATGACGGCTCCGGTGGGCGCGATTGCTGACCCTCTGCCCCAAGCCCTTATTCTGACTGCTATCGTCATCAGCTTTGGCGTATTAGCCTTTGCCGTGGTGCTGATTAAGCGCGCTTACAGCGTGATCGGTCAAGATGACATGAACGAAATGAAGAGTACAGATTCACAATTATGATGCTTCTATTGCCCGTACTGATCCCTATGTTTGCCGCGGCGTTGTCGATGACGCTGTGGAAACATCAAACGCTGCAACGCTGGATCAGTGTGTTCTCTAATTTTGCGTTGCTGATTGCCGCGGTCACCTTGTTCTACACCGTTTATAACGATGGGATCCAAGTGGTCACCTTGGGAGACTGGCAGCCACCTTATGGTATTTCAATGGTGGCGGATCTGTTGGCGGTGATTATGGTCACCGTGTCAGCAGTCGTGGCGTTTTGTATCTCCATTTATGCCTTGGCCACCATGAGTGAGGAGCACGAAAAGTTCGGCTTCTACCCGCTACTGCATCTGATGTTAGCCGGTGTCATTGGCTCTTTCCTAACCGGTGATATTTTCAACCTCTACGTTTGGTTTGAAATCATGCTGGTGGCATCGTTTGGCTTGCTGATTTTAGGCGGCGAACGCAGTCAAATGGAGGGCGCGCTTAAATATGTGACGCTTAACTTGCTCTCTTCTGCATTGTTCCTCAGTGCGATTGGTTTGCTTTACGCCTATGCAGGTACCTTAAATATGGCGGATCTGGGGCAAAAATTGGCGACCACAGACAGCCCACAAGTGGTGACAGTAATTTCACTACTTTTCTTGGTGGCGTTTGGCATTAAAGCGGCGGCATTTCCGATGTTTTTCTGGCTGCCAGCCTCCTACCATACACCACCGGTCGCCATTTCTGCGGTGTTTGCAGGCCTGTTGACTAAAGTGGGCGTCTACGCACTGTATCGCGTGTTTAGCCTAATCTTTGTCGGTGATATCGCCTTTACTCACGGTACTTTGTTGATGTGGATGGGTATTTTCACCATGGTGACGGGCGTGCTGGGTGCGGCGGCGCAGTTTGAAGTGCGTCGTATCTTGTCTTTCCATATCGTGAGCCAGATTGGCTACATGATTTTAGGTTTGGCGCTCTTTACACCATTGGCGATTTTGGGTGGGGTATTTTATCTCTTCCACCACATCGTGGTGAAAACCAACCTGTTCCTTATCGGTGGTGTGATGCACCGTATGCACGGCAGTTACGATCTGGGTCGGTTAGGTGGTTTGTATAAATCCGCGCCGTTCCTCGCGATTTTGTTTGCTATCCCAGCCATGTCTCTGGCGGGTATTCCACCGTTGTCAGGCTTCTTCGCTAAGTTTGTCGTGATCAAGGCGGGTATTGATGCTCAAGCATGGATAGGGGTGATTGCTTCGCTCGCCGTGGGGCTATTGACGCTCTATTCGATGGTAAAGATTTGGGCGGAAGCGTTCTGGAAGAAGCTGCCAGAGGATGCGGAAGTGTTGCCAGCGATGTCTGATTCTGAGCGATTCTTCCTTTACCTACCGATCATCTTGATGGCAATCATTACTGTTACGATTGGTATTAACGCTGAATGGTTTGTTAATCTCGCGAGCATGACCGCGGATCAGCTACTGGATCCTGCGCAATACATCGATGCTGTGTTAGGAGGTCAATAAGATGAAAGCCTTTGGTTGGAATATGTTATTGGCGTTGGCGTGGGTGATCTTATCGGGTACCTACACCATCTCAAATCTCTTTGGCGGCATGTTGCTGAGCTATGTGGTGCTGGCTTACGTGCTGCGCGATCAGCCTGCGTTCAAACGTTACTTCGGTAAGTTTCCTAAGTTTGTTAAGTTCGCGCTGTTCTTTATCTGGGATTTGATTAAATCGAACGCTCGCGTGGCATACGATGTACTGACGCCGACGCATTTGATGAAGCCTGCGGTGATTGCCGTCCCACTCGACATTAAAAGCGATGCCGGCATCACGCTATTTTCGAACTTAATTACCGTTACACCAGGTTCATTAGCACTGGATGTGTCCACCGACAAAAAAGTGCTGTTTGTCCACCTGATGTATTTTGAAGATGAACAACAGCATGTGGCGGAGCTGAAAAAGCTTGAAGCCATGGTGCTGGAAATTATGGAGTAAGGCGACGATGGATACTGTATATACCCTCTGTTTTGCCATGCTAATTCTTGCGCTGCTGATCTCTTCGGTCCGTTTGCTGAAAGGACCGTCTCTACCCGACCGAGTGGTTGCGCTTGAGCTAATGGCCTCACTTACCGTCGGTTTGGTCGTGCTGTATGGACTGACATACAAAGAGCCAGCATTCATTGATGTGGCTATTGTGCTGGCGTTGACGTCGTTTTTAGCGGCTGTCGGGTTCTCGAGCTTTTTGGAGAAAAGAGGAATTCAAGATGATGACTGAGTTTTTTGTTGCGCTATTTGCACTGCTGGGCTCTTTCTTGATGCTCCTTGCCAGCATTGGCTTAAATCGTATGCCTGACTTGCTGACCCGTATGCATGCGACCACTAAAGCAGGTGCGTTAGGGGTGGGGCTACTGGTAATCGCCTTTGCGATTGTTTTTTGGAGCGACGCCGCCATCGTAGTTCGCGCAGCAGCGGTTGTCGTGTTCATCATGGTGACGGCGCCGATTGCGGCGCATGTCGTGGCTCGTACCAGTTACTTCGTCGGTGTCCCTGTTTGGGAAGGCACGGTAAAAGATGCCATCAAAGAGCAGTACGACATGGATACGCACCAACTGTCTAGTCAAAACTGTACCGAGGCGACACCCAGCGCTGCAGAGATGCCCGCTGCGGTCGAAACGCCGGGAGTTAAAGACGAATCATCGTCATCGTGATTTTTCGACGTCGAGTTGTAAAGAAAACCGCCCCCATTGCTCGCAGTGGGGGCGGTTGTATTATTAGAGAGCCTTATCGATTTAATCCTTAAAGAGTCACTTATCGCAGTGTTACTTAGGAATAGTGGTAAATATCGTCCACTCTTGGACCACTTCTCGGCTCATGCCGATCACGGTGGCGGACACTTTGCGATCTAAGGCTTCAGTAGTCGCGTCACCCGCGCTCTCTTCGGCTACGCTGTCGCCAAAACCAACGATGGCAATCCGCTCAGGCTCTACACCGTAATAGAGCAACTCTTGCTCAACGGCATTTGCTCGTAGCTTTGACAGCTCTAAATTGCGTTCCGCGCTGCCAGTTTTACTGGCGTAGCCTTGCAGTTGTATTGACGTCTCTGGATATTGGGCGAGAAACTCAGCCATCGCTTCAATTTGGGTTGAATATTGCCAATCGACTTCGGCCGAATTGTTTGCAAATAAGATAAATAGCTGTGACTCTTCGCGTTTCGCGAGGGCTTGGCCGCAGCCATCGTTGTCAATAAGGGCTCCCAACGGTGTACCGGGGCAGAAGTCACGTGCGTTCACTACGCCATCACTGTCGTCATCGGTGAGATCAAACGGTTGTTCTGCTGTGGGAGTGTCAATATAGTCATACTGATCGTCTTCGGCTTGTGCGGTAAAGGCAAGCGCTACACTGAGCAGAGAAAACGGGAATAGCATCAATTTGTTCATCTTAATACTCCATCTTCTCTTGCCACTCTTTTGGCGTATCCACTAATAGTGCGTCGAGCAAGTTGCCGGTTGCATTCATCACTCGATACTTGGCGTACTGCTCAGCGTAGTGGGCGTCGAGGTAATCTTTACGCGCCTCAAACAGTTCGTTTTCGGTGTTGAGTAAGTCAAGTAGGGTACGTTGGCCGATACGATACTGTTTCTCGTAGGCAATCACTGTTTCTGAGGCGGAATCGACATGGTCGGAGAGAAACTGCTTTTGTTGCAAGGTCAAATCAAGCGCACTCCAGGAAAGGCGCAAACCTTCCTCTACTTGACGAAACGCGTTGTCGCGTAAATCTTTGGCCTTGTTAAGTTGATAAGCCGCTCGTTCTGAGAGATCGCTGTCGCTGCCACCGTTATAGAGGTTGTAGCGCATGCGAAGCATAGCGAGAGTTTCGTCACTCCGCCCTACATCGCCGCCAGCGTCATCTCGCCAAGTTTGACTCGCCTCTATAGAGAAGGTGGGGTAGAAGTTGCCTTTAGACTGCTTGTATTGGAAACGTGCAGCATCGACATCCGCGTGTGAGGTTTGAATCACAGGGTGAGAGGCGATAGCCTGATCAAGTGCTTCTTCCAGCGTAAGAGGGATACGTGATTCGTCGGCACGCGGGTAAATGAGCCCAAGCGGTACTTGACCTACGATGCGCTGAAATTGCGTGTGGGTATCAAAGAGGTTATTTTGCGCCGCCAACAAATTACCATGTGCTTTGGCGATACGGGCTTCAACCTGGGTAACGTCGGCGGTCGAACCGACGCCAGAATCGGCGCGGCGTTTGATGTCTTTATAGATGTCTTTATGAACCTTGAGGTTACTCTCTGAAAGCTGCAATACCTCATAGGCTTTGACGGCATCTAAGTAAATCTCGGTGACTTGAAGTGCAAGGTCTGAAGCCTGTGACAAAAGTTGTAGCCTCAAAGACTCAGCATCCGCCGCGGTACGGTCGATATCGTTTAATGTTGCGTTACCGTCCCATAGTAACTGCGTTAAGCTTACGGTCGCTTCCTTTCGGGTGAGGTCAGTACTTCCTCCACCCACGCTTTCAGCCTCGTTAATTCCTTCATAACCGATACCCGCATCTAAATCGATACTCGGCAAGTATGCACCGACTGCCGCATCGCTAGATTTCACGGCACTGCGAAACTCGTTGTAGCTCGATTTTAGATCCGGATTGGTGGCAATGGTATAAGCCACCGCTTGTTCTAACGTTTGTGACTGTGCGGCGAGGCTCAACATCAGTGTGCTCGCGGCGACGCATGATAACTTCCAGTTCAAGGTGATCTCCCTATACATCTCGTTACAGATAAGACGCTGTCACATAAGGTGTTTGTATTTCGTTATAGTTGTTACTAGCTTAGCCTTTCTAATGACAAAGTGAGAGGGGCAAATTCAAAAAATGACCGAATGTAGTACTCATTTACAGGTGCTGTCTCATTTTTGAGATGTTAGATGTAGTTTTTACTGATTGAGTTTGGGGTGGGACGCAATTTTACAGCGAGTTTTTTGTCGTTCATTTTCCTATGATTTGCGTATACGCCAATACACGCAATGACTCTTATACCTCCCTGTTTTTTGATTCAGCCTATTAACATGAAATCATGTTGATTGATGTGGTCTATTAACGCTTTTGTTTTGATAGATTAATTAATAATTTGATTCGATAGTGCGAAAATGAGTTGCCAATTTCCGGCAAATTATGATACTTTCGCGCGCAATCTCGGAGGGCAGTCGTAGTGACGCTCTGGGGGACACGCGTGAGGTCATTCGGGCTGAGTGAACACCACGTAGGGTAGGTATCGATAAGTCCTTTTATCGATAGACGGGATACTGTTGTCGTATAGCGACATATGAATGGGAAACCCAACATTGAATCCACTAAACAAACACACATTGATCAGCTTAGTTCTTCCTGAGTGCCCTGTTTTACAAGACAGTTGCATCACTGAACCTTGATTTTCTACTAAACGTCGAATCCATCCCATGTGATGGTCTGTTTATGCTTGGTTGCGATTTGCTATCGACACCGGGCCGTTTGCTGTTCCTTTTCCTCTCCCATTTTATCTCGGAAAAGGCCGAAAATTGTTTCAATGGAACTTATCATGAGCACAGCTTTTGAAGTCGATACCAACGCTATCGCAACCCCTTTTTCAACTCAGATTCCCGTTGTGGATGGTCTGTATGATCTCACGCCTGATCAAGTTTTGCTTGATCAGCAGCAGCACGAATCTGAAGTTCGCTCTTACCCTCGACGTCTACCGATCGCGATTAAACAAGCGTACGGTGCTCTAGTTGAAGATACACGTGGTCAGTTATTCCTCGACTGTCTGGCCGGTGCGGGTACATTGGCTTTGGGTTACAACCACCCAGAGATCAACCAAGCACTGAAAGATCAACTCGACAGTGGATTGCCGTATCAAACGTTGGACATCGCCACCCAAGCTAAGACTCACTTTATCAAGACGGTGAAGGAATTCTTGCCTGAGCAATTAGGCGACAATTGTGTGATTCAATTTTGTGGCCCTTCAGGTGCGGATGCTGTAGAAGCCGCTATCAAATTGGCGAAGCAGACCACCGGTCGCAACACCATGTTTGCTTTCCGTGGTGCGTACCACGGTATGACAAACGGCACTATGGGCATGATGGGTAACCTAGGCACTAAAGCGCGTCGTACTGGTCTGATGTCTGATGTGCACTTCATGCCATTCCCATACAGCCTACGCTGCCCATTTGGGTTGGGTGGTGATGAAGGCGCCAAAGCCAGCATTCGTTACATTGAGCGTCTACTTAACGACGATGAAGCGGGTATCATGAAGCCGGCAGCGATTATTGTTGAGCCGGTTCAAGGTGAAGGCGGTGTGATCCCTGCACCTGCATTCTGGCTTCAAGCACTTCGCCGTATCTGTGATGAGCACGGCATACTACTGATTTTTGATGAAATCCAATGCGGTGTAGCGAAAACAGGTTACAACTTTGCGTTTGAAGAAGCGGGTATTGTGCCAGACGTGCTCTGTCTATCGAAAGCGATTGGTGGCGGTATGCCGATGTCGCTGTTGGTCATCAACAAGCAGCACGATACATGGAAACCGGGCGAGCACACGGGCACCTTTCGTGGCAACCAGTTGGCAATGGTCTCTGGTGCCAAAGCACTTGAAATCATTCAGCGTGACAACTTAGTGGAGCACGCTAACATCGCCGGTCAATACTTGCGCCTTGGTTTAGAAAATATCCAAAAGCGTGTCAACTGTGTCGCAGAAGTTCGTGGTAAAGGCTTGATGCTAGGCGTTGAAATCAAGAAAACCAACGGCGAGAAAAACAAGTTTGGCGAGCCAGCCTCTGATGGTGCGATGACGTTGCGCATTCAACGCGCGGCACTAGAACGTGGTTTGATGGTTGAAAAGGGCGGCCGTGACGGTTCGGTTATCCGTTTCCTACCACCGCTGATTATTTCGTTTGAACAAATTGATTTTGCGCTACGCACACTTGAAGCGGCGATGATTGCTGCTGGCGCGGATTACGTTGAAGCACCTGCGGACAACCAAAAGTGGAACAAGCATTTTATTCACACCGGTGAGCAGGGTGCGGATGAGTTCGCGGCGGTGATGTCTCACACTACGCGTGTGATGAAAGCGATGTTTGAGCAAGTGGAAAAACCATACTCAGGTATGGACCCTAAATTGCTTGAAGCGCAAATCAATGCGGTCAACCTTGATGCCTCTGAAACCAGCTTGAAAGAGGTGATTGCCAGCACGACCGACTTGGTGGCGAAAAATGCCATTTTCACTCAGCACCCAAGCTGTATTGCTCACTTGCACACACCCCCTTTGATGCCATCTGTGGCGGCAGAGGCGATGATTGGTGCGCTCAACCAGTCAATGGATTCATGGGACCAAGCGTCTTCTGCAACTTACGTTGAGCAAAAAGTGATTAACTGGCTGTGCGACAAATACGACATGAGCCAAGACGCCGACGGCATCATGACCAGCGGCGGCACGCAAAGCAACCAAATGGGTCTTATGCTGGCGCGTGATTGGATCGCCAACAAACTTTCAGGTCACTCTATCCAAAAATTGGGTTTGCCTGATTACGCCGACAAATTGCGAATCGTCTGTTCGGCTAATGCGCACTTCACCGTGCAAAAATCTGCCTCTTGGATGGGCTTAGGTGAGAAAGCAGTGTTACCCGTTCCAGCAAATATCGACGGCACCATGAAAACAGAGCTGCTTGAGCAAGTGGTTGCGGATGCAAAAGCGCAAGGCTTGATTCCATTTGCGATTGTCGGTACGGCAGGGACCACCGATCATGGCGCGATCGATGATCTTGAGCGTATCGCCGAGGTTGCCGAGCAGCACGAACTCTGGATGCATGTCGATGGTGCATACGGCGGCGCACTGATTCTCAGTGGCTCAAAAGGTCGCCTCAAAGGTGTTGAGCGCGCAAGCTCCATCAGCGTGGACTTCCACAAGCTGTTTTTCCAAACCATTAGCTGCGGCGCTTTGCTAGTGAACGACAAAGCAAACTTTGCGTTCTTGCTTCACCACGCGGACTATTTGAACCGTGAGCACGATGAGTTGCCAAACTTGGTCGACAAGTCTATCGCGACCACCAAGCGTTTCGATGCACTGAAAGTCTTCATGACAATGCAAAGTGTCGGACCAAAGGCGCTCGGTGAGATGTACGATCACCTGTTAAAGCAAACTCAGCAAGTGGCGGATATGGTTGAGGTGGCACCTGGTTTTGAACTGTTAGCCAGACCTGCACTATCGACGGTGCTGTTCCGCAGCACGCTGGGTGACGAAGCGAACTTGGATAAACTCAACCAGAAAGTGCGTATTGAAGCGCTGGTACGCGGTATTGCGGTATTGGGCGAAACCGTCATTGCGGGCAAATCAGCTCTCAAGTTTACGATTTTGAACCCAACGCTTTCATTGAAAGATTTTGAGAAACTATTAAACGACATCAACCAGCTTGCGGTTGAACTAGTAAAATAAGGTAACAAAGACCATGGCAATTCTACAGATTGGTGCCGGCGGTGTTGGCTGGGTAGTCGCGCACAAAGCGGCTCAGAACAACGACGTCCTCGGTGATATCACTATCGCATCACGTACTTTAGGTAAGTGCGAGAAGATCATCGAATCGATTCAGAAGAAAAATAATCTGAAAGATTCAACTAAGAAACTAGAAGCGCGCGCAGTGAATGCGGACGACGTGGAGGCACTGGTAGCCTTAATCAAAGAGGTTCAGCCTGATCTTGTGATCAACGCGGGTCCTCCTTGGGTCAACATGGCGATCATGGAAGCATGTTACCAAGCAAAAGTGTCATACCTAGATACTTCAGTAGCGGTTGATTTGTGCTCAGAAGGTCAGCAAGTGCCTGAAGCGTACGATTGGCAGTGGGGCTACCGTGAGAAGTTTGAAGAAGCAGGCATCACAGGCATTCTTGGTGCTGGTTTCGATCCAGGCGTGGTATCGGTATTTGCCGCATATGCGGTCAAACACTTGTTCGATGAAATCGACACGATTGACGTGATGGATGTCAACGCGGGTGATCACGGTAAAAAGTTTGCGACTAACTTTGATCCAGAAACCAACATGCTTGAAATCCAAGGCGATTCTTTCTACTGGGAAGACGGTGAGTGGAAGCAAGTACCTTGTCACTCTCGTATGCTTGAGTTTGATTTCCCTAATTGTGGGGCTCACAAGGTGTACTCTATGGCGCACGATGAAGTGCGCTCAATGAAAGAGTTCATCCCTGCAAAACGCATCGAATTCTGGATGGGCTTTGGTGATCGTTACCTTAACTACTTCAACGTGATGCGTGATATTGGCCTACTGAGCCCAGATCCGCTGACGTTACATGACGGCACTGTAGTTCAGCCACTGCACGTATTGAAAGCGTTACTTCCTGACCCGACCTCATTGGCGCCAGGCTACACAGGTTTAACCTGTATCGGTACTTGGGTGCAAGGTAAGAAAGATGGCGCAGAGCGTAGCGTGTTCATCTACAACAACGCGGACCACGAAGTCGCCTATCAAGATGTGGAGCATCAAGCGATCTCTTACACGACAGGTGTGCCAGCTATTACGGCTGCGCTTCAGTTCTTCCGTGGTAAATGGGCGGATAAAGGCGTGTTCAACATGGAACAGCTCGACCCAGATCCGTTCCTAGAGACCATGCCTGAGATTGGTCTAGATTGGCATGTTCAGGAACTCGAGCCTGGCCAACCCGTGATTCATAAACTCAAATAATCGAGTATCGGGTGTGAGTCCACACCCAGCGATGCTCATCAAAGCAGCCATTGGTCGTGTTCAATGGCTGTTTTTGTCATTTAGGGTTCTGTGGCGGTACAGCACAGTAGAACTCTTAAGCAGGAACTCGTGATGCACAACGAATTGAAAACTCCGTACTTTATGATCAACGAAGACAAGTTGATTGAAAACCTAGAGAAAGCCAAGCAGCTCAAAGAGATTTCGGGTGTTAAGCTGGTGTTGGCGCTGAAATGTTTTTCAACCTGGGGTGTGTTTGACATCATCAAGCCCTATCTTGATGGCACCACCAGCTCTGGCCCATTTGAAGTGAAACTCGGCTACGAAACGTTTGGCGGCGAGACGCACGCCTACAGCGTGGGTTACAGTGAAGAGGATGTGCGTGAAGTCGCGGACATCTGCGATAAGATGATTTTCAACTCGCAATCACAACTTGCTGCGTACCGTCATATCGTTGAGGGCAAGGCGTCGATTGGTTTGCGTCTCAACCCAGGTGTCAGCTACGCAGGTCAAGATCTGGCTAACCCAGCGCGTCAGTTCTCTCGTTTGGGCGTGCAAGCGGACCACATCAACGCAGAGGTGTTTGATGGCATCGATGGCGTGATGTTCCACATGAACTGTGAAAACAAGGACGTCGATGCGTTTATTGGTTTGCTCGATTCTATCTCTCATCAGTTTGGTGACTATCTAGATAAACTCGACTGGGTGAGCATGGGCGGTGGCGTCTTCTTCACTTGGCCAGGTTATGATATTGAAAAGCTGGGTCTGGCACTCAAAGCCTTTGCCGACAAGCATGGCGTGCAAATGTATCTTGAGCCGGGAGAAGCCATCATCACTAAGACCACCGATTTAGTGGTCACCGTCGTGGATATCGTTGAGAACGGCAAAAAAACAGCGATTGTTGATTCGGCGACCGAAGCGCACCGCTTAGATACGCTTATTTACAACGAGCCTGCCTCGATTCTAGAAGCGTCTGATGATGGTGAGCATGAATATGTGATCGGATCATGTTCGTGTCTTGCTGGGGATCAATTCTGTGTTGCACACTTCGACCAGCCGCTTGAGATTGGTCAGCGCCTTCATATTCTTGACAGCGCGGGCTACACCATGGTGAAACTGAACTGGTTCAACGGCCTGCGCATGCCATCTGTGTACTGCGAGCGCTCGTCTGGTGAGGTACAGAAGCTGAACGAGTTTGATTACTCGGATTTCAAACGCTCTCTCTCGCAGTGGAGTGTCCGTTAAACATCAATATAATGTGATGAGTAGACGGCTCTACAAGCCATTTCTCCCAAACCCTGTCTTCGGATAGGGTTTTTTATTGTCGTCAGAATTGTCTGAAAATTCGACGCTTTAGCTGCATCTGGTATCAGGTTCGCTACAATTAACCATGATCTAGGTTAAATTCTTGACTATTAGGCGTTAACTGTGTGTACTGAGTGTGCACATTATTAAATATACCTATAAAAAATTTGTTGCTGGGTTGTTTTTGATTCGGTTGTCAGGTGAGTTAAAGGCTAGGAGAGCAGATGCGCCCTATTATGTATATTGAAGTTGGCGGCGTCCTTTGGCAGATCATGCCAGATGGTAGCTGGCAACAAATCCCTTTCGACACCAGCAAAGAGCCAGATGCGCTGGTGATTACTCAAGATGTCGAGGGTGACAATCTTGTCCTGACGCCAGAGCAAGAAAAGGCCATTGAAGCGCAGCTAGACCAAGTGGTAGAAGAGCTGACTCAATACACGCTTAACAACCGAAGCGGAGAGGCGTACTCAGGCGCGAATTCACAAGAGAGTCAAAGCGCTTCTTTGATTAACTTTGTTCAAGCAACCCTTCAAGAAACCATCGCTAAAGCGGGCTTTGACACCCGTCCTAACGACCCTTTCGCCAACGATGATGCCCAGCCTGAGCCAGAAGTGCTCGATCTCCTTAATCAAAACGCCCAACTGAGCGTGGATATCCTCGATGGCGGAGACGGCTACGAAAACCGATTTGAATCGCCAGGTGTGGTGATCCAAGGAACGGCGCCGAATATTCGTGACGGTCGCACCGTCAACATCACCATTACCGATATCAATGGTAAGAGTGTATCAACCACTGCAGTGACGAATGATGAAATCTACTCGGTAAGCGGAGTGGATTTGACCTCTCTCGCCGAGGGCCCCCTGTTGGTCAACGCCGTGGTCGCAGACAACTTTGGCAATAGCGTAAGCGCCCAAGACAACACAATCAAAGATACCCTTGCCACCATTGATGTCGACTTTGATGGTGAGGGTGACGAATACTACAACCAGTTCGAAGTGAGTAACGGCGCCTTAATCGGGCGTGTCGAGTTCGTCCAAGATGGTCAGCCCATCACAGTGCGAATCATTGACAGTGTGGGAACAACGTTAACACTGAGCTCTGTCGTTTCCGGCGGAACTTGGGCGATGGATAACCTCGACCTCAGCGCACTCGCCGAGGGCACCTTAACCGTTATCGCACAAACCATCGATGTGGCGGGAAACCCTGCGATTGCGCAAGACACCATCACTAAAGATACGTTGGCGTCAATTACGGCGGATGTCGAAGATGGTGGTGACAACGTCATCAATATTAATGAAAAAGAGAGCGTGACGTTCTCCGGCGCCGTGGCCAATGTCGAAAATGGTCAGCCTGTTCATGTCGTGATCACCGATGGCAGTACAACCCTTGAATTTGACACTGTGGTGGTGAACGGTCAGTGGCAGGTAGAGGATGTCGATATTGGTGATTTTGTCGACGGCACTTTAGAGGTCACGGCCAGTACGCAAGATATTGCAGGAAACCCTGCTACCACGACCGATACGAGTACCATTGTCGATACCACTGTCCCTACCATTGATATCGACACCCTGTCGGGCTTTAGCATTTTAGATTTTCGCCAAGGCAATTTGACTACGATGCAAGGCACAACCACGGGGGTTGACGATGGATTGTTGGTCACCATTACCGTTTCAGACGGTACGCAGACGTTAACCTTTCAGGGCGCCGTAACGGGCGATGCATGGAGCGTTGAAGATATCGATATCTCGTCGCTTGACCTCAGCCAAACGTGGACCATTGATGCGTCTGTTTATAACGCCATTGGCAACCAAGCTGTCGACGATATGCCGACGATCGTCCTGCCTGACTCGCTCTCATTTTCTGAAACCGTGGTGGGCATATTTGGCAGCGAAGCAAAAGATGCCAGTATTAATGTTGATTTCGCCGATTTTCGTTTTTATTCCGATCAAAGCTTTCTGACCGATAGTGTCACCTCGCAAAACAGCAGTATCACGGTGACAGTCGCTGGCGATGGGCAAAGTCTTGAAGGGGTGAATAACACTGATGAATTGGTGTTCAGAGCACAAATCGTCGGCGATGAAGTTCGCGTCACCTTTTACAAAGCGATAGATCAAGGCGAAGGGTTAGATTCACTGCAAACGGCTTTGTTGCTTGAAGGGGTACAAATGGACGCCGACGGGACAACCGAAACCGTCATTGCTCATTTACCCATTACGATTAAAGACTCCGATCCGCTAGTGTTTGGCGAAAGTTACACCATGACAGAAGGGACAACGTCATCAGGCAACTTGCTCAACAATGATATTGATTTGGATACGCAACTTCTGATACGAGAAGTAGAAGTCGGTGGTGACACGAAAGCCATCACCGGCAATCAGCCAGTCAGCTTTACCACCAGTGATGGCGTATTGACGGTATTTGCCAATGGTCACTGGACGTTCACCGCATCGCGAAACTTAGATCACAACGCAGAGCACTTGGTTTCTATTAACTACAAGGCGGGGGATGAGAGCAATGACTTTGGCACCGCAACCGCTACGATCACCATCAACGATGGTGGCGCGAGTGATATTCAAAACGGTGTGGCAAGTAGCACAGAATCCGACCTAAGCGATGTTTCTGCTCCTCTTAACGCAACGTTTGAAGTATTGGCTGGCTCGGATAATCCCGATCCGTCCTCCCTTGTGTTTGCCAATGGCACGCTCGCTTTGCTCGACGCTTTGGGTTTGCAGTCGACCTTAGATTTAGCCGATATCACTTATACTTTAAGTGGCGATGGTACCCTTATTACTGCCAGTTCGGCTGGCGAAACCATCTTTACTTTAACATTGAGCGCAGTCGCCAATGGCGATGATGTGACGGCAACGGTCACCCTTAATCAGTCGCAGCCCATCAGTCACACCTTAAAAAGTGATGCTGTCACTATTCCTCTTTTGATTGCCGGTAGCGATTTGGATGGCACGCCATTGTCATCCGGTGCATTTGAGTGGGTGATTCACGACGGTGCGGATCCTGAGTTGGCCAATGCCACCAGCGTGACGCTCAATGAAAGCGATCTTGGCTCAGCACCGTTAAGTGCAAATGGTAGTTTTTCTCTCACGATCGGCAGTGATTACCTCGATAGTCTGTTTTTTGATTTGGCCGACCAACCAATGTTAAGCAGTGGCGGGCGCGATATTGTCTTTGTTTTGAATGACGACGGCTCGCTCTCTGGCTATACAGAAGATCTGAACACTCGTCTGTTGCCCGATGAACTGGTGTTTACCGTCACCTTTGCTCAGCCTGACAATGACGCGGATGCAACCGTTCCCTATACCGTCACTCTCTATCAAGCGCTCGACCAACTGGATGGTGATAGCACGTTGCCGATCGTGGTCACCGCCAAAGACAACGATGGCGATGAGTCGAAATTGACCTTGGATATTACCGTCAGCGATGGTGGCGTGCCGAGCATTGGTTCTGGGAACGTCGATTTGTCTGAAACGCCAAGAGCAACAGGCGTGACAGCGAAAGCGACCGCCGACGTTTCGTTTGATGTCAGTGCAGCGTTTGACCCGTTGGTTTATTTGGGCTTGGGCGTTGCAACGGGTGATGCCGTGTTGGACTCGAATGGCGATCCCATCACCCAAAACGGTCAA
Source organism: Vibrio sp. R12-SW3-ISO1 (assembly GCF_059834005.1). Lineage (NCBI taxonomy): Bacteria > Pseudomonadati > Pseudomonadota > Gammaproteobacteria > Vibrionales > Vibrionaceae > Vibrio > Vibrio sp. R12-SW3-ISO1. The sequence goes on from NZ_JCBDGK010000052.1 coordinate 161,582, forward strand.
GCGATCACATGGCGAGACAATGGCGATGGGAGTTACGATGCCATTCTCGCCAATGGTCAAACCGTTTTAAGCGTTTTTCTGCCTAGCGATTTTGTACTGGCGGCAGGCGACACAACAACGATTGATGTACGTCTTGAGCTGTATCAGCAAATTGATCACAACCTTGCAGGCAATGATTTAAGCTTAACCATCCCCGTACCGGTCTACACCGTGGATTCAGATGGGACGGAAAATACCGTTGAATCGAGCATCACCATTTTTGATGGCGCGGATCCTCAAATTGAAGTGATTGGGTCGATGGATGTCGATGAAGAGGGGTTGACCTCAGCTCAGCAAGACAGCGGTATTGAAACGTCGACGCCTTCGATCAATTTGATTGAAGGTTCGGATGATATCGTTTCCTTGAGTTTAGATCGTACCGCGTTTGATGTACAAGGCTATACCAGTGGCGGCGTCGCACTGACATTGGCTGAGGTCGACATCAATGGTTGGTACTATGCGATGGCTGATGGCGACGAAGCGTTTCGTATCCGTTTCAACCTAGATGGCAGCGTTGAATTTGAATTGTACCGCCCATTGGATCACGAATCGGGGTTAGGTGAGAACAACCTCGAACTCAACTTTTCTTTGACGGCGACCGATGCGGATGGCGATGTCTCTAGTGCCGTAGACTACACCGTCAATGTCAAAGACGATGTGCCGATCACGGTGGATTCGACGCTCAATTTGGTCGAAGGGGACAGTCAATCAGGCAACATGATCACCGCATTTGGCCGTGTTGGTGCCGATGGCGGGCAGTTGGCCAGTATCGGTTATGATGTCGATGGCAATGGTAGCTATGATCAGTATGTCTTTAGTGATGCCAATCCGTCATATACCATCAATCTCTATAACGACAACACCCCATCAGTCAGCTACGGCACGCTAACGGTCAATCGAGACGGTAGTTACACCTTGGTGACCAACGATAGCGTAGATGCAGACCCAGTATTGAATGACTTCCTGCAAATGGTAGTGCGGGACTTTGATGGCGATGAAGCCACCAGTACGATTAGCTTTGTACTGGGGGACAACGAAGGCTTTATTCGTGTTGCTGATACGCAAACGACCGAAGACAATCTCGCTACGCTGGCGATTGAAGTCTCCACAGGGGATGTCGACCAAGAAGAGCAGGTGACGCAAATCGCCATCAGCGAAAGTTCGCTTCAAGGTGGTTCACTCTATCTCAATGGTGTGCTGCTTGTTGCCGTTGACGGATTGATTACCCTCTCTGGCAGCCAACTCGATAGCTCGAATCCAAGTTTAGTGGTACCCAATGGTACGTTGACGTATCTTCCTGCGGAAAATCAGTCAGATACTACACAGTCGATTTCTCTTGAAGTCTCTGCGGTGATCAGCACGGATACGGGGCCTCGAGATCTAACGGAAACGCTAGAGGTCTCGGTGTTACCGATTGCTGATACTCCTGAATGGGGCGAGTCCCAGTTTACTTACAGCACGGTTGAAGATGCCGACGAGGCGCTGTCACTGGATATCACGGCCAACCTTGTCGACCTTGACGGCTCTGAATCGCTTAAATATGAGATCTCAAATATCCCCGACGGGATCACCGTTACCCTTAATGGCTCGCCCATCAGTGAAGGTAAACAGTACACTCAATCTCAACTCGATCAGATGAAAATCGAAGCGGACCCGAATGTCGCGGGGAGTTTCACGTTCGATATCAAGGCGATTGCGATTGAAGCGGGGAATAGCTTTGCTAGCAGCGATGATAAAACCGCTGAAACCACCTCACAGGTGGTGGTCAACGTGAGACCGGATGCCGATACGCCGTCCCTTGAAGTGAAAGATATCAAAGGGTTGGAAGATGAGGTGATCAATCTTCAAGATTACATCTTCGCTGACCTCACCGATACCGACGGCTCAGAAAGCTTGCGCATCAACATTCAAGTACAAGACGGCTGGACTATTGAAGGCGGCAGCTATATCGGTAACAACCAGTACACGGTGGTTGCGGCGGATTTGGCGGCTGGTTCGGTGACGTTGGTGCCTAAGGAAGACATCAGCTCCTACACGGAATCACTCTTTATCAATGTCACCGCTGTGGCGACAGAATCTACCCAAGATGGCTTGATTCCAGAGAACTCTGAAGCGTCAAGCAACACTGAAACGATTCAAATTTACCTCAAAGGCGTGGTGGATGAGCCGACGGTCATCGATGGCGGCCAAGGGCATTGGCAGTATGACGCTGAGAACAAGGTGATCAGCAATCAAGCGGACATGTTGGAAGATGCGTTAATCGCACTCGATTTTATTGTCCAAACCAGTGACGACGATGTCTCAGAAGCGATCAATATTCTACTCACCAATATTCCAGAAGGTACCCAGTTAGTTGATGCTTCTGGAAACCCTGTTGCGTTAACCATCGCGTATATCGATGACACCACAGGTCCTGTATATCAGGTCAGTAATGACGATTTAGCGTCGCTCTATCTCAAACCAGTTAAAGATTTCAGTGGCCAGCTCACCTTGTCGGTGATTGCGGTGTCGACCGAGCCTGACGGTGATGCCGGCGAGTTCCCAATGACCGTCGAGATTGAGGTGTTGCCTCAGGTGGATCAAGCCGATGGCCAAGTGATTGCGACCCAAGGGGTCGAAGACCGATTGATTTCACTATCGCTTCAGCCGTCCATCAATGCCGATCAGGATGGCAGCGAGACCTTAACCGGTTACGTTATTACGTCACTAGATAATGACCTTACCCTCTACTTTGATGGTGCGCCCATTGAGATTGGAAGCGGCCTCGATTTGAGCACCTTATTGGATGGCGAGACGCCAACCCTCGACAGTTTATTAGCCAGTGGCCGTTTGAGCGTGCTGGCCAGCGAAGACTTAAGTGGCGTGTTCAGTGTGGGCATTAAATACCAAGTGACGGATACCTCTAGCGAAAGCGCGACCGATGTCCGCTGGCTTGACGGTTCGCTGAGTGTCAATGTGAGTGCAAAAGTCGAGCTGGATACGCGTCTTGAAAGCTCCGGCAAATTGTACAGCAGTGATGATGGCTCCGCGGTGGATATCTCTGATGCGGTCATTTTCATTGACGAAGATCTCGATGGCTCAGAATACCTCGATTACATTTTGCTCGTCGTTCCGGATGGCTACACCTTGATTGTGACGCATCCTAATGGTGCCAGCCAAGACGGTGATGGTAATTGGCTGATTCCAGCAGCGGGTTTGACTAGTGACAGCTTCCAGGAGAGCGTGACACAAATTCTAAATGGTGCGACTATCTCCAGCGCACAAAACACCCCTGTGTTGGATATCGTGGTTCGCGCGCGCGTGCTTGACGGCAGCGATGACCGCTTTATCGATACCAGTTTTGAACTGCAGATCACCGGTCATGATGGCAGCGGAACATGCGATCCAGTCGGAACGCCCGGTGATATTCAGTCAGGCGATATTACGCAACCGGAAGGCGACAACATCGATCTCTCAGGGCTACTCAATAGTGATGTTGCTAGCGATCCTGACAACGTCATCTCGTTCTTTGTGCCGGCCGATTCACTGCCCGAAGGCGTTGAGATTCAGGGCAGTGGTGTCACTGTCGAGTATGATCGTCTGGGGAACGTGATTGGCTATTCCATTACTGCTTCGGCGCTGGACAGTTTAGTCTTGACCGGTATCGATGAAGACTATGCGGGCATCCTTACTTTTACCGTTCAAACCATAGAAACCTCAGCCTGTAATGGCACCTCGGTGACCACTGACCAAACCATTACTATCAAGATTACGCCCGTGGTCGATGACATTGCGGTCATGGCTGATACTTACACGATTCAAGAGGATGCGGTCAGTGACCTCAACCTATCGCTCATTCTTGGCGATAGCATTGAAGACAGCCAGACGATCACTGGCGAGGGCGCCGAAGCAACGGGTAAAGAGACAGTCAATAGCTTAACCGTGACCTTGACTGCCGGTGCGACGCTGTCTGGACCTGAGGATGTGTTGCAAGACAACGGCGATGGAACGTGGGCTATTTTGCAGCCTGCTCGATTAAATGAAGTCGAGTTGGTACCGCCAGCGCATTACAGTGGAGACGTCGTGATGACCTTCACTGCCAACATCACCGACGAAGCGAGTGACATCGCCGAAACTGACACACAAGATAAATCCACCACAGTCACCGTCAATGTTGAAGCTGTCGCTGATGAAGCGAATCTTGTGACAGAGAACGTAACTGGTGACGAAGACAGCTATATTTCTCTCGGCTCCATGAGAGCGGTGCTGATCGATCAAGACGGATCGGAAAGCCTCTCTTTGAGTTTAAAAGGTGTCCCTGATGGTGCGGTTGTAGTTTACAAAGTGGGAGACAGTTACGAGCTTGCACCAAACAATGGTCCTGATGGCGGCACTTTTAACGGCAGCAACACCTATGAGTGGCAGTTAGACAGTGCTCGCTTGAGCGATGTGTACATTCTTCCGCCACGTGACTTCAGTGGTGATATGCCTCTCTCCTTGGAAGCGATCACCCAAGAACTTGAAAACAGTGATGTCAATTTCACCAGCTCTGAATTCATTGTCGGTGTATTGCCGGTAGGTGACCGTGTAGAGTTGGTCGACCTTGCTGATAGCTTGACGAGTGAGGAAAACACCGGTGTGGAGATTACACTCAATGCCTCGAGTTTTGAGACCAACAGTGATGAGTACCTACTACTCAGTTTTATTATTGAACCGACTTCTGACGCTAGTGCGTTTACGGGCTTAGATCGGATAAAAGTGGGATTGCAAACCTCGGTGTTTTTGTCGACAGGCGATGGCCGAGCGATCGCGACTGTACAGGTTAAAGCGAGCGAAATTAACAACGTCACTTTCTTCCCGGGTGATGCTTTTGGAGAGTTCGACGTGACGATTTCTGTGTCGAGCTATGATCAAGCGATCGTGTTGGGTGAGCTTGCCGATGATCTGGGCGAGGCGACCGAGGAGAGTTTAACATTAACCATTACGCCGGAGCCTGATGCGCCCAATCTGACTGTGGATTATGACACCATTGTCGCCGATGCCGATGGCACCATACCATTGGGGCTGAGTCTTGAACTTATCAATCCAGCCGATAATGAAACGGGCAGCGTGATCATCTCTGGCTTACCGAGTGGCCTAGTGTTAAGCGCGGGTACTAGTCAAAACGGTAAGTACACCGTTGCGATGGAGGACATCGCTGATTTATCGATTGTTGGCGGCTACGATGGAGCCAGCGATTTTCAGTTGTCGATTGAGCCGGTGGCCAGCATAGGTTCCGATTCAGCAAGTGGTGTCGCGCAAGTTATTGACATCAGTTTGCAAGACCCAAGCGTTGTCTCAACCACGTTGACGGGTACTGATGGCGTTAATGACCGATTTGTGATTGGTCAAAGTAGCGGCACCGATACGATTACGGATTTTGAATACAGCGCCGATAGCGATGCCATCGACTTAAGTGCGATTTTAACTGGCGTGACCGACGGCGATAGTGCGGCGCAACAACTTGATATTCGAGATGACGGCGGGGATGTCTTGATTGAGGTGACACCAGATGGCAGCACAGTTCAGCAATCCGTGCGTATTGCGGGTGTGAGTCTGAACGACTTCGCGCCGAGTGTGAGCGGGGAAGCCGAGATTCTGCAAAAAATGATTGATGATCAAAACCTCATCGTGCAGTAAAAGATGGGAAAGAAGGCTATGGAACAAAACGGGGCGTTAGACCCTTGGTATGCAGCCCTTGAGTGGTGGGTAAACCACTTTGATAAACGTTGCCACAAGGATTTGTTGCTGACGGGGTTGCCGCTGTCTGAACACGGTAGCTTGGATCATCAGCTCTTTTTCCGTGCGTTGGAACGGGCACAGCTATACGCGACGCCGTTGCCACTGTCAGAGATCACGCCACAATCCTTACCCCTCTTGCTGGTGGATAAACACAGTAATCAACCCTATATCGTCACCAAGCACGATGAGCAAGGCTATCAGCTGTGGTCGGCAGAGGGCGAGAAGACCATGAGCGCCGAAGAGATCAAGCGGTGCTCAGAGCCTAACCTGTGGCGCATTGACGTTCAAGCACACTATGACGAGAGAATCGAAAACTCGCAGCCTCGTTCCCAAGGGCATTGGCTATGGAACGTGGTCAAAGAGGTGAAGCCTTGGTATCGAGATCTGCTCGTAGCGTCTTTACTTATCAACGTGCTCGCTCTGGTTGTCCCGCTGTTCACGATGAATGTGTATGATCGAGTGGTGCCCAATCAAGCCTTTAGTACCTTGTGGGTGTTGGTGGTTGGGGTCTGTGTCGTGATTGTTTTCGACTGGTTGCTGCGCGAGGCGCGAAGCTCAGTGACGGATGTCGCTGGGCGTTATCTGGATAATAAGCTGTCTGCCATCTTGCTTGGTAAAGTATTGGGGATGAAGCTAGAAAACCGTCCGCAATCGATCGGGGCGTTTTCTCGCCAACTTCAAGATTTTGATAGTGTCCGTGACTTCTTTACCTCCATATCGCTAGTTACCTTGATTGATCTGCCTTTTACCCTGCTGTTTTTGCTCCTTATCGGCTGGCTAGGTGGCGCGATGATGTTGATTCCTGTCACTGTGATGCTGGTGCTGATCGGATTGTCGGTCGCGATGAAAGGCAAGATAGAACAAACCCAACAGGAGACGGCAGCGCTGTCGAGCCAGCGTCAAGCGCAACTGTTTGATTGCTTAAGTTCGTTGCCTGAAATCAAACAGAATAACGCACAAGGGACGATACAAAAGCGCTGGGAGCAGACGGTCGCGTCCTTGTCCGACTGGCAAAATCGTTCTCGTCATTATTCCAACTTAGTGGCGCACTCAATTCAATCGAGTCAGCAAATCGTCACCATTTGCCTCATCGTGTTTGGTGTCTATCAGATTTCTGAGGGCTTGCTCAGTATGGGCGGGTTGATTGCAATTGTGATGCTCAGCGGCCGAGCGGCGGGCAGCATCAATCAACTCTCTCTTCTCATGCTGCGTTATCAGCAAACTAAGACCGCTATCGAAGGGCTTAACGCTATCATCGATTTGCCTCAAGAAGATCAAGAAAGCAGTAAATTGTCCCAAGGCCAGTTCCAAGGTGGCGTGCGTTTAGACAAGGTGAGTTACCAATACCCTCAAACTCCCACACCTTGTTTAGAGAGCGTAAGTATTGCTATTCCCGCCGGTGAGCGTGTTGGGATTATTGGCGCTGCGGGCGCGGGAAAGTCTACGTTACTTGCCATTATCGCCAAGCAGGCCAATCCAACCCAAGGACGCGTCTTTTACGATGAGATTGATAGCCAACTTTGGCCGAGTGCCTCCATTCGTCATCACACCGGCTGGGTGGGACAAAACCCACAACTGCTCTATGGCACAGTGATAGACAATATCACCTTGGGCGCGAACGAGGTCGATCAGAAAAAGTTAGCGCAGGCGATACAGCTTTCGGGATTGGGTGCCTATCTCGATCGTATGAGTAACGGGTTGGAGACCCAAGTGGGTGAAGGCGGACGTTTTTTATCCGGCGGTCAACGTCAAGCGGTGGCGTTGGCGCGTGCGTTTTATCGCAACTCAAGTTTATTGATTTTAGATGAACCGACCGCTTCCTTAGATAGCGATGCAGAGGCGCGTTTATTCCATAGTTTGCAGTCGTTGCCGCGTGACAAAACGATGTTCATTAGCTCGCACAAACACTCCTTCCTCTCCTTGTGCGACCGTATTTTGGTGGTTCATCAGGGGCAGATCGTTGCAGATGGTTCACCCGCAGAGATCTTGCATGCGCGTAAAGAGACCAACAAAAAGCGTGTCCGCTCTGTCTCAGTGGTCAAAGGAGGCAAGCATGAGTAGCACCGCGTGGAACAACGCGCATCTAGCCTATCGCTCACGTCGCTTGATTTGGGTAAGTGGTGCGCTCATTGTTGCCATCATCGTGTGGGCCACGTGGGCCAAACTGGAAGAGGTGGTGGTGGGCGAAGGAAAAGTGGTACCGAGCCTTTCTGTCCAGACGATACAAAGCCTAGAAGGGGGCTTGGTAAAACAAGTGCTCGTCACTCAAGGTGAGCGCGTTGAGCTTGGTCAGCCCATAGCGATTTTAGACGACACGCGTTTTAAAGCGAGCTTTCAAGAGTCGGCTCAGCAAGCGCAATCTTTGCTAGCACAAAAGCAGCGGCTGGAAGCCGAATTGCTGAGTGTTCAAGTACAAAGCTCGCAAGTTGACTGGCGTGAGCAGGTCAACGTGGTCACCGCGCCCTTTGTGTTAGAAGAGGGCAGCCATAACGCACTATTTAATGAACGCGCGAACTACTTGGAGCGTATCGGCCAGCTCAATGCAGAGCTTGAGGAGTCGACGCTGCGCATAGAGCAGCAAGCCCAAGCCTACAACGATACCTTGAATGCCATCAAAACATTGCAAAGCAGTCTGGCCATTGTCACGCAAGAGCGCGACATGTTACGTGACGTCGTTGCCAGTGGCGCAGTCGCGGAAGTTGAACTGCTCAAGCTCAATCGCGATTACGTCAAGCTACAAGGTGACATCGCCAGCTCACAAGTGATGGCGCAAAAGCAAAAAGCCGCCTACGCCGAAGCGATTGCCGATAGGCGAAGCACGGCGCTCGATTTTCGCGCTAAAGCGCAAGGACAACTGAATGAAGTCGCCACTAAACTGGCTCAACTGCAAGAGAGTCAACAGGCGATAGCGGATCAACTTAATCGCACGCAGCTTGTCTCGCCAGTTGATGGACGAGTCAAAGAAGTCTTTGTTCGCACTATTGGTGGTGTGGTGAGACCCGGCGAGCCGATCATGGAGTTGATTCCTGAAAACAGCACCTTGATAGTTGAAGCGAGGATCTCGCCGCAAGACATTGCTTTTGTGCGCAGCGGCCTTGCTGCGACAGTGAAATTCAGTGCCTACGATTTTGTCATTTATGGTGGATTAGCAGGCAAAGTCACCTATGTCAGTGCTGACGCCCTGCAAACGGAAGAGGGCAATGCCTACTACCGTGCTCACATCACGTTGGATGACAACGAAAAGGTGTCGCAATTTACCATTATTCCGGGCATGCAGGTGGCCGTGGATATCTTGACGGGGGAAAAAACCGTCCTGAGTTATTGGCTAAAACCTATTTTGAGAGCAAAAGAGAATGCTCTTCGAGAACGATAATAAACATAAGGATAGATAATGCGTTCCAAATCGCTATTGTTAGGCGTGTTGCTGTCGAGTTCAGCGCACGCCATTTCTCTGGAAGAGTCGGTGGCGTTTGCCATCGATTACAGCCCAGAGTTGTTGGCTCAGTATTCCCGCTATCAGTCTGTAGTGCGTGATGGTGATGCCGCAAGTGGACTTCAGCTTCCACAGGCCAACCTTTATGCTGCAGCCGGTTATGAGGAGACGCGTTACAACAGTGGCTCATACATTGATCCAGATGATAGAGGCTTAACGCGCACCGAAATTGGCCTAAAAATCTCTCAATTGCTGTTTGATGGTTTTAGCACCAGTTCAAATGTGGCTCGTTTAGGGTATGAGGCAGAAGCAGAGCGCCTAACGTTAATCTCAAGGGCAGAAAACGTATCACTCGACATTGTGCGTATTTACTTGGAACTGCTGAAAGCGCAAACCTTACTTGAGCTTGCAGAGCGCAATGTTCGAGAGCACCAAGAGATCTACCAAAATGTATTGGACAAAACGCAAAAAGGGTTGAGCAGCAATTCCGATTTAGCGCAGATTTCAGCGCGTGTCGCCACGTCTCAATCTTCTCTCATTGCTTCGCAGAACAATCTCGTCGATCTTCAGACTCAGTATTTACGCTTGGTGGGCAAAATGCCTACGGACTTGGTCGATCCTGTGTTTGATGACGCGCTGCTGCCGAGCAGTGCGGAGGTAGCGAAAACGCAGGCCATCGACAATCACCCCGAAATTAAGGCGGCGGTATTGGATTTGGATGCCGCGCGTAAAGAGGTCCGCCGAGAAAAAGGCGGTTATTACCCAGAGATCAAGCTTGAGTTACATGCCAACAAGAATGACAACGTCAGCAACGCTGAAGGGCCAGATGAAGATGCGCGCATCATGCTGACGATGGATTACGATATTTTCAATGGCTTTGCCACCGATGCGAGTGTTGAGTCTTCCGCTTGGCGCGTAGAAGAGGCTCGCGCCATCCGCTTGCGCACTGAACGTGAAGTCGAAGAGGGCACGCAACTGGCTTGGAATGCCTACGACATGTTAGAGAAACAGATGATGTTACTGCAACAAAACGTGGATGCAGTGAAAATCGCAGAGCTTGGTTATATCCAGCAGTTTAACGTGGGTCGCCGCAGTTTGCTGGATGTGTTGGATGCCAAAGTGGAAGTGTTCTTGGCGAGAAAAAATTATGTTTCTGCTAAATACGATCATACCTTAGCCGCATACCGACTGTTTAATGCGATGGGTATTCTCACTTATGCGCTTCGAGTCGAACATCCAGAAGAGTGGCAAGGGGAGGAGAAACAATGATGAAGTGGTTACCCCTTTCGCTTGTGCTGCTGACCGCTTGTGCGCAAGAGCCAAATATTGAAACGACGCGTCACCAAATTGATGATCTGACCGATGACGATCGCGACGGCGTGATCAATCAGCGTGATTTGTGTGCATTGACGCCGGACAATGTGGCTGTCGACAGACAAGGTTGTACGCAGTGGCAAATTGAAGAAAAAGCCAACGTGATCAGTTTCTTCTTCGACATGGACAAGCACCAAGAAACGCCGGAACATCAGGCGCCCCTTGAGCAGCTTACGCAACTGCTTGATGCGCACCCCGATGCGTCGGTAATATTGCTCGGTGATACCAGTCCTGAAGCGAGCTTGGCGTACAACCAGGCTCTGGCTAAGCGTCGTACCTACACCATACGTTTGATGCTTGAGCGACAAGGCATCGACCCCAACCGTATTTCAGAGCAGGAGTTCACCCAAGTGACGGCATTGACTCAGTATCTGCATGCGCGTAAACGCCGTGCCATTGCCGTCGTCATGACCGACGTCATGAGCGTAAAGCCAACGTGGACGATTTTCAGCTCCGAGCAACAATTAACACCCAAAAGCAACGCAGAGGTGAAAAATGAACAGTAAACTTTTGCCACTGATGTCGACGGCGTTGTTTATTATGCCTTGGAGTATGGTCTCTAACGCATCGGCGCAAGACTCGATCACCGCAGTGGCGGTGGACAGTCATATGGTCTCTCTCATCGGTGCACTAACGGATGGCAACTTTGAGCAGTTGGACATTCTTAGCCGAGAAAATATTCCTGCCGCTATGCTTAGCCGAGAAGTTAGGGTCGGTGTGAGCGCTCGTCGTTGGACGGACTTAGAAGTGGCCAAATTTGAAAAGCTCACCGGGTATCGTCCGACCGAGCTTTACTTTACCGCTGATGTGGTGGCCGTATTAGCCAACGAAGAGAACCCAAACCAAGAGGTGACATTGCAACAGCTCCGTGACGTTTTTGGTTGTAACGACGATGTCCTGCCTACGCGCTGGTCAACGTGGGGCAAAGAAGCAGAAACGCCGCTGATGCTGCCCTTTGCGGTGGATGAAGGTTTAAAACTCCATCATACTTTCCACGAGTGGGTCACGTGCAAAGAGGGCACCTATGCGGCGACGCAGTTTGTCGCGGATGAAGAAGGGCTTGAAGAGGCGCTGGATGATAACGAGCAAGCGCTAGCGTATGTGACCTATTCCAAACGTTGGCAAGAGGCGAATATCTTGTCGGTCGTCGATGACCGAGGTGATCGTTACGATGTGAATAAAGAAACCATCTTGTCGGGCCGTTATCCGCTGTCGAGTGTTTATTACTTGTATCTCGACCTGCCACCACATCGAAATTACTTTTCACCGTCAGAAAAGCAGTTTATCGAGTTGGCACTGAGCCAAGAGCATCAATCGGTGCTCAATCGCTATGGTTTTATCAGTTTACCTGAACAGGCGATTTGGCGAAATTATGTCAAGCTAGGCCTAGAGCCACCTATCGTTGAGGGTGGTTATAAGTAACCATTTCACTGACACTAACTCATTCGATCTAAAAAGCCCCAAACGGGGCTTTTCTATTAATAGAGGCGTTGAAAGTCCAATTAGGACTCGACCATGACGCGCGTATCTTCACTCAGCGATTCGAGTTCGTTGGCCACATCGTCAATGCTGATCTCCTGTGGCAATCGAATTGCCATGTTGGCGGTGAACAAACTCGAGCTCACTCCGCCACCGCCCGCAATAAAGACTCGCTGGCAATCCATGTCGAGAATATTAATGCCTTGACCATCCAGTACGTGAGTGATCTCATTAACGATGCCGTTGCGATCGTTAGCGTCTAAACGGACTTGATAAATAGCATCCGAGGCATGAGCCGCAGTGTCTGAGTCGACAATTTGCACCAACAACTCATCATAAGATTGGAATGCGGCTTTGACGGTGTCTACGTTCTCCGCCGGGACATCGACTTTGATCACGGCCGCGACTTGATCCTCAATAAAGTTCACTTTGCTAATCAGCCATTTACCGCCGTTCTCATGGGTAATGGCCGCGAGGTTTTTGATTGTGGTTGGCGTCGCTTTACCAACAAAATTGACAATAAATGTATGAGTCATAAGTGCCTCCTGCGTTCTTGGACGAAAACATATCGTCTCATTTCAGTGTAGGATCGCGGTAAAGTTGAGGTTTGACTTAGGTCAATTTTTCAAGCTAATACATTGTTGAAATTGAGAATATTGGTACTTCTGACACAAAAAAGCGACGCATGGCGTCGCTCGATGAAGAAGCGTAAACACGAGACGTTGGGTTTAAAACGTCACTTTAAGCTCAAAACCGTAAAAGACGGGGTCATAGGTTGCGCCTGAATTGAGGGCAAACGTCGCGGCCTCTTGGTTACCAAACCACGGATTGCTCACGTACTGCCACTCTGCGCTGCCGCCCCAGGCGTCAGTCACCCAGCCGTGAATGTGGCCAACGGGGTTCAAGAAAAACAGTGTTACGTCCCCCATGCCTTGGGAGCCGAACACTTCACCGCCATCGGCGATGATACTTTGTTCTGCTTCAAACATCATCTCACCGACTACGGCGCCAAAGAATGGGGTGATGAACAGATCTTGCCAAGAGGGCACTTCCGCAAAAGCTTCCACCCCGTACTCCCAGAAAAACGCTGACATCGTAGCGGAATAGAGGAAGGACTCAAACTCATTGAATCCAGCGTGACGCGCCGCAGTGTAGTAGACACCCCCAAAATAGGGGTGCATGACGTAATTGAGAAAATGCTCGTCACGATCCCAAACTGGACCATCAGAGACGTTGTCTTTCCACTTCTTACCCAAATTACTCAGGTCACGACTCTCTTCATCCCACTTAGTGATGGACTCAGGCAGTAGAGTCATCAGGCCGACAGTGGCGACACTGAGGCCTAAAATGGTGTAGGTTTGGCCCATCAAGTAATCCCAGTCTTTCTCACTTTGCACCGTAAGATAGCGTGGGCGAGGAGGCTCAGAGAGCTCAAGCTCATTTGCGCTCAGACTTAAGGTAAAAGGATCACCGCTTTGGTATTGGTATGAGTGCGCGTAGAAGGTATGGGGCTTGGCAGGGATATAACTCAACTCTATCGGCTGAATATCATGTTGGCTTCCTGCTGCGGCATAAGACGACGCCGTTAATAATAGTGCACCCACGCTTTTTCTAAACACATGAACTCCAAAGGGTTGTTATATTGATCGCGCTCACAATTATCCCTTATAGAGGAGAGAATGCAAACCAGTAAATGTCATAAATAAGAAACTAGGTGATATTAGTAATGTCTGTCACTATAGAGCGATAACAAAAAAGATAAGCTTCACGCGCTGAAGCAACCAAATAAAGGAATTCATATGTTAAAAATTGCCATGTTAAGTACTGGGGAAGAAGTGCTCCACGGAGATATCGTCGACACCAATGCCGCTTGGCTGTCTGAGCAGTTCTTTACACACGGATTTTCATTAGCTAAACGTTCTACCGTTGGTGATGAAGAAAGTGCCCTAGTGGAAGAGCTGTTGATGTTGAGCTTTAACTATGACGTGGTGGTGGTTAATGGCGGCCTCGGACCAACCAGCGATGATTTAAGCGCGCACGCAGCTTCGTTGGCCGCAGAAGTGGAGCTTGTGCTGTATCCCGAGTGGCTTGATAAGTTGACGGCCTTTTTTGCTGCCCGCAACATGGCAATGCCCGAAAGTAACCGCAAGCAAGCGATGTTACCTAAAGGCAGTGTCTTACTCGACAATCCTATCGGCACGGCGTGTGGGTTTAAGGTCGTGATCAATGACTGCGTGTTTTATTTTACACCGGGTGTGCCGAGTGAATTTAAGCGCATGGTCAAAGAACAAATCTTGCCTGATTTAAAACAGCAGCACCCTCAAGTGCAGGGGTACGAATGCAGTCGACTCTATACGTTTGGCACGTCCGAATCGGCGTTGTCTGACACGCTCGATAAGGTGGCATTACCAGAGGGGTATACTCTGGGTTATCGTTCTTACCTGCCTTTTATTGAGGTCAAACTCTTTGGCCCTAAAGGAGAGCTAGAGACACGGGTTAAGTTACTGCAACTGATCTTTAATCTCATTGAACCCAGTGTGGTGTCGGTAGATGAAACCATGCAAAAGCATGTCGCGTTTTTAATCGAAGAGCGCAAATCATCGATCGCGACCGCCGAGCAATCGACGTTTGGCGCGCTATCTCAGTGGTTGCACGCTGAGCCCGAGGCAGCGCAATACTGTGGTCATGGCTGGGTGATTGGTCATGCGGTCTCGGTGGGCGAGCAAAAAGAGGATTCATTAGCGGCGGCGTTTGCCTTGGCGGGAGCGACTCGCGAGAAATGCGCGACGGATGTCGCCATCGTGACGGGCAAGGTCATAGAGGGAGTATTCTCCCTCGCGCTCTCTACCCCCGAAGGTGAATGGGGGCAGACGATGAAGTTCAATCGCCAATATGGCCGTCAGGATCAAATTACGATCATTACGACCACGGCTGCGGATATGCTCAGACGCTATTTGTCAGCGAAGCCCCTGTTTGCGAAATACAGCTCGTTATCTCGTGAAAAAGAGCTGTTCGTGCCACGAAATGCGCTTGAGAGCTAGCCAATAACAGTGAGTCTGTCAAATGACTCGCTGTGTTATTTCTCCTTATCCTGCTGAAAAATAAGTTTATTTTCTACTCCCTCAGAATTAAATTTTTTAGAAGAAATCGTTCTAATGGTTAAACGGATGATTTTCAATAGAAGCGCTGTTTGTCTTACTTTTGCAACGTGCATTTAACAAAATTGATCGTAAACTGGAAATTCGGCAGGGTGTTGCAAAGGAGAGTGACATGTTTAATCAATCGAAGATCCTTATCTGGTATCAAGTGGCGAGCCAGAAAGTATTTCTTGGTGAAGCGCTCAGCGATGAGCATCACGATGTGATTTCTATGTGGCTCAACGCCCCAGAAGAGCTCACACCTAGAGAGAGTTTGGGCTATCGACTTTCACTGTTTGATGATGACGGAAGACAGATTGGTGACAAACCCGTCTCCATGATGACCGCCGATGAGTTTTTGTCCGGTATTCGTCTTCAGATGTAACCTCAATCTCGATAGCTCTCTGGGTTGCTCTGGTCTTTTCAGTGATTCAGTTTCGGCTGTTGAAGATTGGATATGAAGTGTCAAAATTGATAACAGCAGAAAAGAGTAAGGCCAGCATGACGCTGGCCTTAATGTTGTTGGGATGATGTCAATCGGTATGCGCTCACCAATCGCTGTTAAGCGCGTTTTTCCTTAAGGCGATAATTGACGTCAGCCACTTCCACATCCGACTTTGCTCTGCATATACAAGGCAAAATTTCATCACCCTGTGTATAAGCCATCGCAAAACCAACGTATTCCACCTCGCCTGAGACCAAGGTGCAGCGGCACGCTCCACAGTGTCCATCTCGACAGTTATATTCAGGTTCCAGTCCGGCCTGTTCCATCGTCTCCAATATCGTGTTGGATGAATTGGATTGGATGGTGGTAATCGCGTTGATTTTGATACTTGGCATTACAGTTCGAAGTCCTTGAAGTCATCAGCACGTACGTCGCTGTCAATCTGACCGACAAGGTACGATGAGATCTCCGCTTCTTGCGGTGCGACTTGGACATTATCTGATGATAACCAAGCGTTGATCCAAGGGATCGGGTTCGATGTCGCATTTGGATAAGCGGCGCTCAGTCCGACAGCTTGCATACGAATGTTAGTAATGTACTCAACGTATTGGCAGAGGATGTCTTTGTTCAAGCCGATCATAGAACCGTCTTTAAACAGGTACTCAGCCCACTCTTTCTCTTGTTCCGCCGCAGCTTTAAACAGATCGAAGCATTCTTGCTTACACTCTTCTGCGATCTGCATGAATGAGAAGTCATCTTGACCGTTGCGAAGCAAGTTGATCATATGTTGTGTGCCAGTCAAATGGAGCGCTTCATCACGGGCAATCAACTTAATGATTTTTGCGTTACCTTCCATCAGTTCACGTTCTGCAAACGCAAAAGAACATGCAAAGCTGACGTAGAAGCGAATGGCTTCCAATGCGTTGACAGACATCAAGCAGAGGTAAAGTTGCTTCTTCAAATTGTGCAGAGAAACCGTGACTTCTTCGCCTTTGATTTGATGAGTACCTTCACCAAAACGGTGATAGTCGTTGGTCATCTGAATCAAATCATCGTAGTAGCGTGAGATGTCGTCCGCACGCTTCAAGATGTGCTCGTTTTCAACGATGTCATCAAACACGAGACCTGGATCATTCACGATGTTACGAATGATGTGCGTGTAAGAGCGTGAGTGAATCGTTTCAGAGAACGACCAAGTCTCGATCCACGTTTCGACTTCTGGCAAAGAGACCAAAGGCAACAGCGCGACGTTAGGGCTGCGACCTTGGATCGAGTCAAGTAGCGTTTGGTATTTCAGGTTGGAGATGAAAATGTGTTTTTCATGCTCTGGCAGTTTGTTGTAGTCGATGCGGTCACTCGACACGTCGACTTCTTCTGGACGCCAAAAGAAAGAAAGCTGTTTTTCGATCAGTTTTTCAAATATCTCAAATTTCTGTTGGTCGTAGCGAGCGACGTTGACAGATTGGCCCAAGAACATAGGCTCTTTGAGTTGATCATTTTTAGTTCGGTTAAAAGTACTGTAAGCCATGATGCCTCAATTCCTTTTATGCCCCGAGACTCGGGGCATTAATTTGGTTAAACGTTGCAAATCCTAGTAAGCGTTAGATCTTACAACCACCGCCTGCACAATCGTCGTCTTGCGGCTGAACGGCGTCTTTTTGGTCGTCGCTCGCGCCATCACGCGTGTTGTGGTAGTACAAGGTTTTAACGCCGTATTTGTACGCAGTCAGAAGGTCTTGCAGCAGTTTCTTCATTGGCACTTTGCCACTTTCAAAACGGCTTGGGTCATAGTTAGTGTTCGCGGAAATCGCTTGGTCAACGAATTTCTGCATGATGCCCACTAGGTGCAAGTAACCGTCGTTTGAACCAATATTCCAAAGCAGTTCGTAGTTGTTCTTAAGCGCAGTAAAGTCAGGCACCACTTGTTTCAAGATGCCGTCTTTAGAGGCTTTGACAGAGACATAACCACGCGGTGGCTCAATACCGTTGGTGGCGTTAGAGATCTGAGATGAGGTCTCAGAAGGCATCAACGCGGTTAATGTTGAGTTGCGCAGACCGTGGGTCATGATCTCTTCACGTAGGCCATCCCAGTCGTAGTGCAGAGGTTCATCACACACTAAGTCCACGTCTTTCTTGTACGTATCGATAGGCATGAGGCCTTTCGCGTAGTTGGTCTCGTGGAACGATGGGCATTTGCCTTGTTCTTTCGCCAGTGCAACGGACGCCTTAAGTAGATAGTACTGCATCGCTTCAAAAGTGCGGTGCGTCAGTCCGTTGGCGCTGCCATCCGAGTATTTCACGCCATTTTTCGCGAGGTAGTAAGCGTAGTTAATGACGCCCACACCGAGTGTACGGCGGTTCATGGTGGACTTATACGCCGCTGGTAATGGGTAGTCTTGGTAATCAAGCAGTGCATCAAGTGCACGCACGACCAAGTCAGACAACTCTTCGAAGTCATCCAGTGACTGGATAGCACCCAAGTTGAAAGCAGAAAGCGTGCAGAGGGCGATTTCGCCAGAATCATCTTCAACATTGCTCAGTGGCTTGGTCGGCAAGGCGATTTCAAGACACAGGTTCGATTGGCGAACCGGCGCAACGCTGGCGTCAAAAGGACTGTGCGTATTACAGTGGTCGACGTTCTGAATGTAAATACGGCCTGTGGATGCGCGCTCTTGCATCAAGATAGAGAACATCTCGATGGCTTTCACCGTTTCTTTTTTAATCGATGGATCGTTTTCGTACTTAACGTACAAACGTTCGAACTTATCCTGATCTTCGAAGAAGGCATCGTACAACCCAGGGACATCAGAAGGAGAGAATAGGGTGATGTTGCCACCTTGAACCAAGCGTTGGTACATCAAGCGGTTAAGCTGAACGCCATAGTCCATGTGACGAACACGGTTCTCTTCGACACCGCGGTTGTTCTTTAGCACCATCAGTGTCTGAGATTCGCGGTGCCAAATTGGATAGAAGACGGTTGCTGCGCCGCCACGAACGCCACCTTGAGAACAGCATTTGACGGCGGTTTGGAAGTATTTATAGAACGGGATACAGCCAGTGTGGAACGCTTCACCGCCGCGGATCTCTGAACCCAGAGCACGGATTCGACCTGCATTGATGCCAATACCGGCACGTTGTGATACGTAACGCACGATGGAGCTTGCGGTTGCGTTGATCGAATCAAGGCTGTCGCCACACTCAATCAGTACGCATGAACTAAATTGACGCGTTGGGGTACGTACACCCGACATGATTGGCGTAGGCAGAGAAATCTTAAATGTCGACGTCGCATCGTAGAATCGCTTGATGTAGTCAAGGCGCGTCTCTTTCGGGTAGTTTGCGAACAAGCACGCTGCCACAAGGATGTACAAGAATTGAGCGCTCTCGTAAATTTCCCCTGTCACACGGTTTTGAACGAAATACTTACCTTCCAGCTGTTTCACAGCGGCATAAGAGAAGTCGAGATCGCGGCGGTGGTCGATGTAAGCATCAAGCTCATCTAGCTCAGACTTAGTGTAGTCCTCTAGGATGTGCTGGTCGTATTTACCCATATCGACAAGACGCGCAACGTGGTTGTACAGCGTTGGTGGCTCATATTGACCGTACGCTTTCTTACGCAGATGGAAGACGGCTAAGCGAGCGGCGAGGTATTGATAATCTGGCGTCTCTTCTGAGATAAGATCAGCGGCTGACTTGATGATGGTCTCATGGATATCAGAAGTGGTGATGCCATCGTAGAACTGGATGTGAGCGCGAAGTTCTACCTGCGACACAGAGACATTATCAAGGCCTTCTGCTGCCCAGGTAATCACTCTGTGGATCTTGTCCAGATCAATGTTTTCTTTGCTGCCATTACGTTTAGTAACGGTGAGTTGTTGGTTCATTCTGCTTCATTTCCCTAACAAAACTGATTAAAGCCGTGTTTATATGTAATTCTTGTAAAATTGATTCCAGCTTTGTGATCAAAATCATTCTATACATTGTAGTACAAACACAATATATAGGGGTGCATCGATGTGCGGGTTACAAGATAGAGCTATCGAAGACGGTTTTCAAGTTACAGTTTTGGGATGACTTGTGGATAACTGACAAAAATAGAAAAAACAGTAAGTGACTACTAACCGATGAGGAAAGGGCAAACAAGATTGTACAAAATTACCGTTTTGGAATCGGTTTAGAAGTAACCATAAACAAAAAAAAATTCCTTGATCTTTGCTAATTTTTTTCTGCGTTTTTTGATGTGTTTAAAATGGAATCACGTGCACAAAAATCGACCTAAAAAGGCGGTGAACTTGTGCTACCGCCTAGGAGATGACCACTAGATGTTGTGCGCTGAGGGGGGTCGTCGATCAACGTTTTTGGGTGTGGACGATGTAGTTCACGTCAACATTAGTGCCTAATCGATAGCGATCAGTGAGCGGATTGTAGTGCAGCCCGGTAATGCCAAGTTCAGTAAGATCCGTTTGATCAATCATCTTGATAAGCTCAGATGGGCGAATAAATTTCTCATGCTCGTGGGTGCCTTCCGGCACGATTTTGAGGAGCTTCTCCGCACCGACAATCGCAAAAAGATAAGACTTGATATTGCGGTTAAGTGTCGAGAAGAAGACGTGACCACCTGGCTTGACAAGGCGAGCACAAGATTGCACAACGGAAAGAGGATCAGGAACGTGCTCAAGCATTTCCATACACGTCACAACGTCGTAACTTTGGGCATGGGTTTGCGCATGGTCTTCAATGGTACTCTGAATGTAGGTTAACTGAGTGCCGGTTTCCAAGGCGTGCAAGCGAGCGACTTCAAGGGGCTCTTTGCCCATATCGAGACCGGTCACTTCCGCGCCTTCTTTCGCCATGCTCTCAGCTAAGATGCCGCCGCCACAACCGACATCCAACACACGCTTGCCAAACAGCCCACTGGCCTTGTCGAGCACATATTGTAGGCGTAGGGGATTGATTTGATGAAGGGGCTTAAACTCGCCTTCTAAATCCCACCAACGTGATGCCATATCTTCGAATTTCTTTATCTCTTTTGGATCGACGTTTTGTGATTGGCTCATAGTCATCTCTGTATCCATACCTAGGTTATTGGGCGACATTATACTCAATCATCTCCTTGGCACCATGAAAGGGCGCACTTTTCTGTATGGCTGGCTAAAAAGTAGTCATTAATCAGCAAGATAATTCATGAGTGTGCAATTTCTCAGCGTTTGATTCACAACCAAGCTCACAACCTGATAAAACGAGAGGGAAAGTAATGCCGAACTGTTGATTTGTGTGTTATATTTTTGCACCTTAAACGTATTGTACATACGATCTATAAATAGAGGGATAATGGCTCTATGAGCGATCTAGCTAAAGAGATCACGCCCGTAAACATTGAAGATGAGCTGCGAGGTTCCTACCTAGACTATGCGATGTCAGTCATCGTTGGTCGTGCTCTTCCAGATGTGCGTGATGGCCTAAAGCCTGTACACCGCCGCGTGTTATTCGCGATGAACGTACTAGGTAATGATTGGAATAAACCATACAAAAAATCTGCCCGTGTTGTTGGCGACGTTATCGGTAAATATCACCCTCATGGTGACAGTGCTGTGTACGATACTATCGTACGTATGGCTCAGCCGTTTTCATTGCGCTACATGCTTGTTGATGGCCAAGGTAACTTTGGTTCTATCGATGGTGACTCCGCAGCAGCAATGCGTTACACCGAAGTGCGTATGGCAAAAATTGCCCACGAACTTCTCGCTGACCTAGACAAAGAAACCGTAGATTACGTGCCAAACTACGATGGCACAGAGCAAATCCCTGCGGTACTGCCGACAAAAATTCCTAACCTACTGGTGAACGGTGCCTCTGGTATCGCGGTAGGTATGGCCACCAATATTCCGCCTCACAACCTAGGTGAAGTGATTGATGGCTGCCTGGCTTACATCAATAATGAAGAAATCACGATTGATGAGCTTATGGACTACATTCCGGGGCCTGATTTCCCAACTGCGGCGCTTATCAGTGGCCGTAAAGGCATCGTAGACGCGTACAAAACCGGTCGCGGCAAGATCTACATGCGTTCTAAAGCGGAAATCGAAGTAGAGAAGAATGGCAAAGAGACCATTATTGTCACTGAAATTCCTTATCAAGTGAACAAAGCTCGTCTTATCGAAAAGATTGCTGAGCTGGTTAAAGATAAGAAAGTGGAAGGCATCAGTGCACTGCGTGACGAGTCTGATAAAGACGGCATGCGCATTGTGATTGAATGTAAGCGTGATGCAGTAGGCGAAGTGGTGCTCAACAACCTCTACGCACAGACTCAGCTGCAAACGACTTTCGGTATCAACATGGTGGCTCTAAATAACGGCCAGCCACAGCTATTCAACCTAAAAGACATGTTGAAGTGCTTCGTTGACCACCGTCGTGAAGTGGTCACTCGTCGTACTATCTTCGAACTACGCAAAGCACGTGAACGTGCGCATATCCTTGAAGCGCTATCCCTTGCGCTTGCAAACATCGATGAAGTTATTGAACTGATCAAAAACGCACCAACACCAGCAGAAGCGAAAGTGGGCTTGGTATCGCGTGGTTGGGATTTGGGTAACGTTGCATCAATGCTTGAGCGTGCTGGTACTGATGCCGCACGTCCAGAATGGCTAGAAGATCAATACGGTATCCGTGATGGTCTGTACTACCTAACAGAAACTCAAGCGCAAGCCATTCTAGAACTTCGTTTACACCGTCTAACCGGTCTAGAGCACGAGAAGATTCTTGATGAGTACAAAGCACTTCTAGATGAAATCGCGGAGCTTATGCACATCCTGGCTAGCACTGAGCGCTTGATGGAAGTCATCCGTGAAGAGTTAGAAGCGGTACGTGATGGTTACGGCGATCCTCGTCGTACAGAAATCACAGCGGCTACCCATGACATCGACATGGAAGAGCTGATTGCTCGTGAAGACGTAGTGGTAACCCTGTCTCACGAAGGCTATGTGAAGTATCAGCTACTGAGTGATTACGAATCTCAGCGTCGTGGTGGTAAAGGTAAGAGCGCCACCAAGATGAAGGAAGAAGACTTTATTGAGCGTCTGCTTGTCGCCAATACGCATGACAATATTCTCTGCTTCTCGACTCGCGGTAAGACCTACCGTTTGAAGGTGTACCAATTGCCTCAAGCGACACGCACAGCGCGTGGTAAGCCAATCGTTAATATTCTGCCTCTTGAAGAGGGAGAGCGTATTACGGCTATTTTGCCAGTCGATGAGTTTTCAGCAGACAAATACATCTTCATGGCGACAGGCGATGGTACAGTGAAGAAAACGTCACTGGATCAATTTGCCAATGTTCGTTCAAATGGTCTGATTGCAGTGAACTTGCGTGATGACGATTCACTGATTGGTGTGGATATCACTACCGGTGAAAGCGACATTATGCTGTTCTCTAAAGCGGGCAAAGTGGTGCGCTTTAGTGAAGATAAAGTCCGTGCCATGGGCCGTACTGCAGCAGGTGTGCGCGGTATGAAGTTAGCGGATGATGACCAAGTGGTGTCACTGATCGTTCCTGCGAACGAAGGCGATATCCTCACCGTGACGCAAAACGGCTACGGTAAGCGTACTGAATTGGCGGAATACCCAATTAAAGGTCGCGCGACCCAAGGTGTTGTCTCTATCAAAGTCTCCGAACGTAACGGCCCAGTCGTTGGCGCTGTTCAAGTAGAAGAAGGCGATGAGATGATGATGATCACCGATGCCGGTACACTGGTACGTACTCGTGTGGCGGAAGTGAGCCAAGTCGGTCGTAACACACAAGGTGTGACTCTGATCCGCACCGCTGAAGATGAATCGGTCGTTGGATTACAGCGTATCGATGAAATCGAACAAGCAGACATCCTCGATGGCGAAGATGCTGAGCAAGATGAGTTAGCACAAGTGAGCGCGCCAACTGACGCACCGGATGTGAATGACGGTGATGACGAGCAAGTGTAATCTTACTCTGTTACGTTGATAAAGAAAGCCGAGGTTAACCCCTCGGCTTTTTTGATCGATTAAAAATTGGCGTCAAAAATATATCGTTATAACAATAGTTTAGCTAATTGATGAGCGAAATTTAATTCACGTGCATAGGTGCCATTTTGCCTATAGAATGCGCGCGATGTTTATTTACTCACTCAATGCGAATCATGAAGTTATCACTCAAACAAAAACTCATTATTGCTAGTTTGTCGGCCGTTGTTTTGATGGCCAGCGTCTTGACTTGGCTGTCTGCCCAGCAACTTGCCAAACAAACTCATCAAGGTGTACAAGACCGTGCAGAAAGTATCGCCAATGCGGCGACCTCCGGTATTGCCGACTGGATAGCGATCCGCAAGGACATTGCGTCTGCCTTCAATCAATACGTGGGCGAAGAGAATGTGGTGCCTTATCTGCAACAAGCACGCAATGCTGGTGGCTTCGACGACATTTTCTACGGCACACCGAAGGGAGAGATGTTCCGCTCTCACCCTGAGCGGAATCGTGCCGACTACGACCCGCGAGTCAGACCTTGGTATATCGATGCCAAGAATGCAGGACGCCAGATGATCACTACGGCTTACCAAGATGCAATCACTAATGCGTTGCTCGTGACGATCGCTCAACCGATTACGCAGGGTACGCAGCTACTTGGTGTGGTTGGGGCCGATGTGTTGATTGATCAGCTGATTAACGACGTCATCAACCTCAATGTAGGCAAAAATGCGCACGCGATGTTGATTGATACACAAGATGGTAACTTCCTCGCTCATCCTGATAAAAACTTGCTGCTCAAACCGGTCAGTCAGTTGTTCGACCGATTATCTTTGCGAGACATCAAACAGGCAGCAGACAACGGATCGATACATCGTTTACATCAAGGCAATCAAGAGAAGCTGTACTATTTCAAATCCGTTGCCCACACCCCTTGGATTTTCGCCATTGAAATGGATGTGACGACAGAAGAAGCGGCGCTCAATCAGCTGATGATCAAGCTGGTGGTGACGTCACTGGTGATCACGGCAGTGGTCATCGCACTGGTCTCTTGGTTGGTGAGCTTCTTATTTCGCGATTTAGT
The DNA here is from genome assembly GCF_059834005.1 of Vibrio sp. R12-SW3-ISO1. NCBI lineage: Bacteria > Pseudomonadati > Pseudomonadota > Gammaproteobacteria > Vibrionales > Vibrionaceae > Vibrio > Vibrio sp. R12-SW3-ISO1. The sequence continues at coordinate 186,324 of NZ_JCBDGK010000052.1, forward strand.
GCGCGTGTCGACCGCCTTGGAAGCCATTGCGTCAGGCGAAGGGGATTTAACTCAGCGTCTAGAGCCAAGAAGTGACGATGAAGTGGGTCAACTGGCGGCAAACTTTAATACGTTTGTTGGCAATATGCATGCGATGGTATCGAAGCTGAGCCTTGTGTCTGCCTCATTGTCTGAGCAATCGAAAAGCACAGCACGAAATGCCGCGCAGAGAAGTGAACGAATTCGTTTGCAGCAAGATGAGATCAACATGGTCGCCACAGCCATCAACGAGATGGCGGCCGCGACGCAAGAAATTGCCGGCAACGCGGACCACACAGCGCAGAACTCAACCCAAGCGGTATCAGCCTGCATGCAAGGTGGAAAACAAGTGGTGCAAACGCAAAGCTCGATTCAGAACCTGGCTAATGAAGTTCAAGTGGCGACAAAGGTCATTCAAGAGCTTGAAGTCCATGGTAACAGCATCAATACCATTCTTTCGACGATTCAAGACATCGCAGAGCAGACAAATTTGCTCGCCTTGAATGCGGCCATTGAAGCCGCTCGCGCTGGTGAGCAGGGTCGTGGGTTCGCGGTCGTTGCCGATGAAGTGCGCGTGCTCAGCCAACGGACCCACTCATCGACCAAAGAGATCCAACACATGATTGAGACGCTGCAAGGCACCACGCTAAAAGCGGTGGGCATCATGCGTGATAGTGGACAATTAGCGGGGACCAGTGTCGAAGACGCGGATTTGGCGGCACACAGCCTCACTGATATTCAACATGCGGTGGAGCGTATTAGCGATATGGCGACTCAGATCGCCTCAGCGGCAGAAGAGCAAGCGTCGGTGACGTCGGAAATCACGCGTAATACGGTTGGTATTCGTGATGTCTCCAATGAATTAGCCGATGAAGCGCATGACGCTGCGGCTCAAGCGAGACAGCTTTCCGAGCTCTCACTTGAGCTTGAACAAGAGATAAAGCGCTTTAAGCTCTAAGTAACGCACTATGTTGAAATGAACCGAGGCCTGACCTCGGTTCTTTTTGTCTATAGTTAATACACGAGCAAAAGTTATTTGTGTGTACATGAGTCACTAGGAGAGTGAGATGTTGAATAAAACTGTATTTGTTGCGCTGATCTTTGGTGTACTTGCTGGAACGGTGAATGCCGAGGAGTCGAATGAAGAGGTCGTTAAGGATCGCGTTCAAGCAACACTGGATCTAAACGAGATAGACTCCGACCAAGACGGGCTAGTGAGTGAAGAGGAGTTCAAGCAATACCGCTCACAAGGTGAGAACAAGCAAACAATGAGTGCGTTTGCGTCGTTTGATAAGGACAAAGATGGTTATATTTCTGAACAAGAGTTGAGTGCTCATGCTCGTTACTCGAATCCGGGAAATGGCACAGGGACGTTGCTTGACGACAAGCGAGAAGGGGCTGATTCCGCCGACGTTGATGGAAGCAAAAAAGAGAAGAAAAACAAAGAAAAGTCTAATAAGAAAGAGAAAAATGATCGGTCGGACAAGGGAAAAAACAAAGACAAATAGTCTAAGAAAACGCCCAGTGGTACTGGGCGTTGCTCAATGTCACTTAGTCAATGAGACCGTAGTCTGCGGCGAGAGTGTCGATGATCTCTTGCTTAGGATTATCGCTGAGCGTAATCGCTTTGCCGGTGATCTTTTCTGCAATACCTGTGTAGGTCTTTGAGATGTCCATCAACGCAGAGAGAGGAAGGGCATTGTCACGAGCTAGGGCTTCACGCTCAGGCATGCGATCTTTATTGAGCAAGATGTCTGGGTCAGGGAAGTGGTTCAGCAAGAACTGGCGGAAACCTTCTTTTGAGTTCTCCACAATATTGCCGGCTTGGTATTGTGCTTCATCCCAAATACGTGAAGAGTCCGGTGTCCCCACTTCATCCATGTAAATGAGTTTTTCCTGACCCGCCGCGTCAGTGACGTAACCAAACTCAAATTTGGTATCAACAAAGATTTGACCGACTTTCGCTAGCGCAGAGCTAATGACGCCAAAGCCTTCACTGAGTAGCTTCTCATAAAGCGCGATGTCGCTTTGCTTTGAGAAGTTAAACGCGGCAAAGTTCTCCTCAATGTTACGGCGACTGATGTTGACGTCGTCCGCTTCTGGTACACCTGGGATGCCACGCAGAATGCCTTTAGTGGATGGCGTCATAAGTAGCTCTGGAAGCGCTTTGTCTTTCTCTAAGCCCTCAGGTAGTGTGATACCACAAAATTCGCGCTCACCTTTTTCGTAAGCACGCCACATTGAACCGGTGATGTATTGGCGGCAGATGGCTTCGATCATGATGGGCTTGGCTTTTTGCACGATCCAAACCAATGGGTGAGGAATGTCGAGAATGTGGCTGTCTGCGAGCCCATTGTCTTTAAACAGCTGGAACCAGTGGTTGGAGATGGCGTTTAACGCCGCCCCTTTACCTGGCACGCCTTTTAGATTCCCTTCACCGTGCCAAATGCAGTCAAACGCGGAGATACGGTCACTGATCACCATAATTGCCAGTGGTGCGTCAGGCGACACGTCGTAACCTTTTTCTTCGATAAGGCGTCGGCTATCGGCTTCGGTTAGCCAATACACAGAGCGGACTTTACCACTGTGAACCGGTTTATCAGTGCGGATGGGAAGATCGTCATTAACGGCGAGAACTTGTTCTGCGAGACTCATTTAGACATTCCTATAATTTGTCAAAAATGGTTGATAAGCCATGAAGGCCCTTCATTTGCAGAGCATGATACCAGAACTTTTTCTCGGTTCCAGATAAAAAGCAAACGTTTGCTTGTTTTTAAGTTGAATGGGTTAGGCCTTGGTTTCAAATCAAGAAACCGCGAAAAGAAACGCCTCTTATCACAACGATAGGAGGCGAAGCAGTGAGGTTTCGATTTAGTGGTAGTGATGCATAGACGCATCAACAAAAAAGACTTCACACTGATGCTGCTTGGCCAGTTCTTTCAATAGTCGCTGTTCGATAAGAGAGAGCTCACTTGAGGCAACCACCGCACTGGCGTTACCTGATTGAATCGCTTTGGTCACAATATCGACTTCCGACTGAGTTTGCGATGGCTTCATGTGGATGATTTGATTGCAACGCACTTGATGTGAGGACAGTTGAGCAAAATCTGGACGTGGGCATTGACCTGTAAATAGAATCCACTGTTTCTGCTGTGACAGATCAGCAAGTCGTTCAAGGCTGGTGTCATCCAAAGATAGAGGCTGGGTAGGCTGAGCCAACACATTAAACTTTGAGTAGCCGTGACGAGGTGTTTGAACTGAAATCATAATACTGTCCTTTCATACATGCTGTATATGCATACAGTAGTTTTGTTGTGGCGAAGACGCAAGGATTTTTTGCGCGCAAAATGAGCGGGTCAGGTAGGTTAATAAAAGGAGTTTGTTTTCTAACTATCTGATAAGTAGTTAAATTGTGTTGCTTTGATAGGTTGAAAGAGAGCTTTGAAAAGGTGCAGAAAATGTGATGGGTGACTCACTCTACTCAGCAGGAGGCCAAGTAGAGGCGAACAGGGTGAGACGAGGTGCTAGAGAAAACGTTCTGGATAGTCGCTAAAAATACCATCCAATTGAGAAAGGTGTTTGAGTCGTTTCGGATTATTGATGGTGTAACACCACACTTCATACCCGGCATCTTGTAGCTTTGAAACGGTAGACTTGGTCGCCCATGTCGCGCCGATATTGCAGCCTGTCGCCTCCACCTCTTTGAGCAGTCGCCAATCCTTTCGCTTCAATCGCTCGGTAAGTAAAGCGCGTCGACACTGAGGAATTTGCTTCGCTAACTCGCGCATCACGTCATGGCTAAAACTCGACAAAATAATGCGCTCTAGCGGTATTGAGGTCGCATTGAGCGTAGAGGCCAATAGCGCGCATACCGATTGGGCGTCGTGGGTATCAACTTTCACTTCAATATTCAGCTTGATGTCGCTGGGTTCAATAAGTGTCAGTAGCTCTTCAAGGGTTAACAGGGTTTGTGGTGTCACTTGACCTTCATGGCGTGCCGCAAAGTTGAGTTGTTTGAGCGCACTGAGTGTCAAGGTGTCGACTCTGCCTGTACCATTCGAGCAACGGTCAACAGTATGGTCGTGACACACGACGAGATGCCCGTCTTTGCAAGGCTGCACATCGACTTCAACCCAAGTAAGGCCAAGATCTATCGCCGCTTGAATGCTGGCGGTGGTGTTTTCTGGATAGTGTCCTGCCACGCCGCGGTGGCCAATAATGAGCATATCTGATTCTCAACGGAGTGATTTGGACTGAGAATACGCGTCATTGAGTGGATGTGGTAGTCATTTTGCTCTCTAAGTTGTGCTCGCTCTTTCAACAGATTGCGATTAACTCTACTGGTATTTATGTCATAAACGATATTTTTATCTAATATTTAATTTGAAGATAAAATTAAATTGGAAAAAAGAGCTCTCAGACGATTAGAATACGCCCAGAGCACTAAATTTGATTGAAACAAGGAAGAGAGCATGAAGATCGGAGTGATCGGCGCTGGCGCAGTGGGTGTAGGTGTTTGTAATTATCTACTGACATTGGGCAGCATTAGTGAACTGGTGTTGTTGGATCAGAATCTAGCAAGGGCGGAAGGGGAAGCGTTCGATTTTCGCCATACTGCTGCGTTAACGTTCACAAAGAATACCCACATTGTGCCGACCGATGACTATCTCAGTTTGATTGGCGCAGACATTGTCGTGATTACCGCAGGCGCGCAGATTAAGCAGGGGCAGACTCGAATTGATTTGGCAGAAATCAACGCCAAAATTGGTGTTGATATCGCGAGGAATGTTGAGCGCGTCGCACCGAACGCGATACTCATCGTGGTCTCCAACCCTTGTGACATTGTCACACACTTTATCGCAACCAATACTGGCTACACGGCGGAGAAAGTGATCAGCAGCGGTTGTGTGATTGATACCGCACGTTTGATGAGTATTGTGGCTAACCGCGTCAACTTAGATCCTAAAAACGTCTTCGGTTATGTTCTTGGTGAGCATGGAAGCAACTGCTTCACCCCCAAGAGCTTAATTTCGATCGCCGGACAACCTGCAGATTATTACTGCGATACACACAAAATGCCTCGTATTTGCGCGGATGAATTGCTTGAATCGGTCAAGCAAGCGGGTTACGAGATATTTAAGCGCAAGCAAAACACCACACACGGTATTGCCGCGAGTGTGTTCCGGATTATTCAAGCCATTATGATCAATGAACGCTCGGTGTTGCCGGTTGCGACCTTGATACAAGGGGATTATGACCTCGACAATGTTGTGCTCAGTTTGCCAACCGTCGTCGGGCAAAATGGTGCCCAAGCGATTTTGCAACATCCCTTTACTCAAGATGAGCTCAGTACACTCCATGCGGTGGCGGATAACGTCACGAAAATCGTTGATCAAGTGGCGGCGCAAACAGGTTTGAATGCCCGTTAACGGGTTGTTCTTTGCAAGAGCACAACCTGTCTCGCTACTGGCTTAAAAAAGAGGATAGGGCTCACAGCTTAGAGTTTTTACTCTTTGCCAAGAGTAAGACGCTGTTAATTTATAATGTGAATACATTGTTAAATTAGCAGCGTTATGAACATTCATACCATTCAAGGTTATATTCAAACCATCTATCTCGCTGAGTATCCCGACAAGCTCTTGCTTCTTGACGGCGCTAGTCGAGCCGACATTACGTACTTGTGCCAGTTCATTGAGCAGCAGCTTGCGCGTCCTCTGAGCGATCTGAAAGTCGTTGTGGTGACACACATGCACCCCGATCATGCGGGTGCGGCGCATCATCTAAGAGCAATAACGGGCTGCCAGATAGTTTCTGCCGACAAAAAGACCCATTGGTATCAAGGGTGGTCGGGTGGGGCAATGTTTTTGTCTGATTTGTTACTCGCATTATGGGTAGCGGGGAGAATGAAAAAAGCACGCGTCAACCTCTGGTATGACCGTTACCTCAAGCCTGATAGCGTAGTCAATGAAGGGGACCAGATACCTGGATTTCCAGATTGGACGATTCTAGAGACGCCGGGCCACACTGATCGGGACCTCTCTTTGTGGCATGAGCCCACACGGCTACTCTATGTGGCGGACTTAATGGTGGAAGTGAAACAGCATCTGATCTCACCTTTCCCTATCTTTTATCCTAATCACTATCGGCGCTCCGTCGAGCGGGTTTTCAAGCTAAACCCAGAGACTTTGCTCGTTGCTCATGGTGGCTCGGTGACCTTCGATCAGAGCGCCTATCAGCACCTTATCGCGACTACGCCCACCACTCCCTCAACGCACTGGAGGGCAACAAAAACCAAGTTACGCGCAGTGCTAAAAGGCCTATTCGCTCAGGTCACCATGAAAAGGAAACAGTAACTGTTCTGTGTCAAAGCCAGCGGACTGGGCAATCCTGACGTATTTATTGAGCTTGTACGCAGGCAAATCAGGCTCTCTGGCGAGAATCCATAAATAGTCTCGATTGTAACCGCTGACGACCGCAGCTGAATAATCCTCTTCTAAATAGAACACTACATAACTGCCGTAAAACGGACCAAAGAAAGAGACTTTGAGGTGCCCAATCTCCTCTCCATCGACAAACTTGGCGACACCTATCGCTTCTTTCCACTGGTTATCTTCATCGTTCCAGCCACGATTGATCACTTGCACGCTGCCATCATCATTGAGCGAGTATTGTGCGCTAACGTGGCTGAGGCCCCGTTCAAAGCTGTGATCAAGCCGAGCAACCTCATGCCATGTGCCAAGATAGCGCTCGAGAGAGAAATCATTAACAGGCGCGATGCCGGTGGGTGTCGACACACAACCGGACAACAGTGAGATCAGTACCGCAAATAGCGCCAATATACGGGGATGAAGGGGCATGTTACACCTCTCGTTGTGGATAGAATGCATTGAAACAAAAAGAGAAACCGGATGGTTTCTCTTAAGTATGGCGTATTCATCGAGCAATGACGATCATTTTGAGTCTAAGCAGACGAATTCGGCTCGCCAGCGAAGGCGATCTGAACTGCTCATGGTCGCAAGCAGCTCTTTACCCGACAATTGGGGGTAGGCATGTTTGATGCGATCTTGTTCACCAGAAGGGGAAGACTCATAAGCACGAACGTGAGTGAACGTACCAGTGAGATGGTTTGAAAGTAGCGCTTTTGAAAGGCAGAAGCCGTACATATCCTTTTCCATGTCCAACGTTCCTATCTGTTGAGCAGCATCGAATCTTGTGCGTGAGTCGCTTCTTTTAAACGGTGTGCTGCAGGTTAGCCAATGACGATTACCACTGAGTGTTCAAATAGTATACAAAACAAATGCGGTTTTAGTGCATAAAATGTTCTAAAAACGGTTTGATCTTAATCAATGAAAAAGAGGTTAATAACTGAATAAACATGAAGTGAACTCAAAAAAGTAACCTTGCGGCTAAAAAAGCACCAAGTTGTTAGCATTTTGATCTCAATTCACTTGGGGAATTCACAGTTTGGATGAGCGCCAGTCGTCCAATACTGGCATCGATGTTAGCCTTAAAATGTCTCATTATAGAAAAGTCTCTTGATCGCAGCGATACGTGATCGGCAGTGAGGAAAAGTATGAATTGGAGCAGTATCAGCTTTCGTAAACGGATGCTGATGATCATGACATTATCTGGGCTAATCGAATTGCTCTTGCTCTCGGCCGCCGGCTTTATTTACATTAAGCATTCGCAAGAAGAAGAGATGGGCTTAAAGGCGCTTGGGGTCGCCTCCTTTCTTGCCAAATCACCGATTGTGATTGAAATGATTGAAACTGGCCAAGTGCAAAGTCAGCAGCGCTATCGTGATTTGACCCAGTTGATTGGCGCCGCGTTTATCGTGATCGGCGACAAGCAAGGTGTGCGCTTAGTGCACCCGGTCGATGATCGAATTGGTAAGCCAATGCGCGGTGGTGACAACAAGCGCGCTTTGGTCGACGGGGAGGCGTACATCTCGTTCGCCAAAGGGTCACTGGGATACTCCGTGCGGGGTAAAACGGCGGTGTTTAATCAGCACGGTGAGATCATCGGCGTTGTGTCTGTCGGGTATTTGATTGACCGGCTTCAAGATAGGATTGAACCCTTCCTGTTCTTCTTGATTGTGATGGCATTGATTGTGGTCGGTGCGAACGCCTTGGTCTCTAGCTACGCATCACGACGCTTTCAAAAAGCGATATTGGGGTTTGAGCCCGAAGAGATTGGCCGACTTTATGTCGAATTGGATGTGACATTGGAAACCCTAAAAGAGGGCATTTTGAGTATCGATGGCGCCGGTAAACTGCGCTCAATCAATAAAAGTGCCTGCCAAATTTTAGGTTTGGACAAACAGGCATGTTTGAATCAGCCACTCAGTGACGTGTTGCCAGACAGTGACTTGCATACTGTGTTGACGACTGCTCGTACCGATAACGACATCAATCTTTACCTCAATAATAAACGTCTTATTGCCAATCGCAGCCCGATTATATTGGATGGCCAAGTGGTCGGTGCGGTGTCCAGTTTCCGCTTGCGTGACGATATCACCGATTTAACTGAGCAATTGGCCAAAACCAAAGAGTACGCAGAGATGCTCCGCTCTCAAACGCATGAGCATCGAAACAAACTCAACACCATCAGCGGCATGGTGCAAATGGGGGAGTTAGAGGGAGTGCTTGCATTGATTGGCCAAGAGACTGAGCATTATCAAGTCTTGATCGAATTTTTACGCGAGACGGTTAAAGAGCCGCTAATCGCGGGCATGTTGCTTGGCAAAACCGAGCGCGCGCGCGAGCTTGGATTGGAGTTGACGGTAGAAGAAGGCACAAGACTGGAGCCGTTACCAAAGCGAATCAATGCCGAAGACATAGTCACCATCTTAGGTAATTTGATCGACAACGCGTTCGATGCCGTGCGAGAGGCAATTAGCCAAGAAGGCCAATTAGCCCAATCGAGGCGCATCATAGAAGTGTCGATCAGTGATTATGGTAACGAGATCATTCTTGAGGTGAGCGATCAAGGTTGCGGCCTACCGGCACATCTAAGTAAAGAGGATCTCGTTCAGCGCGGCGTGTCGAGTAAAGACCAATCCAATCGCGGGGTCGGATTGTACTTAGTGAATGAGCTATCTACACGTTACCACGGGCAATTAGATATTACCGATAACAAGGATTTTGGCACCAGAATGACAGTCTATTTACCAAAGGAAGAGCAAGGATGAGTTCGGCGATACGAATCATGATTGTGGAAGATGACTTAGCCATAGCGCAGCTTCACCAACGTTATCTCGATCAGATGGGCGGCTTTGAGGTCATTGGTATTGCGACAAGCAAAGTGGAGGCTGACATGCAACTCGAGCTGCTGGTCCCCGATCTCGTGCTGCTCGACGTTCACTTGCCTGATGGAACGGGGCTGGATATTTTGCGTGAATTGCGCGCAAAACAGCGCCAGTGTGACGCGATTTTGATCACGGCGGCGCGCGATGTTGAAACCTTACAACAGGCGATGCGCGGAGGTGTGGTGGATTACTTGCTCAAACCCGTCGTGTTTTCTCGCCTAGAAGCGGCATTGAGCAAATATCGAGATAGGCAGCAACAACTGACGCACAGTGACGGTATCGATCAACGCTTAGTGGATAAAATGCTGCAAGCATCCACGCCCGCGACGTCCAATGTGGCCCGATTGCCAAAGGGCATTGATGCCGTCACGTTGGATAAAATTCGTGCATTGTTTAAGCAAGTCGAGAGTTTGACCGCGGATGAGGCGGGCGAGCAGATTGGCGCAAGCCGAACCACAGCTCGGCGCTACTTGGAACATTTAATCAGTACGGGAGAGCTGACGGCGGATCTCAACTACGGCACGGTCGGACGCCCCGAGCGCTGCTACAAATCTGCTGCGGCGGAATGAAGTTGTGGTAAAGTATTGAAAAGTTAAGCTATTGGTGTGAATGGAATGGAAAGTGTTTTCATCGTTGTTGCGATACTAGTGATCTTCTTTTTCATCGTGCAAAAGCGATTTCTTAAGCAAGATGAGCTCAAAGACAGCACCTACAAACGCAAGGGCGCGCTACTCAACATGCAAGAGACGGCGTTTTACAATGCCCTCATCAGCGCGGTTGGTCAACAAGCAGTGGTGTTGAGTAAAGTGAACATGGCGAACGTCATAGCGCCCAAAGCCACCGACAAAAAGCAGTGGTTTATCGCCAACAACCGCATTGCGCGCAGCTATTTTGACTATGTGGTGTGCGATCCTCGCTCTTTGGATGTGCGGGCCGTGATTGAGCTTGATGACGGCAAAGAGCTCAATAAAGGTAAGGTCGAGCGCCAGAAGCTCTTGATGCACGTATGTAAATCTGCCGGGATCCCGCTCATCGGTGCATCGGTCAAGCACAGCTATCAAGTCGGGAGACTGCGTCGATTGCTCGCCGCACATATTGATCTGATTGAATCGGATAAAGAGGTGCGTTTTTGCAAACGCTGCGGCAGCCCAATGAACATCAAGATCGCCAGCCAAGGGGAGTTCAAAGGTCGGCGTTTCTTTACCTGTAGTCGCCAACCTCACTGTACTTACACAGAAAACTACAACGTCGTGTTTGACGACGAGTCAGACACCGCAGAATAGCGGCCCTATGAGGCCGCCGCTTCATTGCATACCATGACCTGATTGCGGCCATTTTGTTTGGCGCGATAGAGCTCTTTGTCGGCTTCACGCAGCACACTTTCAAGATCGTGGTAGTGGTGGCACTGGTAAACCCCAATACTGACGGTTAAATGAATCGGCTCTTCACGAGAGTGAAAGTTTGCACGTTCAATCGTGGCGCGAATCTGTTCGGCTTTTTGCATCGCCTGCGGTAAATCCGTGTTGTGCAGGGCAACACAAAACTCTTCGCCCCCAATGCGATAGACCAGATGCTCATCGCTTAAGGCATCAGTCAGTGCCGCCGTCTGTATCAGCACCTTATCTCCGACATCGTGGCCAAATTGGTCATTGACCTGCTTAAAGTAATCCAAATCTAAGATAAGCAAAGAGAGAGGCAGTGTTTGGCTCTCACGACGATAACGCTCGAAGTTGTGCACCAAGGCATGGCGGTTGTAGACACCCGTCAAAGCGTCCCGTGAGGCCAAGTGACCTAAGGAGGCTTCAGAGGTTTTACGCTTGACCTCCAAGACGTGCGCAGTCACCCACACCGCGGCGAAGGCAAGCGCAAAATTAATCGAGAGGTGGAAGTAATCAAGTAGGGCGGTATCGCCGTTTTTTTGAGAGATGATCACCAACTGTAAAGAGAATCCAATCGCCGTCGCAATGAAGCCTTGTCGACGACCAAGAATCAGATAAAAGAGAACAGGGTAAAGGAACGCCAACACAAACAGACCGTGCGCGACTGGGTGGCTATAGGTCGCGATGCTAATGATCGCCACCACGCTATAAATGTAGAGCACTGCTAAGGTGTTCGAGTGCCTGCCATGATAGCAACAGTAACCCACGTAAAGAGAGAAGGTGCAAAACATCGCTTCTATGTAGGCAAGCGTATAAAACGGACCAACATAGACGTTCACAATGGCCACCAGCATCGACATGGCGGCCAACACTAAACTAAGCCAAAATAACGTTGCCCGTCGCAATTGCCGCGACGGTCGAAAAATATCGAGTTCGTTCCCTGAAGCCATCTGTTAACCGCTGTTTTATTATACTTTTGTTTGATTAATAGACATATTATGCCATTAATTTCACTAATCAAGTTCAGGCGTGAAGTAAGATCACACTAATGAAAATGAAATTAGGTGCACTGTTACAGTGTTAGTGTGATCTCAAAGCATAAATGGCAAATAGGTGTTTGAATACACTGTAGTTCACCTCTACCCCTTTAGGGTAGTTTGATTTTTGAATTGATTTACGTCATGAAATAAATCAGCCAACCGATAAACAATGCGCTCAGATATAAGCACCTAACTCTTAGGAAGTATTATGAGCAAGTTGAAACTGGTCATCGTCGGCAACGGCATGGTTGGCCATCGTTATCTGGAAGATTTGGTCGATAAGACGGATGTCTCACAGTTTGACATCACGGTTTTTTGCGAAGAGCCTCGTGTTGCCTATGACCGTGTCCACCTTTCTTCTTACTTTTCTCACCATACCGCGCAAGAACTCTCTCTCGTTAAAGTAGGCTTCTACGAAAAACACGCGATCAACGTCTTACTCGGTGAGCGCGCAATTAACGTCAACCGAGACAAACGCACCGTCTATTCAAGCTCTGGCCGTGAAATTCAGTACGATAAGCTGATTATGGCGACGGGATCTTTCCCATTTGTGCCGCCCATTAAAGGTCGCGAAAGCAAAGATTGCTTTGTTTACCGCACCATTGAAGATCTAAAAGCGATTGAAGCTTGTGCGAAGAAGAGCAAAGTCGGTGTGGTTATCGGCGGCGGTCTACTTGGCCTTGAAGCGGCAGGCGCATTGAAGGCGCTGGGCGTTGAAACACACGTCGTTGAGTTTGCACCTAAGTTGATGGCTGAGCAACTCGATCAAGCGGGCGGCGACCAACTGCGTAACAAAATTGAAAGCATGGGCGTGAACGTTCACACCAGCAAAAACACACTTGAGATTGCACCAGAAGGCAAAAATACACGTAACGTGATGCGTTTTGCCGATGGCACTGAGCTTGAGACGGACTTTATCGTGTTCTCGGCCGGTATTCGCCCGCAAGACAAACTGGCGCGTCAAATGGAGCTAGAGATCGGGACTCGCGGCGGTATCGCCATCAACGATGTTGCTCAAACTTCTGATGAGAACATCTATGCGATCGGTGAGTGTGCCGCTTGGAACGATATGTTCTACGGCTTAGTGGCGCCAGGTTACAAGATGGCAACGGTTGCGGTTGATCACCTGCTTGGTAATGACAGCAAGTTTGAAGGTGCTGACATGTCGGCCAAACTGAAACTGCTGGGCGTGAAAGTCGGGTCTATCGGCGATGCCAACGGTCGCACGCCGGGTTGTAAGAGCTACGTGTACCAAAACGAAGAGCAAGAAATTTACAAGCGTCTGATTGTGTCCGAAGACAACAAAAAACTGCTTGGTGCGGTGATGGTTGGTGATACGTCTGACTATGGCGATCTTCTTCAGTTGATGCTGAACGAAATCGACCTGCCAGAGCACCCAGATACGCTGATTCTTCCAGCTCACGCAGGTGCAGAGAAGCCAACACTGGGTGCAGACGCGCTACCAGAAAGTGCGGTTATCTGTTCTTGTTTCGATGTAACGAAAGGCAAAGTGGCACAAGCGGTGGCTGAAGGTCATCACACGATTGCTGACATTAAAGCGGCAACCGGTGCAGGTACTGGCTGTGGTGGTTGTATCCCACTGGTCACATCAGTGCTGAACGCTGAGCTGGCAAAATCTGGCATCGAAGTGAAGAACGATATCTGTGAGCACTTTGCCTACTCTCGCCAAGAGCTGTTCCACCTGATTCGCATTGAAGAGATCAAAACGTTTGATGAGCTTCTTGAGAAATATGGTCAAGGCTACGGCTGTGAAGTGTGTAAACCCGCAGTTGGTTCTATTCTGGCTTCTTGCTGGGGTGAGCACATCCTTAAACCACAATTGGTTAAGCTGCACGATACCAACGATAACTTCCTAGGTAACATGCAAAAAGACGGTACTTACTCTGTTATCCCTCGTATGGCAGGTGGTGAAGTCACGCCAGAAGCATTGAAAGTACTGGCTGAAGTGGCAGCGGAATACAACCTTTACACCAAAGTGACGGGCGCGCAGCGTATCGGTCTATTTGGCGCGCAAAAAGATGACCTTCCGGCCATTTGGAAGAAGCTGATTGCCGCAGGCTACGAAACCGGTCAAGCGTACGCCAAAGCACTACGTATGGCCAAAACATGTGTGGGCTCCACTTGGTGTCGCTACGGTGTTCAAGATTCAGTTGGGCTAGGCGTGATGATCGAGAACCGCTACAAAGGCATCCGTACGCCACACAAGATGAAGTTCGGTGTCTCTGGCTGTACGCGTGAGTGTGCGGAAGCGCAAGGTAAAGACCTTGGCATCATCGCGACCGATGCAGGCTGGAACATGTACGTCTGTGGTAACGGGGGTATGAAGCCACGCCACGCAGACCTGCTAGCGAGCGATCTAGACGAAGCAACGCTAATCAAGTACATCGACCGTTTCATGATGTTCTACATCCGTACGGCTGCGCCACTGCAGCGCACATCAGTATGGCTAGAGAACATGGAAGGTGGCGTTGATTACCTACGTGAAGTGATTATTGAAGACAAGCTTGGTATCAACGAGCAACTAGAAACAGACGTGGCTAAGTTGGTTGAAGAGTTCCGTTGTGAGTGGACGGATACCATCAACGATGAGTCTCAGCTAAAACGTTTCTCACACTTCATCAACGCAGATAAGCGTGATGACAACGTCGTGTTTGTTGATGAGCGTGCGCAGCACCGCCCAGCCACTTACACCGAAAAACACCCTGAAGCCGTCTCCTCGAAAATAAAGGGCGACATCCTTCACGTAGCAGTGACTGAATAAGAGCGGAGTCATCATCATGGCATTTGAAAAAGTATGTGACATCACAGACATCATCCCAGGCACGGGCGTATGTGCGCTAGTGAAGGAGCAACAAGTGGCAATCTTTCGTCCGTCAGAAGCAGAAGAGGTGTTTGCTATCAGCAACATGGATCCTTTCGCTCGTTCCAACGTGTTATCACGCGGCCTTATCGGTGAGCACAAAGGCGAGCTTTGGGTGGCAAGTCCACTGAAAAAGCAGCATTTCAACCTAGCAACGGGCGCATGCATGGAAGATGAGCGCTTCAACGTCAAAGCGTTTAATGCCCGCGTCGTGAAAGGGGCGGTAGAGATTGAGGGCTAGCGTTATCGCTTACTTTCTTTCTTAGAGTCAATAGATTAAAGGTTCCCTGTTGGCGCAGGGCTGCGACAGCCGGGAGCCTTTCCCTATTCACTTTTATATTTAAACTTTATGGAGAGACAATGATGTCTGATTTCAAGCCTGCTGAATTCGTGCAAACGATGATCAATGTTGGTGAAGCGAAAACCAACACCCATACGCGAGATTTACTTATCCGTGGCTTTATGGCAGGTATTATCCTGTCACTGGCGGTGGTTCTGGCGCTCACGACGATTACCCAAACTGGATTGGGTGTAGTCGGGGCGATGGTGTTCCCTGTGGGCTTTGTGATTTTGAGTATTATGGGTTACGACTTAGTGACCGGTGTCTTTGGCTTAGCGCCGCTAGCGAAATTTGAAAACCGTCCAGGCATCACTTGGGGTCGCGTCCTTCGCTGCTGGGGGCTCGTTGGCCTAGGCAACCTAGTGGGCTCTATCTTCATCGCTTACATCATTGCGCTGTCACTGACCTCCAACTTCACCAATGATGGCGGCGCCGTCGCTAAAACCATCATCAATGCTTCAACAGCACGCTCGTCGGGTTTTGAATCATTAGGTATGGATGGTTGGATCACCTGCTTCGTGCGCGGCATTTTGTGTAACCTCATGGTGTGTCTCGGTGTGATTGGTAATATGACCGCGCGCCGTTTAAGTGGTCGTATCGCCGCTATGTGGTTCCCTATCTTTATTTTCTTCGCGCTAGTATTCGAGCACGCAGTAGTAAATATGTTCCTATTCCCGCTAGGTATGATGCTGGGTGCGGATTTTGGTGTCGCGACATGGTTAAACTTCAACCTAATCCCAACGATTTTAGGTAACATTGTTGGTGGCCTTGTGTTTACCTGCATCCCTCTCTATCTCACTCACGCGAAAACAGCGCCAGCGCTTGACGCAGAAGAGACGAACGCGCAAGCAACTCCGGTATTGAACGCGAAATAATGTCAATCAGCCCCGCTCTTCGCGGGGCTGAATTTCGATAACAAGTGATGATTTCAATAGAGCGATTGTCACTTTTTATCGTGAATTTTTAAGAGTGGTGGCTATGTCTACAAACGCCGTTAACACAAATCAAGGTGGTTTTGTCTCTTTAGTCGGAGCGGGCCCGGGCGATCCGGATCTGCTGACAGTGAAAGGGTATCGAGTTATCCAGCAAGCGGAGGTCTTGGTTTACGACCGATTGGTGTCAGAGGAGATCCTCGCCATCGCTAACCCTGAGGCAGAGCGGATTTACGTGGGTAAACAGCTCGATTTTCACTGTGTACCGCAAGATCAAATTAATCAAATTTTGGTGGAGAAAGCCCAGCAAGGCAAACGTGTCGTGCGCCTTAAAGGTGGTGACTCATTCATCTTTGGCCGTGGTGGCGAAGAGTTGGAAGCGCTCGCCGAGCACTATATCTCATTTGAAGTGGTGCCGGGCATCACCGCCGCCGCAGGTGCGACTTCTTACGCGGGGATTCCCTTGACGCACCGAGACCATGCCCAGAGCGTGCAGTTTATTACCGGTCATGTTCAACAAAATGGACAAGAGATTCAATGGTCCGCGCTGGCACAGCCAAACAACACGTTAGTCTTCTATATGGGCTTAAAACAGTGTCGCCACATTCAGGCCAATCTTATTGAGCAGGGTATGGATGTCGACATGCCCTGCGCCATCATCGAAAATGGCACTCGTAAAGAGCAGCGTGTCTTAACGGGTAAACTCGCAGATCTGGCGAGTCTAGGCGAACAAGCCGTGAGCCCCGCGCTGATTGTGGTCGGCAGCGTCACACAATTGCATCGTTCATTGCATTGGTTTGCACCAGAAAATAAGACGGAATAATCGTTATTCCTAGTGAAGCGGCGCAGGGTTGCTTATTCTCCTTAACAACGAATTAACGCGAACGCTTTGTTGGAGCAACGATGAAACGAATGACCACGTTATTTGCCAGCCTTGTCATGGCAGCCGGCGCAAACGCCAATTTGATTATTGATAAAAACGGCGTTGATGAAAAAGACTTTATCTACGATAAACATCAATGTGAAGAGTTGGCCAATCAAGTGCAAAAAGACACCCAATCACGTGGTGCTGTCGGTGGCGCAGCGAAAGGCGCAGCGCTGGGAGCGGCGGGTACGGCAATTGCTGGTGGTTCAGGTTCTGAAGGTGCGAAGAAGGGCGCTGGCGTGGGCTTAGCGGTTGGTGTGCTTGGTGGCAGTAAAGATCGCCGTGAAAACCAGAAAAACTATGAAGCTGAACGCCAAACCGTGATGCGTAACTGCATGACCAACCGTGGCTACACCGTATTAAATTAACAACTCGTTGGCTAGACGAGCAATAGCGGCAGGGATTCTCTGCCGCTATTGTTATTGCCAATAGACCGATTTCTCAACCTCATCGAATTCTGTTACAGTGCCGAACCATTGCTAAATCACCAGGTTGGATGCACTTGATGGAAACCATCGCACTTTTTGTGGATGTGCAAAACATCTATTACACCACGCGCGCGCAGTTCCGCGCTCACTTCGATTACAACCAATTTTGGTACGTGGCAACGCAAGGGCGTCAAGTGTCGATCGCCAATGCTTACGCCATCGCTTCTCATGATCCTAAACAACGCCAGTTCCACCATATCTTGCGTGGTATCGGGTTTGATGTGAAGTTGAAACCTTTCATCCAGCGTCAAGATGGCAGTGCGAAAGGGGATTGGGATGTGGGTATCGCGCTCGATGTCTATGAGACGGCGGCCCAAGTGGATAGAGTCGTTCTGCTGTCAGGGGATGGGGATTTTACCTTGTTACTGGAGCGTATTAAGCAGCGTTTTAATACGCCCGTTGACGTTTACGGTGTCGAGGCACTGACAGCGCAAAGTTTGATAGAGGCGAGTGATCGATTCATCGCCATCGACCACGATCTATTACTGCGTCGCTGATTCTGAATCGGCTGCGCTCTGCTCAGTCTCATTGTCTGATACTTGGGTTGCGTTCTCTTCCCCGTTTTCAAGCTTGGCGCGCTCGGCTTTAGAGATGTAACGCGGCTTGTTGCTTTTGTGCAACTTAGCGTTCGCTTTTTTCTGTTTTGACTTCAAAATCTGGTTGATGCGTTTTTTACGATTCATGGTGAACACTTTATCGAGTAGAGGGCGCACATCCTAGCAGATTCCATCTACGCTGCAAGACTCCCCCGTCATTTGAATGGTTAAATTATCACTCGTAGTGATAGTTTCAGCATCAAGATTAACCCCGATCAATAAAGGATTGGCAGCATCGCTTTACCCTTAGTGCATATTTCAATAACGACAAAGGGAAATGAGTGTGAATTCATTCAAACTGAAAATATCCGCGGCGATTGGCAGTATGATTGTTGTCATCGTTGCATTGCTGACGGTGACTGGATTTTTATCATTCAAAGAGGAGAG
The DNA here is from genome assembly GCF_059834005.1 of Vibrio sp. R12-SW3-ISO1. Lineage (NCBI taxonomy): Bacteria > Pseudomonadati > Pseudomonadota > Gammaproteobacteria > Vibrionales > Vibrionaceae > Vibrio > Vibrio sp. R12-SW3-ISO1. The sequence goes on from NZ_JCBDGK010000052.1 coordinate 204,617, forward strand.
CGTGGCTCTCAGCCAAACAGTGCTGATGGAGAAAAATGCTGCAGTAGAAACCTACCTAACTGAGAAGTTTACTGGCTACCAACACGTCTTGTCGGGCGTTAAGGTGAGCGTTGGTGATATCACTGACCAAGGTTTATCGGCCAAAGCGGTGACGCAGTTGGAAATGCTTTATCGCACACAGCAGTCTTTTATTGAGGGCGCGTATATTATTGATGTGGATGGCGGCATATACAACGTGGAAGGTCGCCAAATGGATTTCAACGTTAAAGAGCTCAGCCGCTCTTATTACACTGCACTGTTCACACAAGGGAAGACATTTTTCGTTTCACCGCCTTTTGTCTCTGCTGTGACACAAAAAGAAGTGGTGGTATTGGCCTACAAAATCAATTCTCACGTGGCTGTGATCACTTCGATCTATCTCGATTCATTGCTGACTAAAATCAAAGGTCGCAATGATATGTTCCTATATGGTGAAGATGGCACTATTTTGCTATCCCCGTATCAAGATCTATTAGGAAAAAACATCTACCAAGAGCGCCCGCTCTATAAACAATTCAACAAGGATACCCAGATTCTACAATACGAGGCGGTGGTGAATGGTGAGGCGGTTGATTTCACCTCCTTTTGGACACAGCTTGATGTCAGTGGATGGAAGTTCGTCACCTTCATCCGCGATGCTCAAATTGAGCGCAATGCGAACGATCAATTGATCACATCTACCGTCATAGGTTTTGTGAGTCTGCTGCTAGCGATTGGCGTGCTGTTTGTGTTGGTCGACAAGCTGGTATTAGTCCCGGTTGGTGGTACGCCCGATGAAATTGCGCATTTGATGGAAGATATGGCCAAAGGGGATTTCAGTCAAGAGATCCCGCAAACGGGCAAAGAGACGGGTATTTATCTCTCTCTGATCAAGCTCAAACTGCAACTCTCTGAGCTGATTAAGAACACACACGGCATCTCGGAAAGCGTCTCCTCGGCGTCAGAGCAACTCAACGTCATCATGAATGACACCAAATCCAACGCACATCAAGAGTTGGCGCAGATGGAACAAATATCCACAGCCATCAATGAGTTGTCTTCTACCTCTCAAGAGGTGAGTCAGCAAGCGGTGCAAGCGGAAGAGGTTGCCAAAGGTGCACGTGAGAATGTCGCCAACGGTAAGCTGACTCTGGAGAAAAACATCGCGTTGACCGATTCTATCAGCGCCTCCGTCAATGACAGCGCGCAAATTGTCAGCGATTTGCGCCAGTTTGCGCTAGAGATCAGTAGCGTGATTGAAGTCATCAATACTATTTCGGAGCAAACCAATTTGCTGGCGCTGAACGCAGCCATTGAGGCGGCGCGTGCGGGTGAGTATGGGCGAGGCTTCGCCGTTGTGGCGGACGAAGTGCGCAGTTTGGCATCCAAAACGCAAGACTCGACAGTGAGCATCAAAGAGATCATTGAAAAGCTGCAAAAACAATCTGATGTGGCGCAGCACAATATGAGCAAAAATGTTGAGTTGATTGAGGAGTCAGTCGAGCTCGCAGATCGCGTCAAAGCCTCATTTGAAGAGATTTATCGTGCGGTGGACGCCATCTCTGAAATCAACACGCTAGTGGCGACTGCCGCGCAAGAGCAATTTAGCGTCACCGAGGACATTTCCCAAAACACCACTCACGCCTATGATCTGGTGCAAAAGAATGTCTCGGGTGTGGATGAAACGCTGCAAGCCTCGGCTGAGCTGTCAAAACTCGCAGTCACGCAAAAAGAAGAACTTGGCTTTTTCAAAGTGTAACGCCTTCGATTAGCACTTGGTTTATCAAGACTACCCATTAAGCTCGTCATTTGGCGGGCTTAATTTTTTTGTGTAGCTCCGCTACTATGGCGCAATGAATGGTGGATAGATAATTAGAGGTGTGAATGGATTTGGCCAGTAGGATGGAGCTGTTGCTGGAAGTATCGAAAGCGGGCTCGTTTGCCAAAGCGGCAGACCGACTCAATCTCGACCGTTCAGTGCTCTCTAAACAGGTGAAACAGCTTGAAGAGCATTTAGGGGTAAGGCTTATCAACCGAACTACCCGTTCGTTGTCGCTAACCGATGTCGGCTATCAGATTGTGGATCAAGCCAATAAAGTCAGTTCGTTGCTCGAAGAGACCAAGCAAATTGCCGAGTCTTACCATAGTGAACCGGTCGGCAACTTGAGGATCTCAAGCACCACGCTGTTTGGGCGTAAGTACATTCAAAAGGTGGTGGAAGCGTTTTTGGAGAAATACCCGAAAGCGACCGTCAACTTGGTGCTGGATGATTTACGTGTTGATGTGATCAAAGAGCGTATTGATCTTGCGTTTCGCATCGGCCCAATGAGGGATTCGTCCATGGTGGCGAAACGGCTGGCGGACAACAAATTGGCGCTGGTGGCGTCTGAAGAGTTTGTTGAGCAGCATGGTCTGCCTGAGACCCCTGAGCAATTGGTGGCGCTCCCAGCGGTTATTTACGCCAACAGCAGTATTGTGATTGATAAATTGCAGATTCACTCGAAAGATAACTTGCGCTTGGACACCTTCACCATGACTGGGCCATATCGCGTCAATGAGCCTCAGTTAGTGATAGACAGCGTTAAGTCGGGGATGGGGTATGCCATGATTGGTCAGTTTATGATTTCTAAAGAAATCGAAAAGATGGGGTTGGTTCAGTTGCTCCCCGATTATCACATGCCCTCTTTTGGTGATGTCTACGCCCTGTATACTCACCGCAACGTTTCGCCTTTGGCAAAAGCCTTTATTGATATTGCTCAGCAAGTCATCGGGACGCCGCCAGTGTGGGAGCAGTACTTTAGCTAACATACACCAAGTAGATTGAGTGAAAGCAGAGCGAACCGTAACGTCCGAGCAATAAAAAACGCCCAGTTGATACTGGGCGTTTTGATATACTGAGCAGACTGGCCGAACAAGGCGCGTCTCACTGTGACGATTCACGCAGACAGCTGTGGACAGCAACCGTCTAACTTAGAATGAAGTGAGGTAACGTTGTTCGCGAACGACTTCGCCGTTGTCATCAACCAGTTCAAAGGTGAAGGTACGGCCGTTATCGAACAAGTTTGCCGCAACGAAGGTGCCTTTTGAGCCTGAAATGTGAGTTTTGGTGCCGTTGCCGACGACTTTAACCGGTACGTTGCTGACCGGTTGGCCATCTTTCAATACGGTAACTTTCGCTTGGTTGTTGTTAGGTTCAACGTTCAGTGTGTAGTCGCTAGCCGCAAAAGCCATGCTTGAAGTCAGTGTGGTAAGGGCGAGTACTGATAATACTTTTTTCATTTTGATTTCCTCAGAATTTGTTCACATGGGAGAAGTTGTTCTCTGTACGGAATGTATTCTGCGCGAAACCATAAGTGTGATAAATATCACGTTTGTCATTTTACATGTGCAAAAATGGCAACAATATCGCTATTGAGTTTTAAATTAACCACCCCAATGTCACGAAATTAATTTTATTGTGGCTAAATCTGCACGTTTATTTTTCTGGCGAGCATGGATAACAGCACATTGAGCGCTTGATGTCAGCCACGTTGTCGCGTAGCACGTGAAAAGTGAGCTCTAGATCACATTCCAAATAACTCATTGGTATAGTTGCAAAAAGATTGATCCGACACTAGGGTCGTCAGCTTTCTAAAGCCTGATACTGCGGCGAGAAATTATTCTCAGGATGAGCTGTGTCATGCAAAAGTACTTGAAATTCATTATACCGATCGTGATTCCACTGATCGTTCTCGCCTTACCTCTGTCCGCTTTCCCGTTTGACGGATTTACGCTAGTACAACAACGTGTAACGGCGATTTTTTTACTGGCTGCGTTGTGCTGGGTATTTGAGCCGATTCCCATTTATGCTACGTCGGTGGTGATTATTGTGTTGGAATTACTGCTGGTTTCCAACAAGGGTATTTATTGGTTTCGCGCCAATGAGGGTGAGGCGCACTTTGGTACCTTACTCAACTACTCGGACATTATGGCGACCTTCGCAAGCCCAATTATCATGCTGTTTTTGGGTGGTTTTTTCTTGGCGATGGCCGCAACCAAATACCGGTTGGATGTGAACTTAGCACGAGTATTACTCAAACCGTTTGGCCATGATCCTAAGTATGTGATGCTTGGGTTAATGCTGATCACGGGCATCTTCTCCATGTTTATGTCCAACACGGCCACCACAGCGATGATGCTATCGATCTTAACGCCGGTGATTGCGTTGTTTGGCCCCAAAGATCCAGCGCGTGTGGCGTTTGCACTTTGTATTCCGGTCGCGGCCAATATCGGCGGCATCGGTACGCCAATCGGTACGCCGCCTAACGCGATCGCGTTGAAGTATCTGGTGGGGGAGAACAGCATCAGTTTTGGTGAGTGGATGGCATTTGGTGTGCCGTTTGTCGTGGTGATGATGGCGCTCGCATGGGTGTTAATGAACAGTCTCTACCGTGCGCAGCAGCAACGCATTGAATTGTCGATCAAAGGAAAATTCCTCAAGACGCCGAAAGCAATCTTAGTGTACGCGACATTCACTCTGACCATTGTATTGTGGTTGATGGGCTCTAGCCACGGTATGAACTCCTACACCGTGGCGCTAATTCCGGTCGCGATCTTCTCGCTCACCGGCATCATCAACAAAGAAGATTTGAAGAAGATCTCTTGGGATGTCCTATGGCTCGTTTCCGGTGGTATTGCGCTCGGTCTCGCGCTGGACAAAACCGGATTAGCACAAAGTGTTGTTCACAGTATTCCGTTTGATGCTTTCTCTCCTTACGTTGTCCTGTTTGGCGCCGCAATGCTCTGCTTGTTGATGGCGAATTTCATGTCTCATACTGCAACCGCCAACTTGTTGATGCCTATTATGGCCGCGCTTGGCACCTCGATGACGTCACTGGCACCATTGGGCGGTGAAGTGACCTTGATTCTTGTAGTGACATTCGCTGCATCCCTTGGCATGTCGCTGCCCATCAGTACGCCGCCCAACGCGCTGGCGCACGCAACCGGTCACGTACAGAGTAACCAGATGGCGAAAGTCGGGGTGATTCTTGGCGTGGTGGGCGTATTACTGAGCTTTGTGTTGGTGTGGATTTTAAATCTTATCGGCCATGTTGGATAACGTCATGGACGAGCTGATTCGTCACTATTTTTCAGATCCAGAACGCCAAATTGATTTGGCGGCGAATCAGGTGATCTTGCAACAAAATGGCAGTAACGATCGGCTCTACTATGTTCGAGAAGGTGAGCTTGAGGGGTTTGTTGAATCCGAATCCAAAGGCAAACGCATTAAGGTGTTTACCGCTGGGCCAAGTGCCTTCATTGGCGTGCACAGTTTTTTCTCCGGGACGTGGACGGCCTCCTCAACGGTCATCAGCAAAACGGACGTCAAACTGGCTTGGATTGATCGCACCACGGCAGCGGTGGAGCCTGAACGGTTGGGGCCGCTCAATGCGCAGTTTATGCCGGTGATGGTCAATGAACTCAATCGCCGCCAGCACCGAGCGACCCAAGAAGCGCTAGCCAAAGAAAAAGCATTGCAACAGCTGCATACCGCCGAGCAGATGACCACCTTGGGTCAACTGGCTGCGGGGATCGCCCATGAACTCAACAATGCGATTGGTGTTGTCAGTAGCAAAACGGAGCGCCTGCAACAAGAACTGAGTGAACTGCTTTCTGAGGTCAAACCCGCCTATAAAGCGCACTTTGATTTTGGCTTGCGGCAAGGGCAAATGATCTCGTCACGAGAGATTCGCCGTTTGGCAAAAAACATCGAGCAGCGCTATCGCGTTGATAGCAATACCGCTAGTGCGCTCGCACGCGCGTTGGCCAGTGATGAGGTGCCAAGCGAATGGCTAAGCGATGTCAATTCTGCGCTCAAATATTGGCAGATGGGCAGGGGGATGCACGATTTACGCAATGCAGCGCGCCATTCTGTTGCCATCGTCAAATCGGTGAAACAGCTTGGGCGCACGGACAATGAGCCGTTGGAGCTGCTCGACATTAACGACACCCTCAACAAAGCCCTTGCGTTGCTGCAAAGTGATTTACGCCGAGTGAATGTGCACTTGCGGCCTGCTCAATTGCCAAGGATTCAAGGCTCCTCGACCGAATTTGTTCAGGTATGGAGCAACATCATCAAAAACGCGTGTGATGCGATGCACAGCACAGACGACCCGATGATAGAGATACACACTAAGGTGGTCAACCAGAGGATTTTGGTCACCATCGCTAACAATGGGCCAGAGATTGATGAGCCGACCCGGCGCAAAATTTTTCAGCCCAATTTCACCACCAAAAAAGGTGGTCTATCGTTTGGCTTGGGCCTTGGGCTTGCCATCGTTAAAAGAATCGTCAGCGAAAATGGCGGTAGTGTGGTGGTCAAAAGCGATCCTTCACGCACCATTTTTCGCGTTAAGTTACCGTTAGGAGAGAGCAATGGATAAGCTGAATGTCATTTGTGTTGACGACCAACGAGAAGTATTAAGTGCGGTCGTTCAGGATTTAGAGCCACTCAACCAATGGCTCACGGTGTTAGATTGTGAATCTGGAGAGGAAGTGCTGGAGTTAATGGATGAGCTTGATGCACAGGGCGAGTTTATCTCGGTCGTGGTCTCAGATCATGTTATGCCTGGAATGACAGGGGTAGAACTCTTAACCGAGATCACCAATGACAACCGATTTAAGCACACCAAGAAAGTATTGCTCACTGGACAAGCGACCCACACCGACACCATCACCGCTATCAACACCGCCGGGGTGAGTCACTATTTTGAAAAACCTTGGAGCGCAAAGGAATTGCAAGGGTGCGTGCGAAGCTTGGTGACAGAATATCTGTTTGATACGGGACTCGATTATCAACCTTTTCATCAGCAGCTTGATCAAACCATCGTATTGAAACGACTCAGCTAGGCGCAAACAAAGCGTGAAAGTGCACAGGAAAATTGAATAACCTCGATGTTGAGGTTATGTCTATAATATTATTATAAACAGTAAGTTGAGTTGGCTATGGTTGGATATCGTCAGGTTAAAAAAGCTTCGTCGCGCTTCGCGGTGTATGTCATCCCGCCTCTGTTGATTTTTGTTGCCTCAGTCTACTTTGCTACGCAAAAAATTCACCAAACCTTGCAAGATATCGGTGACCATTACATGGTCACCTATGAGCGCATCATCAACGGTATTCTTGATGAAAACCGCGCCGCACTCATCGCGCCCAATCTCTGTCATGTTATTCAGCAAAACATGCGCTTTGAACGTGAGGTGGAAGAGCAGCAAACCCTCCGCAATGGCCAAGTGATCTGCTCATCATTGAGCAACACCAGTGCGTTGTTTCCGCTGACCGAACCGGTGGAGAATCAGAGCATTGAGGTGGTTCCGCTCCCTAACTCTGTGGATGTCTCACTAGCGGTGATTAATTCACGTGTGATTGATGGAGAGGTCTACCACGCAGTGTCGCTGGTGGATAGAGATTTTATGCGGGCACGTTTGGGCTATCTGACGGAGCCGAACATCAATACGGCGGTGTTAATCGTAAACGGCAAAGTTGCTCCTGCTGGTGCGAGTATCCCAAACAGTTGGTTCGTGTATTCGATAGAGTCCAGTCAATTTGGCCATCGAATACTCGTCGAGGCGAGCAGCGAGTTAATTCGACAGACCACGCTGTATTACGTGAGTCTCGCAGTACTGGCGTTAATCGTGCTTTATATCGCGGTGTTTTTACTTAGAATTCAGCTGAGCGCAGAGCGGAGCATGTACGCAGAAATTAAGCTCGCACTGCGTCGCAATGAGTTTGTGCTCCATTATCAGCCGCAAGTGGATGCGGCGTGTGGTCGAACCGTCGGGGTGGAAGCGTTGGTGCGTTGGCAGCATCCCACTCGAGGTTTGATCTTTCCGGATGTGTTTATTCCCGTGATGGAGGAGTTTGACTTAATCAATGAGTTGACCGATGTGGTGGTCAAGCAAGCATGGAATGATTGGTGCGATCGCCACTTTGATGCGCCGTTCCACTTAGGGATCAATTTCCCGCCGGGTTACTTTGCCTCAGCGGAGAAGCAACTATTTTTGGTGAATCATCACCACCAGTTCGCAAAGCGCAACATTGTATTAGGTTTAGAGGTGACCGAGCGTCAATTGCTCGATGGTCAAGCCCGAGAGGGCATCGCAAAATTGCGCGAAAAAGGTCTCGAAGTGTTGATTGATGATTTTGGCACCGGACAAACCTCACTCGCGGTGTTAGAGCAGACCAAAATCGATGTGCTTAAAATTGACAAGTGCTTTGTTGATACCATCGGCGTCGACAGCGTGAGCGCACCAGTGCTTAACGCCATCATTAATCTAGCCAAAGCGCTCAACCTGACCATGATCGCCGAAGGAGTTGAGTACGCGGAACAAGCCGATTACCTTCTCTCACAAGGGGTCAACTTGCACCAAGGCTACCTGTACAGTAAACCGGTGCCGCTTGGGCAGTTAGATCTATAGTTGTGGCGTGGTTGAATGGATGTAGTGCGTCTAACTCAGTTAGGAGGCAAAACCAAGTGCACAAAATTGCCAGACGCTACGGTTTGCATCTCGGTATGGATGTCGCGTTCAGTGACGAAGAGAGTGCTCTGTATATTAATATTGGTAGTGGGTTTTAGGGAATAGCAAAGTCCCCCCGTAACATGGCGTGACGGGGGGCTAAACTCAGTTAATCAAACCGAATGCTCGGGGCAGGGCCAAACTGATGTCTGGGACAAAGGTGATGAGCAGGAGAGTGATGATCAATACCGCGCAAAACGGTAATACTGCACGTATCACGCTCTCTATCCTTGCGCCGCTGACACTGCAGCCGACGAATAGCGCGGTCCCTACTGGGGGTGTCGCTATCCCGATGCATAGGTTGAAGATGATCATCATCGCAAAGTGAATCGGGTGCATACCGAGTTGAGTTGCGATGGGCATGAATATTGGCGTGAAAATAAGCACGGCAGGGGTTAAGTCCATAAACATCCCGACGATGAGCAAAATCACGTTCATTAAAATGAAGATAATAATCGGGTTGTCTGAAATCGATAGCATCCATTCACTGATGAGGTTAGGCAAACCGGTGAAGGCCATCGCCCAAGACATAATTGTTGATGCACCAATCAAGAACAGCATAATCCCTGTGATTTCAGCCGTTTCCACACAGATGGTTTTTAGCTCTTTAACGCCGAGAGTGCGATAACATAATGACAAGAAAAACGAATACAAAACGGCGATACACGCGCCTTCAGTGGCGGTAAAGATCCCCCCTATAATCCCTCCAATGACGACCACGACCAACCCCAAGCTCGGTATTGCCCGCCAAGTAATGGTGAGAATTTCTCTCGCTGTTTTGGGTTGCGACAAGGTTCGATAGCCTTTTTTCTTGGCAATAAAATAGGCGACAACCATACAGCTGAGGCCCATTAAAATGCCTGGCACATAACCGGCGATAAACAGCGCCGCGATGGACGTACCACCACTGACGACAGAGAAGACGATCAATGAATTACTGGGTGGAATTAATAAGCCTGATGGACACGACGCTACATTCACTGCGGTAGCGAACGATTTGTCGTAGCCTTCCTTTTCAAGCTCTGGTTCTAGTGTTTTTCCTACCGCTGCCGCCGCAGCGACCGCTGAGCCGGAAACCGAGCCAAACAACATATTGGCAATCACATTCACATGTGACAACGAGCCGGGCATTTTTCCAACCAAGAGTTTTGCGAACTCGACCAACCGGTTGGCTATTCCCCCTCGATTCATGATGTTCCCTGCCAAAATGAAAAAAGGAATGGCAAGCAAGCTGAAGCTATCAATGCCAGTGACAATCTTTTGACCTGCGGTCATGAAGGCCACGTGAGGAGGAAGGATAGTACACATGATCACCAGTGAGGACATTGCGATGGCGATCGCAATCGGAATACTGAAGCTGATCATGACGATAAAGAGGCATAAAAGCCAAAAACCTACAGAGATATCCATATCATTACCCTTGAATGCGACGCTCTTGTTGGTTGAAGAGCAGTAAGGTGTTGAGAAGAAGGTAAACCAGCATTAACGCTCCTGAGAGCGGCAAAATGAAATAGACATAAGCCATCGGGATCTGTAGCGCAGGCGAAAACTGCAGCATTGTCCGACCAATGAGCTGGCTGCCACCTTTGATCATGGCAAGATAGATAAAGGCACACGACACCAAGTTGATGAGTAGATGGCAGTATTTTTGGTATTTAGGTCCCACTGAACCGACAAAAAGGGTGATGGCCAGATGGCCATTTTTACCGAACAGATAACTGGCACCCAGCAGACCGAACCATATCATGGTGTACCGGGCAAGCTCATCAGTAAAAGAACTAGGATCGTTAAGTACGTAGCGACTAAACACCTGCCAAGTCACAGTAATGACAAGGCTAATAATGGCCACGCCACACAGTATGAGTATCACTTTATCTAACGTCGTTTTTAACGTGTTAAGAGCAGAAACCATTGAAACTCCTATTTACAATGATTCAAAGTTGCAGCCCCACCGCGATGGTGGGGCTTGTTACTTTAGGGGGAAATCAGAGCTTTTGGATGGCTTCAATGTAGGTGCCTAAGACAGGATCTTGCTTGGCACTGTCCAACATCGGCGCGACTTTTTCGCGGAACTTGTCTTTGTCAACCTCAACAAATTTTACGTCCAATGTTTCGGCTAATTTCTTGTTCTTACTGTCGATATCAGCCCAGATCTTAATTTCTTCCTCCATCGATTCGGCGGCAGCTTCGCGGACAATGGCTTTCTGAGCGTCATTGAGGCTACTCCATGTCACTTCTGAAATCATGATGAGATCAGGCGTCATCATATGTTGATCCATGGAATAGTATTTCGCCACTTCAGAGTGTTTCATTTCGACCAAGCTGGAAATATTGTTCTCTGCCGCGTCAATCACGCCTTGCTGAAGCGCGGTATACACTTCCGTAAACGGAACGGGCGTCGCGCGTGCACCGAGCAGTCTCACCATTTCCATCATGGTTGGAGATTCTGGAACACGGACTTTGAGGCCAGCAAGATCGTCGGGGGTTTGAATGGGTTTCGAGCTGTAGAAACTGCGTGAACCAGAATCATACAGTGTGAGCCCGATGAACCCTTTTCCTTCGCTAGACTGGAGAAGTTGCTGTGCTGTCTCACTGCGCATAAAGGTATGCATATGGTCTGCATCACGGAACAAGAATGGGATAGAAATCGCTTTGTAAGTGGGTTCAAACGATTCAGCCAACGAGCCGTTGATTTTCGCCATATCGATGGCGCCTGTCACGACTTGCTCTGCTTGATCGCGCTCTGACCCAAGCATGCCATTGGGAAAGATTTTTACGTCCATTTCGCCATTGGATTTTTCTTTCACTTTCGCCGCAAAGATTTCCATCCCTGCATGGGCAGCGCTCTCTAGGTTCATCGCGTGACCTAATGTTAGCGTTCGAGCTTGCGCACCGAAAGCCAAGATCATCGAGGCGGCAGCCACCGTCAGAATCGTCTGTTTCATGTTGTCATCCTTTTTATTTTGGTCGGTAGAGTGAAGAGTCTTTCAAACTTCCTCATCAGTATTTTCTTGAATTATTTGTAATACAATGACACAAAAGTTTATATGTGCGGCAAGCCAGCATAATTGAGTGGAATTTAAACTGAATTGTGATTTTACTCATATTTATTGTTGCTAAAATCACCATTTTTGGACTTTATTTTTACTTTAATGCGTAATTTAGGCTGATTTGGTGGCATTTTGATCTGCGTGGCAAAATGCAACTTTATACTGTGAGTTGGATTGGCTTTTTCGTTCTTGGTTATTTTTGAACGATAAATGATCACTAGTATGTAGGACAATAACACAATAAGGAGTGACAAAATGAAACAAATGTTAGTGGCGACGTCGCTACTTCTGTCCTTACCTACACTTGCTGATGTGGCCAATAATGGTGTGAACTATCCCGTCCCTGCAGACAAGTTCGACATGCGCCACTGGAAGATCACCATTCCTTCAGACATTAACCAAGATGGCCGAGTCGATGAGATTGAGGGGGTCGCGATGATGAGTTATTCACACTCGGATTTTTTCTACCTCGATAGCCAAGGGCATTTGGTGTTTGAAGTGCACAATAAAGCCATCACCACCAAAAATTCCAAAAATGCTCGTTCGGAGTTGCGCCAAATGGCAAGAGGCGCGAACTTTGCAATCGGAACGCATGATCCTTTAAACAACTGGGCATTGTCGAGCCATCCAGAAGCCGAATCATTCAGTGCTATTGGCGGTAAACTCGAAGCGACGCTCAAGGTTAATCATGTCTCTCTTCATGCTAAGTATCCAAATAAGTATCCCGCCTATTCTGTGGTGGTCGGGCAGATTCACGCTGAAAAAGACAACGATCAAATCAAAGCCAAGACAGGTTTTGGTCACGGAAACGAACCGATCAAAATTTTCTACAAGAAGTTTCCAAATCATAAAATGGGTTCAGTATTCTGGAACTATGAACGAAATTTAGCCAAAGACGATCCCAATAGAGAAGACATCGCCTATCCAGTCTGGGGTAACACTTGGGAAAATGACGCCGAGCCTGGTGAAGCGGGCATCGCCTTAGGTGAGTCATTCAGTTATCAAATTGAAGTTAACGGAACCACCATGTCTCTAACGTTTGAAACGGACCGTCATGACACCGTGACTTATGAGATTGATTTGAGTAAGGGGATTGATGACAAGGACTCACCTACCGGCTACGCCAAAGACGCGTTCTACTTTAAAGCAGGCGCCTATGGTCAATGTAGCGTTCAGGACAGTCACCCAATATGGGGGCCGGGTTGCGAGGGCACGGGTGATTTTGCCGTGGACAAACTCAACGGTGATTACAACAGCGTGACCTTCACAGAGTTAAAACTGAATGGCCAATAGTCTTAATAGACAGCGTTTCGATAGGTAAAGAGTTCGCCGTGCTCAGTCACGAGTGCCACTCATTCGCGTCTCAGACGGCGACTCTCCAAATAATTGACGGTAGCTACGGCCAAACTCTCCCATATGATAAAAGCCAAAGCGAAAAGCGATGTCTGAAATCGAACTATCCTCGAGTCGCGCCTGCAGGGCACGCCTTACTTGATTGAGCCTGACGCGCTTGATGTACTGTTTGGGTGACACCTGGCAATAGTGCTCGAAGGCGTATTGCAACGTTCTTCGGCTGACATGTGTCGCTTGGCAGAGCTCACTGACGGTGATGGGGCGATGAGAGGGCGCTTGAGTGACGTAGTCGATGGCGCTCTGGATAAGACGTTGTTGCTGAGGGGCCGCCACCCGAGGGGTTGGCGCAGAGCTGCGAGATAGTAATTCGCTAATGAAATCACACAATAATCGCTGATGAGTGTGCGCTGACCATACATGCCTTTCTGGATTGAGCAGGACACTGAGGTAACGTCTGAGGAGATTGGCGGATGACTCGTCTGTGATTCCAAGTAATGCGGGGTTGAGACCGGTACCTTGATGGTCGGTTTCACACAGTACATGATCAAGCACTGACTGATCAGCGACGATACCGTAGATGGCATAATCTCGCGGTGTGACGAGTTCAAACTCCCTGTTGCTATCACGCACGAGAATATCAGAAGCATTCATCGGCCGCTGGTTGACAGTAATCGCACTAGCCTCGACGCTGAGACCTAACCATATCCCTTCTTCAATCGAGCATTGCTGACGAAGTGAACGATTACTGTCTTCACGAAACACATGCAGATGACGAAACCGTCGCTCTTGTATCATCCCACTAAAATTCCCCTCGCTGAGTTGATCATACTCTTGATGCCAGTTAATCAATTGGCCTGCTTGCTGATTTGCATCATTACAGTGACGAGTGCACAAGTTTGGTTCACTGGTTGGGGTATCGAGATCCATCCTGTAATACTCCTAATCTCCACTATGCGCCATTGTGGGGCGCCCATCATTAACTCATTGAATAAAAAGGGGTTAAAGATTGCCAATTCTTGATAGTTGATTGGAACAGTTTTCGCTTCATTCCTCTTAAACACATGCTTAAAGAGTTCATTCTCTTACTGGGATTGATGAAGAGAGCAAGAACTGCACCAATAGCCAAAAAGAGGTAACGGATGGCGATTTATCGACGACAGCAAGGAACGACAGTATATACCTTTGCTTCACTGACGGAACTGATGGCCAAAGCGACACCTGAGCGATCAGGCGATCGTTTGGCTGGCGTGGCAGCAGAATCCGCCACCGAGCGCGCAATTGCGCAAATGACGCTGGCGGACTTGCCACTGAGCACATTTCTCGATGATCTTCTTATTCCTTATGAGGACGACGAAATCACGCGTTTGATCATCGATACACACGACCGTGAGGCGTTCAAGTTGATCGCTCACCTGACGGTGGGTGGCTTGAGAGACTGGTTGTTGAGTGATGAAGCCGATAGCCACACTTTGACCGCAATTCGGCCTGGCCTAACCCCTGAAATGGTCGCGGCAGTGAGCAAAATCATGCGCAATCAAGATTTGATTCTCGTCGCGAAGAAGTGTGAGGTGGTGACGGCGTTTCGCAACACGATCGGCTTACCCCAACGTCTATCCACACGCCTTCAGCCCAACCATCCCACAGATTCACTCAACGGGATCGCCGCGACCATTTTCGATGGCTTGATGTATGGCAATGGCGATGCGGTGATCGGTATCAATCCGGCGACAGACAACGTGCCGCAAGCGGTCAAATTGATGACCCTCATGGATGATGTTATTCAACATTACGCGATTCCTACTCAATCCTGTGTTCTGACCCATGTGACCAACACCATCGAAGCGATTGAGATGGGCGCGCCGGTTGATTTGGTTTTTCAATCTATCGGCGGCACGCAGGGTACCAATGACACGTTTGGTATTAACCTCAATATTCTTAAAGAGGCTCAAGATGCCGCACTCTCGCTAAAGCGAGGCACAGTGGGCAACAATGTCATGTATTTTGAGACAGGCCAGGGCACGGCGCTGTCGGCCAATGCCTTTCATGGTGTCGATCAGCAGACTTGCGAGACGCGCGCCTACGCTGTGGCCCGTCATTTTGATCCGCTGCTGGTGAATACCGTGGTGGGTTTTATCGGTCCTGAGTACCTGTTCGATGGGAAGCAAATCATTCGCGCCGGATTAGAAGATCACTTTTGCGGCAAGCTGCTCGGGCTGCCGATGGGTTGCGACATCTGTTACACCAACCATGCTTACGCGGATCAAAACGACATGGATAACTTGCTGACGCTACTTGGTGTGGCTGAGTGCTCCTTCATCATGGGGATCCCCGGCTCTGATGACATCATGCTTAACTATCAAACCACTTCTTTTCACGATGCGCTTTACGCGCGCAAAGTGCTCGGACTAAAGCCCGCGCCAGAGTTTGAACGTTGGTTAATGGAGATGCAGATCTTTGAAGATGTCAGCGGTGTACGCCTCAGTAATCAAGTCGCGAAGTCGTTTTCCAACGCAATGAATCGAATCCAGGGAGCGTAGTTGATGGGTAAAGTGATCAGATTTGAGTCTCATCCTGCTCGAGAAAGTGTGGTCGAGAATCCGTGGCAGAAACTGAAAGATTTCACCTCCGCACGCATTGCACTCGGCCGCTGCGGGAGTAGTGTGCCGACCAACGAATGGCTGTCGTTTAGTTTTGACCATGCCAAGGCGATGGATGCGGTGCATTGCGCGCTCGACATTAACAAACTGGCGCAGGACATTACTCAATCAAGCGTAATGACTTCCCAGATAGGACGCGAGCCCATTGTGGCGAAATCAAAAGCCAACGACCGCTTCGAATATTTGCAAAGGCCCGACTTTGGCCGTGAACTGAGCAAAGAGAGCATGGAGGTGATCGCGCAGCATCGACATGACCAACACGCTTATGACTTGGCCTTCGTTGTGGCCGATGGCCTTTCATCGGTAGCGATTCAGCGACATGCAGTGCCACTGCTGGAGGCTCTGCTTGTGAGACTCACCAGCCAACACAACGCGCCTTGGCGCATCGCCCCCATCACGATTGTTGAGCAGGGAAGAGTGGCAGTCGGTGACGATGTAGCCCAGTGCCTCAATGCCAATATGGTTGTTGTTCTTATTGGTGAGCGCCCAGGGCTCACTTCGCCGGACAGCATGGGGATGTACCTCACCTGGGGCGCCAAGCGAGGCAGTAAAGACTCTGAGCGAAACTGCATCTCAAACATTCGGCCACAAGGTTTGAACTATTCCGACGCTGCTTTTCGCGCCAGTTATCTTCTTGAAGAAGCGCGTTCGCTCAAGCTGACAGGCGTTAATCTCAAAGACCGATCAAGTATGGATGAGCAGCAAGATGGCCTGACGCTCGGTGAACAACATCAATCGAACTTTCTAATTTCAAAACAGTAAAGGGAATGACTATGACGAAACATCAAGAATACCTTGCCAAACGGCAACTGAAAAGAGGCACTGCCGGTTGGGTGCTATTAGCAGGACTAGGGGTCTCGTATGTGATCTCCGGGGATTTCGCTGGGTGGAACTTTGGTATTGCCCAAGCGGGTTGGGGCGGATTTCTGATTGCCGCCGTCGCGATGGCAGTCATGTATCTAACCTTGGTTCTCTCTTTAGCGGAAATGTCTGCCGCGATCCCAGCCGCAGGCGGTGGTTACAGTTTTGCACGACAAGCCATGGGCCCAACGGGTGGGTTTATCACCGGGCTTGCCGTCTTGATTGAGTACGCGTTGGCACCAGCGGCCATTGTTATTTTCATTGGGTCTGCCGTCAATGAGCTGATCGGGATTGATGGGCCTTGGGTCTATGCACTCTTTTATGCGGCGTTTATCGCTGTGCACCTAGCGGGTGTTGGGGAAGCGCTCAAAGTGATGATGGTGATCAGCGGTCTTGCGGTGTTCGCCATCCTGTTGACCGCCGCGGTGCTTATTGGTCATTTTGACGCCAGCAATCTATTCGATATTGCGCCTGCGAGCGCGCAAGCCACAGAGGCGCTGCCTTATGGTTGGTATGGCGTTTGGGCAGCGTTGCCATTTGCGATGTGGCTATTTCTGGCAGTAGAAGGGGTGCCACTGGCTGCTGAAGAAGCTAAAGACCCCGCGAAAGATGTACCTAAAGGCATCATAGGCGCGATGTTATTTCTGCTGTTTACTGCGGCGTTAGTTGTGCTTCTGTTGGCGGGTGCCGTAGGGTCAACCGTGATTGGTAGCAGTGCGGTGCCGTTAGTGGATACACTTAAACTGACAGGTAATCCGACGATAGCCACCATTGTCAACGTGTTAGGGCTTGCCGGTCTGGTCGCGTCTTTCTTTTCGATCATTTATGGCTACAGTCGTCTGGTGTTTGCTTTGTCCAGAGCCGGTTATTTACCGAAGAGCTTGTCACTGACGAGCAAAAATAAAGTCCCTTCTCGCGCGTTAATCTTCCCTGGTATTTTTGGCTTTGTGGTGTCATTAACCGGAGAGGGCGATTTGATCCTCGCTATGGCGGTAGTGGGAGCGACCGTGTCCTATGCGCTGATGGCACTGAGTCATATTCTGCTTAGAGTCAAACAGCCCGAATTGCCAAGACCATACAAAACACCGGGCGGTGTGGTCACATCGGCGATCTGTTTGGTGTTATCGTTGATTGCCATGACAGGGGTGTACGCGTTTGATCCTTCTGCCTTTATGATGACACTCGGCTTGTTCGTGATTGGTGGTGCCTACTATGGCCTCTATAGTCGCAATAACTTAGTGGCGGGTACCGCAGAAGAAGAGTTCGCCATGCTCTCGATTGCTGAACAAGAGCTTGAATCGACCGCCTCTTGAGTAAACAGTTTCGATACTATGAAAGCCAAGCGGATATCGCTTGGCTTTTATACGTCTGGCGATATTGGCTATTGCGTTGGCTACAGCAACGAGGGGGAGCCTTCTATATTTCATGGACACCGAAATTGAGTCCTACAACTTTCAGTTTGGACTCCGTTTTGGTCACCAAACAATTTTTACTTAGCCACCATTTTGGACACCAGATGGACACCGAGCGTTTTTGAGTATTAAGTTGATTGTTGTAGGTGAATAAAAAATGAATGTGTATGCGCTTAGTAATTACGGGAGTAGGGTAAGAATTTAGGATTTAATCAACACAAAATTACAGTGATTAAAAACAACAAAGCCCGCAAGATGCGGGCTTTGTGCTTGTTCTATAAGAACGAATTTGGTGGATCCGGGCGAACTCGAATCGCCGACCCCCGCCATGTCAAGGCGGTACTCTAACCAACTGAGCTACGGATCCAAAATTTAATTTATTGCATATTTATGCAAAAAGGAATGGTGCGTCCGAGTGAACTCGAATCACCGACCCCCACCATGTCAAGGTGGTGCTCTAACCAACTGAGCTACGGACGCATTCCCTTGGAACGCCGAGAATATTAACCAGTCTTAATTCCCTGTGCAAGCCTAATTTCAATGATTTGAGTGTGTTTGCTTTATATCTAATCGAATTGGCGCCGTTTTAGACGCTATTGGCGATAAAGTGTGCATTGGGTCACGTGTTAGCGGCCACGGCCGTTAAACATTACGCTGACGGTTTTGGTCATGATCGCCATGTCCATCAGTAACCAAGACTTCACTGACGACAAAGAGAGTGCGTAGCTGTGGTCGAATCCGACTTTACGGCGTACATCGTCGATGCAGGAGTCGTAACCTTGGTTCACTTGCGCAAGCCCTGTGATGCCGGGCATAACGCCATAGGTGCGGTCGGCAAAGTAGGGAATGGCGGTCTCCAATTTTTGATAAAAGACTGGGCGTTCTGGGCGCGGGCCAATCAGTGACATTTCCCCTTTGATGACATTAAGCAGCTGCGGGATCTCATCAAGGCGTGTTTTTCTAAGGAAACGGCCGACAGGAGTGATGCGTGGATCGTTGTCGGTGGCCCAGACGGCGCCGCTGACTTTTTCCGCGTCTTGATACATGGTACGAAATTTAATGATTTCGAACAGCGCCATTCGATCGGGGCTGGATTGACCTACTCGCAACTGCTTGTAGAGCACCGGGCCGGGAGAGGTGAGCTTGACAGCGAGGGCGACCAACACAAAAATGGGCGCGGATAAGACCAGACCAATCAGGGCAACGGTAACGTCGAACGCGCGTTTAGAATGTTTAATCGTAGTGTAAGCAGACATAATGAACTCCTGTTACTGGTTTTGACCAGTCCAACCTTTGGCGCCGACGCCACATAGATAGCGCAGACCACCGACAAAATTTGCGTAATGACCCATCACCACATACAACATCACTTTGCACACCTTGTGTCGAAAGAGGATGGGGAACAAGTAACTCAACACAGCGGTTGTGTATAAGAGGCATTGCACGAACAGTGCCAAACTAAACAGCGGGTAGCTTGCAAGCAGCAAAGCCGTAACAAAACAGACAATCAATAGATACGGCGTGGCGAGTCTGAGCCCTTTGCCAGAGAGAAAAGCAAAAGCAACCCCGCGGTATTTGGGTAAGAGCATGTCCGCTAACTGTATGACTTGCTGCATGTTTCCTGCTGAGATGCGCAGGCGACGTTTGAAATCACTGTCTGGGTTAGTGGGTTCGAGTTCGATCGCGACGAGCTCAGGCTCATAGACCGCTTGGTAGCCTTTTTTCACAATGCGCATCGGCAAAATGAAATCGTCGTTGATGGTATTCTCATCGAGAGAATCAAAAAGAGAAGTGCGAAAGAGATAAAACGCGCCATGTGCGCCTAAAGTCGAACCTAAGCTGACCTCTTGCTGTTTGACTTTGGTCTGATACTGCCAATAACGGTTTTCGCCTTGATGCTGGCTGCCAAACAGCTGGTAGTGACCATTGACCACCCCAACCTGACGGTTTTGGAAATGAGTATTAGCAAGTATCAGCGCATCCACTGAGATGATGGCTGAGACATCACTGAGCGCCGTGAGTTGCGTAGTCACCAAAGGAATCTGCTCATTCAGCACCGCGACTTTACCGCGGTTAGTGGCAAAATTCTTGATTTCGAAGTGGGTATCGGCGCAGATGGCCTCTTGCACCGTTTGCTGCGCGATATGCACGGTGTCATCAGTACAGCCGTCACACAGAATCATCACTTGGTATTTGTTCTTTGGGTAATCTAAACAGGCTAGGTTACGAATTTTTTCAGCAATCCATGCTTGTTCATTGTAAGCGGGGACCAAAATGGTGATGGAAGCACATTGATCATCCTCTTTTTGCGCTTTAAATCCACGATTGGCATGGCGCGGCGCGTTGACGGGATGTTTTTTCGCATACCACGCCAATAGAAGTGGATAGCCAATATGATGGTAAATCACCAAACTGGCGGACAGGGCAAATAGCGCCATTAACATCGTATCGCTCATGCGCATGCCTCCTTAGTGAGCATTTGATAGGCTTTGATCATCTCGCGTATCTCAAATTGTCTTTCAACAAACGGGCGCGGTGAGTGGGGAAGCGTGCGGCGCTCTAGCGCCAAAATGGCTTCGCTGAGGGCGGTGACGTTGTCTGGCTCTATTAGCAGGCTAGATTGTGGACACAAGGTATCCGCAGTGCCGCCAACATCGGTCGCGACAGTAGCAATGCCACACGCTTGCGCTTCCAGCGTTGCGAGAGGAAACCCTTCAAAGCGCGAAGGTTGAACAAAAGCGTCTAAGCATGGGTAAAAGCGTGCGGTATCTTCTACCAATCCAAGTAGAGTGAGCCGAGACTCGACGCCTAGCTCGCGGGCGAGCGCAATCAATGACTCACGCTCACTGCCTCTGCCTGCGATGACGAGATGATAATGGCGTGGCAGTGTTGCCAGTGCACGTATCGCGACATCATGCCCTTTAACGTTTTCTAAGCGGCCTGCACAGCCAATGAGCCTTTTATCGGTCGGTAAACCGAGCGCTTGACGAGCCAGTGGCTTTGCGGCCGGTTTAAAGCGGGTGCAATCAATCCCGTTGTGAATCACGGTGGAGCGAGAATAGCCAAAGTGGCCGTCGATCACCCCTTTGACATGCTGCGCATCGGCCACCAGCCAAGGCTTAGAGAAAGAGAGCGCAGCGCCCTGTACCCAGCGTGACTTGCTGTTTTCAAGGTGCCATGCGTCGTGCTCAGTATGAATTCGATGTTTCACCCCCGCCAATCGCGCCGCGACACTGGCGTAAAGCAGAGGGCCAATATGATGGGTATGCACCACATCCGGCTGCATGATTCGAAATAGACGGTAGAGCGTGCTCCATGTCTTTAACTCCACCCCCGGCCCTTTGCCAAGAAACAGCAGTTTGTCTTGAATCTCTGCGAGCGCTGGCCAGGCCTCAATCGCTTGTTGAAGCTGACCTTCAAGGCTGATGATGAGCACTTTATGTTCTGGAGACGCGAGCTTGGCCATGTTAATCGCCAATGTCTCTATCCCGCCGGGGGTGAGATGTTGAACAACATGAAAGGTAAGTTTACGTTGTGTGGTCATGGGCACCTCATACTGATGATCGTTCCGTGTTGGTTACTATGGAACTGCAGTATGTGTGCCGACTTTTATTTGATTATATTTCAGCAAGTTAAAATCTATTCCTATTTTGACACACGGCCATTGTCAATTTGAAATTCGTTATAGTTCGCGATCTTAGGAATAGAGGTGATGACGGGGCTGCCGGTGATCGCTTGGATCTCTTGGCGGGTGCGAATGGAGGTGTCAAACAATTCAATAAACGTGGCAATACCGCAACCTAGGCCGATGCCTGCGAATAACCCCGCGATGATAAATACGATAGTGGGGAGGTTATTGGGTGTGGTCGGTGTGTAGGGCAAATCAATGATTTTGACCCGTTTGTTTTGCTCAAACATACCGAGCGATCCTGTAAGTTGCGCCATTTCATAGCGTTGCAATAACTCGTCATAGAGCTGCTGCTTGTTGGCGACATCGCGCTGTAGGCGAAACATCTCACGCGCGTTGTCACCAAACTGATTGGCTTGCTGTTCAAGATCGGCAATGATCACTTCAAGGCTCTTTGTTTCTTCGCTCAGTGACTCGTAGCGCCCACGTTCCACTTGCAGGCTTTGCAGTTGGGTGACTAATAAGGGCTGCATACGGCGGATATCATCCAAATCTGTACTGCTGGCGATGTCCCACAATTGCTCGCTCGAGACGGCGTTTTGTTTGACGGACAACAACGCCTCACGCTCGCTTTCAAGGCGCTGCAATTCACGCTCCTTACCTTTCACTGCGCTGTGGCTATCGGTGTATTTTGCCTTCAGTAGCGTCAGTTCGCTGCGGATTTCAATGATTTGATCCTCAATTTTGCCAACCACAGGATTGGTTTTTGACAGCTGCTCGTCTAGCGAACCTAAGCTACGTTTTACCCCGGCCAGCTCCGCTTGTTTTTCTGCCAAGCTTTGCTTGAGCGATGCCAGTCTGCCGAGGGCTTGGCTTTGCATCTCAGGGGTGACGGAGGCGTATTGGTTACGAAACTTGGCCAGTTTGAGTTCGGCGTCATCGAGTTCTTGGCGACGTTTGTCAATGTGCATGGCGAGGAAGTTGGCTGAATCTTCGATGCTTGAGCGCTCAGGTGCCAACAGCTGGTCAATAAACTGATCGCTGATGGACTCTAACAGCTCTTTCATCCCGTTTGGCGAACTTGCGGTAAAGGTGATCTGTAAGAAATCTTTGCCAGGCTGCGTCACGCTAAGACTCTCTGCCAGTTTGTTGATAATAAACTCTGCCTCTTGGGGTGACGTGTTGTCGTCAATCAACTGATGCTTGGTGGCCACTGCTGTTAACACATGGCGGCTTTTAAGCAAGGTGCTTAAGGCCGTGAGTCGTTCTTTGATCATGGACGAGACGGCTAAATCCTCCAAAAACGGATTCATTTTGGCGGTCTCTTGGATCAGCATACTGGTGTGCGAGGTGTATTTGACGGGGGCAAGGTGGCTGACTGCTAGCCCAACAAACGGCATGATCAGAATAGGCACAACGATGACGTAGCGCTGTCGCCACGCCCCGTTTAGTATCTGCATTAACCGCAGTTTAAGCTCATTCATAGTGCCTCCAGCAGCGTTGCGACTTCCTTGCCTCTTGCTTGCCAGCTCTCTGCGCGCAGATTAGCCGCTGGCTTGTGGGTGCGTTGTGTTTCTATCTCTCTGAGCGCGCGAGAAAAACATTCGACACCGTCTATTAAATGTAGATGATTTTTGTAATCCAAGGCGGCAGGAAAACGACTTGAGATCACAGGTTTACCCGCGGCGAGGTATTCACGCAGCTTCAGAGGGTTGCATGCCGCGATTTGTTCATTATCAACAAAAGGAAGCAATCCAACCGACCAGTGCTGGCTATATTGCGGCAATTCATGGTGCGCTTTGGGGCCGAGATAGTGGACGTTATCGCGCTTTGGTAGTGGATTATGGCTGAGTTCTTGCGGCCCGATGAAGACGAAATGCCACTCTGGATGACGCGCAGAGATAGCATCAATCAAGGGGTAATCGAGCCAATTGGAGACGCTGCCATAAAAACCGGCAATCGGTTTGCCGTCATTGGGTAGATCCTGGGCTCGCTCGGTGAAGGACTCAAACAGTTCGAGGTCAACACCATGCGGTAAGTAGTGGGTTTTACTGGCGGGAAATCGCGTCAGTAGGGCAGCGCCGGAGGTGAGGATCAAATCCGCATGCTCGACCAGTGTCGCTTCGTGCTGGGCGACGCAGGTGTGATCTACACCAGCCAAAGAGGAGAAATCATCGCCGCAATAATACACCACCGCTGACTCGCCAAGATGGCCGCATAAATCAGCCGCCGTGGGCAGAGAGGTCCAGAGAATTGGCGATCGTAACTTGAGTTTTTGTATCCACGGTTTGAGCTGCGCAATCATCATGTCACGCGCAACGCGTCTTGCAAGAGCAGATCGCGGCGCAGGCACGGTACGTAAATTGATCACCTGAATATTGGGATGTTGACGCGTTTGATTGGCATAGCCTCCTTTGCCTCGCCCAAGGAGCTTTTGCCCGGCGCGTTTGAGATCGCTCAGAGTCCATTTGGGTTGGCGCAGGCCAATAGAGTTGACCCACAACACGCGGCGCGTTTGTGCCAATGTGCGAATGAGGTGCTGCGTGCTCGAAGGCAGGCCTGTGAAGTCTTCACCGAAAACAATCAAATCGCGCATGGGTTACTCCTTCTCTTCGCTAGAGGTTTTATCGCTAAAAGATTTGTCGCTAAAGGGTAAGGATTTGACCACTTTGGCAGGGTTGCCCGCCGCGACCACAAACGCCGGTAGTGACTTGGTGACGACGCTGCCAGCGGCCACGACGGTGCCTTGGCCGATCGTCACACCAGGGCAGACAGTGACATTGGTGCCAAGCCAGACATCGCGTTCTAAGATGATATCGCCGACGTCTTTGTCTAAATCCCCTTCGCCTAACGCGCGAAGTTTCGGATCTAACGAGTGGCCCGAATAGCCAAACAGAAAAGCACGTCCCGCAATGCGAACGTGATCGCCGATGATCACTCTGCTGCCCACGGCGATGGTGGTTTGCCAGCCGATGTCGGTGTTACTGCCCACCACCAGTGTGGGGCGTTGAGATTGAGGGCGGGCAGAGAAGGTGGTGTGGCCGCTGATGCGCGCGTCATCGGCGATATGTATCTCTAACACGCCTGACACGTAAGGAACGCCTCCGTACAAATACAAGCGTTTACCGCATTGGTTCACCCGACCTTTAAAAATTGGCGTGTGCCAAAGAACGCGCAGCAGTGTTTGTACTGTGAGTGAGACAGTGCGATGAGCGTGGTACATCAAACGGCAAAGCGCGGTGGGAAAGGGAAGGTCACAAGTACGAATCGCTTTAAGCGTTTGGAAAGCACGCTGTTTCGAGGGGCTATCGCCATCGCGCAGCCACAGTTTGAAGGTGTTTAAATGGGTCGCCAACATCATTGCCTCTGAAGGTGTTATGAGTGTGTATCCCTGAACACTTCACAGAGTGTGCCAAAATATAAAATCCTTAATTTCAGTGGTTTAGGTTTGATCTTCGGCGGTATTCTCAATTTGAGAATAGTTTTGACTCAATTTGGCGGTGGCAATGCATATTGAGGCGAGGATATACAGCGGCCAAGTGAAGCCTTGGGTAAGGAAGGTACCCGAGACAATGGTGCCCACCAGACCGGCATAGGTGGCGAAGGTCGTTGCACGTAAATAGGTGGAGCAGTCGCACTCTGGCTTATCTAAAATGGCGAGTGCGCTGCGACTGGTGAGAATCAATTTGACGATAATGCCGCAAAAGACAATCAAACCGAGAAACCCGGTTTCAGCCAGCACGCCAAACCAAGTGCTGTGCACCGCGTGATTGACTCCATCCCAATGCGAGCTGTAGAAAAAGTAATTGGGGAAAAAGTTGTTTAAACCCACGCCCGTCAGCGGGTTGTCCAGCGCCATTTTAAACGCTGCTTCCCACGCGTAGAGCCGGCCCATGGCGGAGGCGTCGATGCCTTCCTCTGCCGCTCCGCCTGATTGACGATCTGACACACCCGCCAACGCAAACAGCACCAGCATGGCGACTACGCCCAGCGTGATCAGTAAAGTTTTGGAGCGAATCATTTTTAGACCGAAGATGCCAAATACCGCCAATGAACCAAGCAGGCCGCCGCGGCTCTGTGTGGCGATCACCGCCCACATGGTAAGCAGCATGGCCCCAAAGGCGAGATAGCGCAACGGACCAATCTCTTTGGCGGTGGCTAAACTGACGGCAAACGCCAACGGGAACATCAGCACCAGAGAGAGATCGTTCGGATCGCCAAGCACTGACCCCAAATGGCGACCTATGGTGACCCGCGTCCCCTCTACCAATCCAACCCCTGACAGTGAATTGGAAATCGCCACGATAGCAATCAGGGTTCCTGCAATAACAATCCAAATTGAAAAGTGTTTTACCGCCTCTTCATTGTCGAGCAACCACGCGACGGCGAACGTCATAATAATGATCTTCCAATAGATGTTTTTGATGTATTCAATTGCAATCCCCGGGTTCGATGAGGTCACCGCGCCAAAAATAACCAACGCCCAGAACACGCTCAGCCAAGTGAAGGCTGGGTGCCAATACATCTCCAATTTACGGGTAATGATGGCATGCCAAAGCAGAGCCGATAGCGCGCCAAGTGAAAGCAATAACGGGATTTTCAGTGAGTAGAGGGCTGGGAGCGCTTCATGGATGCGAAAAAACGAAAACAGAACAAAAAACATCACCAACCAGAAGGAAAATCGCAGCACAAACAGCAGCGCAAACGGCAAAAAGCACAGCACCACGATCACGGCTGGGTGAGGGAGAAACTGCCACAATGCAAACAGCGTCAGGCAGAGCACCGTCATGGCGCTGAGTGTCATCCATTTACTTGCAACCACCATCGTTTGGCTCCCATGCTATCAGTGAGGTGAAATGGGTTAGAGACATTGGCATATTGTCAGCGCGGCCTGCCGCATGGTTAATGCGCTGGGCTTCGTTTAAGCATAGTGCTTAGCTTGGAAATCAGCACTTTTTGCGCCACTAAGTCCTCTAAAGAGAACAGTTTAGCGAAGAGAGACAAAGCGATGAGACCGATTACGCTCAACGCGCTGATCGCCATATACAGCCCTTGATCTTCGAGCAAGAGCGGCGTCAATACCGTCACCACGCTCAGTGTGATGACTTGTATTAGCCAAGCGAGATGAAACGGTAGCGGGTGATGACGCTGACTTAGCGTAAGCACAAGCAAAAAGCGTACAGCTTGACCAAAGCCGAGGCAGATAAGAATCGCGCCTGCGCCCATCTCGTAAAACCACGCGCAGAGCAATAAGGCGGCTGTCGTCGCGATCACGTTCGAAAGCAGCAACCATCGAGATTGCTTTGCCGCCAGTAGCCCAATGTTGGTGAGCTCGGTAAGCTCTTTTAATACCATGATGATGATTGCCAAAGGCAACAGTAATGCCGCGTGCTGGTAGCTAGCGGGCATCGCCACATTGATAAAGAGCTGGGCAAACACGCCAACGCTCACCGCGATTAGGGTGAGGCACAGCACGCCAAGCTGAGTCATGCGCACCACGTAGCCTTGTTGACCTTTTTCCAGATGCGCAAAGCGTTTGGGCATCCACATCATATGAAACGGTTGAATCAAAATGCCCACCGCCAGCGCAAATTTAGCGGCAACCGCATACAGGCCAAGCTGATCGAGATTATTGCCCGCCGCGATAAACCAGCGCTCAGCACCACTCATACCAAACGCCACCACCGCAGACAGCATGATGGGCGTTGAATAGTGCAGGTAGCGCAGCAGTGTCGCTCTGTTTGGCAGTGACAATCGAAAGCGCAGCGATAGATGCAGAAAAAGGAATTGGCCCAATGTGCAGGTTACATTCCAGGCCACAATAGCGGTGATACTGCTGGTATATTGAAGCAACGTAAATAGGCCGCCAAGCTGAAGGGCCACAGTCGCAAGGGTCAGTTTGACGAACAGACTCGCTTGATCGTTTAAACGCAGCCAAGCTAAACAGATGGCCAGCGGCGCTTCGTAGCTCACAGCTAAGGCGATGAGAGCAATGTGCTGTGTAGATAAATCGCTGGGTGACAAGGCAAATAGCGTTACACCCGCAAAGGCGCTGAGAAGCAGAGAAATCAGAATAGTCACGCTGTAGAGTTTGCTGGCGAGACGTTTGCGAGTGGTGTGCGCCTCTTCAACAGCAATAAATCGGTAGAGGTTTTCATGCATGGCTAACCCGACGACCAGGCTTAGAAACATGGTCACCGAACCAATCAGTTCTAACTGACCAAGCGCACTAGGGCTGAGGTATCGGGCGACAAACGGCAGGGCGATCAGCGCTGAACCTTTCATTGCGATAAGGCTGAGGGCATAAAGTCCCATCTGTGCTATCGGATTCTGCTTGGCCATAGTGACATCCTCTGTGTTGTCGTATTGATTATCTAATGGTTTACGTTTGATATTAGGGGTTACGCAGCGCTGAGCGTGTTCGCGAAGGCTTGATAGCACTGTGTGGCGGTATAGCGTTTAGCGATGCGCTGCGCGCCTTGACAACATGTAGAAAAGAGTGCCTTTTTCGTCACGGCTTGCTCGATGGCGTGGGTCAGCGCCTCGGTATCGCCCGCCGGATATTTGATGCAGTGCTCGCCGTCAGTCAGCACTTGATCCCAGTAAGATCCATCTTGAGGGAGGATGACGCACATCCCTGCGGCGAGCGCTTCAAGAATCGAGAGACCGAAAGGCTCATTGACACTGGTCGAGACAAAGATGTTGCTCTTACGGCGCAGGGTGTCGAGGTTGTCTGGATCATGGTGCCATTCGGTGTATTTCAATAATACCGGTGCGCGCGAAACTGGCAGTGTGGTCGATGTCGGAATCAAATAGCAGATGTGGGTGGCAAAGCGGGTGCGCTGATGTGCGGTTTTGAGCGCTTGCACAAACAGATCCAAACCCTTCCATTTAAGCAGTGATGCCGCCCAAAAACAGACGGGGGTCTTGTGCTGACAAGCACTTGGCCAGTGAGACTCTTGCAAGCCATTAACAAATTCGACATAGCGCTCGCCGTTAAGGTAACACTCACTCAGTGCGTTGACCTCTTGCTGACCGACCGCGCTTTGCAAGTAGCAGCTTAACGCTTGGTTAAGGCTGGCTTTGGTCGAGGGCAAATAGTGCACCGAATCCGCTCGAGTTAAGCAGTACCCAATCGAGCGTGATAGACCGACATTGCCGTGGATAAACTGAATCACCTCGAAACGAAAACAGGGCTTGAGCAAATAAAGTGGCATATCCAGCCCAGGGCCAGACGCGCCAACCACCTGCTTGAGCTGACGAGTGGTCAAGCAAACCATCGCCAAGGCGAGCATAAACCAAAGCTGACACAACCAGTAACGCGCGCCGTTGTGCTGCTTGAGCAGTGAACCGGGGATCCAGAGACGCACCACTTGCACATCGTGGGTACGATAAACATCCGAATTGCGCCAAAACGTTGGGTCCACGGTGGCGACTACAAAACGCTTTGCATTGACTTTACAGGTGCCAAGGGCGACGGCGGTGGCAATTTTGGAACCGCCCTTAAAGGGAATCGGATCAAACACGAGGGCTGATGAGCGGGGTGATTTAGCCATGTTGACCTCCAAAGCTGAGTCGGTTGCTGATGGCGGTTTTGATGGGCAGTAGAGTGCGAAGCACACCCACATTCTTCGGCTGCTTTTGCTTGATCAGCTTGCGATATACGCGCTCAATATTGGCGCACGCTACCGAGGTGTCATAATGCTCAGTGATGTGCCGATAGGCGTTTGCCACTAAGCTGTCACGCAGTGCTTCACTGTTGATCACATTGCGCATCGCATTCGCCATCGGCCCGTAGCCTTGATTCACGTAGAGGACGCCGGTTTTACCATGCTGAACAAACTCAGGAATGCCGCCTTCATAAGGCGCTACGACGGGGATCTGTGCAATGGCGGCTTCGGCGACCACAAGTCCAAACGCCTCACTTCGAGCGCCGCTGATAAAGGCGTCACACCCTTTCAACCAGCCCACGACATGGCTCTGCTCGCCCACAAAATGTACATGATCTTGTAGGTGCAGATAGTCACACTGCTGCTCTAAGTGATCGCGTTGTGGGCCATCACCAATCACAACCAGCTTCGTATTTGGATACTCAAGCACCACATGGCGAAGGGAGGTAATGATGCGATCAATGCCCTTACGGTGAATGAGTGAACCGACAGTGGCAAAAAGAAAATCGTCAGCCGCGAGGCGAAGCTCTTCGCGCACATTCACTGCTGGTTGGGTTTCAAGTGCGGTGACATCAATGCCGTTGTGGATAACAGAGAGCCTGCGTTTATCAAAGCCATCACGTAAGAGCGCGCGCGCCACGTATCGGCTGACGGTAATCACATGCGGCGAAAGGTGAATGCCCAGCGTCATGCGATCGCGGGCCGTGTAAGGGCAGTGAAGCTGCGTGACCAATGGCGTACCCGTCGCGCGGGAAGCTGGAATCATCCACTGGCAGGGCGCGCCACTGTTGACGTGAATTAGGTCAACATTCAACTTGTGCAGCATGACGGTGGCCTTTTTGACCAACCCTGACCACGCTGAGACATCCAAGCGCGGCTTACTCCAACCGAGCAGCAGCGGGAATTCATCCAACTGACAGCGCAGACTCATCATCTCGACCTGTTTGGCCAGCGATGGGTTATTGGTCCACACCATTGGGTAATAGCCGAGGCGCGCGACGTATTTGATTTGGTCGAGCAAACACTTTTCGCTGCCACGAATCCAATCACTGCCGTAATGAACAAAAAGAATACGCTTGGCCATGGGGCTTCTCCTTAGCGGTTAATGAGCATAACAACCAAATAGCAAGGAGGGTGCCAACTGTGATTTGTGTGTAAATAATTGAATTTACTGGTTATTTATCTGAGTGGGATGAGGTTCAGTTTAAATTCTCAAATTGACAATCACTTTGGTAGTGAGGTCCATAGTAGAGTTTGAGTAGCGTCGGCAATGCCGCGCGCAGGGAGTAGTGGCGACGAACTGTCTCTACGGCGCTGTGACGCAGAGCCTGCTCTTGCGCGTTATCAAGTGCCAGCACTTGGCACAGCGTATCGGGTAATTGGGCAGGATCACTAACGAGAAAGCCATTTTTACCGTGTTTAATCAGTCGGCTCAAATTACCGACATCCATTGCGATGACGATGATTCCCCGTGCCATCGCTTCCAGCGCTGTCATGGGCAATCCTTCAAAGCGCGAAGGAATGACCAATACGCCGATGTCGGGCCAGATTCTATTCATCTCAGCTTGATGACCATGAAAGGTAAGGTTAGCGAGTCGCGGCTGCTGACTTTTGGCCTCTTCTGGCCCAGTACCGTAAACATCAAACTGGTGATTAGGTAGAGCTTTGGCAAGGCCGACGAAGCGATCTGGCGCTTTTTCAAAGCTGAGCCGTCCGACATAGGCGATTTGATGACCGACTGAAGCCGCAACACCTTGAGTGTCGATAAAGTTGTTTTGCAACTTAGAACGAAACGGGATGCGAGCGCGAATTGCATCGCTGACACAGAGTGTGTGGTGAGACATAAACGCGCTGTAGCGGTCTAGGGCATCGTAGAGCCACACTTTACCACTGGGTACTTCGCCAGCATGGTAGGTGGAGAGTTGACGCACGCCGGTGATTAACCTCGCCACTTTCCCCATTAAACTTGCTTTGTAGCCGTGGCAATGCAGGCACTGCGGTGCGTTCTGTTTTACTCTTTCAATCAAGGCAAACAGGGGCGACTGACCGCTGTCTGAGAGACAGTCGACGTCGACACCTATATCACGAAGTTTTTGTTCGAGTGGGCTGGCTGAACCATAGCGTCTGACCAAGAACACGCGAACCGGTACGTGATTGCGGATAAGTCCGGTCGCCAGCTGCAAGACATGGGTTTCGATGCCGCCGTAGGTGAGTGAATCGATCACCAAGCAGACGGGTTTAGGTGAGTTCTTGCTGCTCATCATTTTCCCATGCCTGTTTTTTGCGATAGACGGTCGAAGGGCTCAACTCCAACAAAACAGCGGCATTGAGCACGTTACCATCACAATACTCAATCGCTTGCTGAATGGCTTCTCGCTCGATTTGCCACATGGGCCGGATGGAGATTGGTTTATCTTCAACATGAGTGATAGGCTCGTCAGCGCTTTGTGCGGCGACGCCGAGTTCTGGCTGAGGTGAGGGCGGCACAGTTTGCGTGGCGGCAGGGCTAGAGACATGCACGGGCGTGGCAACACGTGTGGCGGTTTTACCGCGGGTAATTTGCTCTGGCAAATGATCGTATTGCAATTGGGTATCGTCATTGAGCACGACAATGTTACGCATGATGTTTTGCAATTGACGCACATTGCCCGGCCAGGCGTAGCGCTTGAGCGCCGTTTCGGCTTCTCGGCGAATAGAGGTGAATTTTTTGCCGTCTTCTTTGGCATAGAGGGTGAGAAAATGTTTGGCGAGCGTGACAATGTCGTTGCCTCGTTCGCGCAGCGGCGGCATTTCAATCGGCACGACATGGACACGGTAGTAAAGGTCTTCTCGAAAGCGGCCTTCTTCAACCTCTTTGAGAGGATCACGGTTAGTCGCGCAGATGATTCGCACATCCACCTTCATCTCTTTGCTACCGCCGAGGGGCGTAAAGGTGCCCGTTTGCAGAAAACGCAGCAGTTTCTTTTGCATTTCCAGCTCCATTTCACACAGCTCATCCAAAAATAGGGTGCCGCCGTGGGCCATTGACGCGGCGCCTTTGCGATCCGCCGTCGCGCCAGTAAAGGCGCCTTTGACATGGCCAAAAATCTCGCTTTCCATCAGATCTTTGGGTATCGCGCCGCAGTTAATGGCAACAAAGGCGTTGTCGCGTCGTTTGCTCTCATTGTGAATGGCTTCAGCGCACACTTCTTTACCCGTACCACTCTCACCGACGATGAACACGCTCGCGCTGGTGGGGGCGACCGAATCAATGATTTTATAGACGCCTTGCATCGGCAAGCTAGAGCCAATAAAACCATGAAATTGAGGTCGGTCGAACTTGGCTTCAATGTCTTCAACAAGGTGTTCAAGCTTGGCTTGCTTGATGTGCAGATTGATGGAAGTGATCAGTCGGTCTGCATTGATCGGTTTCTCTAAAAAGTCTTTCGCGCCTTTTTGCACTAGGCTCACCGCAAGATTGACGGAGCCATGCGCGGTGGCCACCACCACCGATGTTGGGATCTGCTTTTCATTGATCCAATCTAAAATGTCTTCACCATCCATATCGGGCAATTTGAGATCGAGAATCACCAGATTGGGCGCGTGGCGCTCAATAAACGCCATTGCGTCCCGCCCTGTCTCAACATGAAACATATCAAAGTCTTCATGTTTGACGTATTCCTTATACAAAATCGCGAGGGACGTTGAATCCTCGATAAGAAGTACTTTAGATCGCATGATTGATTCCTTGGTTAAGTCCTTGGTATTGGCTGCGAGTATTGAGCGCTTGGTGTGAAGCGAGCACTCAAAAGCCCTGTTGTTGTCGTTCTTGTAGGGCTTGGATCGATTCCTGTGTCAGCTGGTTGAGCTCAGGACACAGCGCGAACGCAGGTGCGGCTTTATCATCCAGACAGAGGTGCTCGATTTTTCGTGCAAGGTTGGAGAGACGCCGACAGCCGAGCGCTAACGAGGCGCTGCCCAGAGTATGACTTTCAAATTCCAGTACAGATTTGTCGTTGTCGCTGGCCGCTTGCATGATGCGCTGAATGCGTGATTGGGTCTCTTCAACAAAGTGGTCGATCAGCATCGGCACCACTTCTGCACTGGTATCTTGGATCATCTGCTTAATGATACTCTCATCGATTAAACTCACATCGCTTCCTTCTAACCGGCTGATATACATTAAGAATAGTCGAAAATATTCCGTCAGCGGTTTAATTTAACGAAAGAGTTACGTCGATCGCGCTTTCAGCAAGCAGAGAATGAATCAATGCTGATTGAGCAGCTCGTTGCTAAAGAGTTTATTTTGCAGATAGCGGCGAAATTTTGGGGTAAGGAAAGGAATGCGATTGAGCTCTCGCACCATTTCTTGCGCGAGTGTCGGCTGATTTTTTAAATTAAACACGCTGCCAAGCAGCGAAATGGATTCGTTGCTTAGCAGTTGTGTCGCTTTCTCAAGTTGTCCGGTGGTGGTACTGCCACCGAGCACCACAATCGCGGTTTGATCGCAGGCGGTGGCGGCCACTTGCGCGGGAATATTCCCTCGGTTAATCAGTAAGATTGGCGAGGTATCACACACCACGCGGTCGTAACAACTCAACCATTGCGTCATGAGCGTTTTCATGCAGCGCGGGTCTCGATACTCGAGCAGCGCCTCGGTGGTGGTGGGGGCTGGCACACCAGTAAACAGCTTGTGGCTCACTTCGTGTTCAAGCAACATGCCGGGCATATCTTGATTGTCTATCGCTGATAGGCTCGGGATAAGCGAGGGGTGGAAGGTGTTTAAATCCACCACCAAGGTTTTGAGGCCGGAGAGCAGATAGCGCTCCGCCAAAGCCGTCGCAACAGACGTGACGCCGTCACCTGAATTGCACGAGGTAATACAGATCGAGCGACAGCCTTGCATTTCAGCGGCGAGATAGAGTTGCTCAATTTCAGCATGAGTCGCAGGAATCGTCATTACAGCGCTCCTATCAATACTATGGTTGTTGTGAGTCGCAGAATATCTTCTAAACCCACACGTGCTTTCTCAAGAAAGCTCTCATTGCGATCGGGCACATAGATGGTGTCACCCGCGCGCAATACAGGCAGTTGGTAGATATTGGCGGTTTTACTGAAATCAACCAGGTCAAAGGTTCTTGCTTGCCCCTGACAGCAGGACATATTGACGATGGAAATCTTCTCTAGATAGGCTCTGTCTGACGGGCCGCCGGCTTCAGCCAGTAGGTCAAGAATGGTCATGTTGTCGTCAAACACATAGCGACCCGGGCTATTGACCGCCCCAAGCACGCGCACGGTGGACTCTTTGGGCGTATCCAACCACACTTTATCTTTCTCGGGGATATAAATAGTGTCACCCATCGTCACATTAGGCAGCAGGCTTTCGTCTCCCGTCTCAAAGTAAAGCGAAAGGTTAAGTTTGCTCACTTTAGCGTAGCGTTTGTCTCTGTGGGTGACACGAATGTTGTGAATATCGGCGTCTTTTGTTGGGCCGTCAGCCGCGGAGAGAATATCAAGAAAATGCATCTCTTTAGTAAAGCGGTAGCGACCGGGGGCGTTGACTTGGCCAAATACATAGATAGAGGCATCGGAGCTCTGGCGCACCCATTGCGACTTGTTGTCACTGGGATCTTGCGGAAGATCGTGTACACGCACAATCGAACCGGCGCTAATGCGAGGCAGAGCCTGACTTGGCGCCCCTTCAAGAATGAAGGTATCAAGGTTAAATTTATGCAGCGTTCCATCGGCGGTCACCACTTCAATCTTTGAGGTGTCGGCGCGCAATGTCGGGCCACCGACATGGGCAAGCAAGTCCATCAAATCCATTTCATCTGACCATTCGATGCGCCCCGGTCTCACTACTTCACCAATCACGCTCACCGCACGGTTAGGCGCTATTTTAAGCCACGACTTTTCATTCATGTCGGTTTTTTCCGGTACGAAAATGGCGTCGCCAGACTCAATGGCAGGCATGGCTTGCGGATTTAAACCTTCTGTAAACGCCGTTAGGTCAAATTTGACAACATCGCCAGTGGCTTTGATGAGACGGATCTGGCGAGACTCGGCAAAGCGGGTTGGTCCGCCTGCATTGGCCAAAATATCCATAAAAGAGGCGCCGTTTTTACTTTCGTACGCGCCGGGACTTGCCACTTCGCCCATGATGTAAACCACGTTGGCCCCCGCACGAATCTCTTCTTCTTGCTTGGGTACGAAAATGGTCGTGCCTGGATTGATCGTAGGGAGCAGCGAGGTGTCGCCGCTGTCGAGATAGGCTTTGAGATTAAATTTTTGCGGCGAGTTTTCACTGATGACGCGGATCTGCTCAACAGAGGCATAGCGAGTCACGCCGCCAGCACGCATTAGAATATCAACCAGATCCGTTTGCGCTTTGTAGCTAAACGAGCCCGGTGCATTCACTTCGCCAAACACCTTGATGGCGGTGCGCGCGTCGGCGCTGTCACCGGAGTTGGCGAGCTTAGCGGCATCGAACTCTTGTTCTATGTTACCGACCAGCGGCGATGCTGGGACAAAAATGGTGTCAAGGGACGCCAGTTCGGGCAGCAAACTTTCATCGCCCGTATCGAGAAAAGATTTGTAATTAAACGACTGTTTGTCAGCGCCGCGCTTAAGCAACATGTTGTTCAACTGAGCGCCAGAGCGTAGCCCGCCCGCTGCGAAAATGGCCATTTGTACATCGGCACTTTTTGCCAGAGTGTACTCGCCGGGTGAGTTGACATAACCTTGTACTGAGACAAGGATTTGTTGCTCAGCGATAAACACCGTGAGGTTGGAAAGATCGCGAAACACCCGCTCAAGCGATTGTCGCACAGCGGATTCGAGCTGCGCTTCGTTGTAGCCTGCCACATACAGTGCGCCCACTTCAGGCAGAGAGATTCGCCCCCGTTTGTCCACTTGGAAGCCTTTGTTGAGCGTCTCTTCTCCAGGTAAGTCGACTTGAATGAGATCGCCAACTTGCACGCGCTCGATCGCCCAAGCTTGAACGCTAAATACGAGACATAGTGCGATAAGCCATTTACTCCATACCATGCTGGTCTCCTTGCGTCAGCTCTTCTGCGTCAAGCACTTCCACACTCACGCGGCGGTTGGTAAGTTTGACACCTGCGCTATCGCCTTCAAAAAGGGGCAGGGTGTCACCAACCGACTGGGTTTGAACTCGGTTGGGCTCTAAGCCAAAAATGGTTAAGTAACGTTTAACTTGTTTCGCGCGGCCCATTGCGAGCGTTTGATTGTATTGGCTGGAACCATCGGCATCGGCATGGCCGGTCACGCGCAGCGTCAAGGTTGGATGCGTGCGCAGAACGTTCGCGGCTTGCGCGAGATGCCCCATGTATTTGGGGTTGATTTCTGTAGAGTTGTGGGCGAATTGGTTGTCGACGTTGAGGAGATCGAACAGTGAATCCACAGTGCTCAAATGCTCCTGAAATTGCTGTTCGTCCTGCGGGGGCACACAATTCGCTTGAGAGGTGACATAATCTAAACGCTGCTCAAGTTCATTGAGACGTTTGCGCTGAATCACCAAATCGTTGGCGGCGTCGACCAAAAGTCCGCCCTCAAGCTCACGTGCGATTCGATTCTGTTTTTCAACCGCTTGAACCACCGCCGCAGGAAAGCACCAGCGAGCGCCTTCTCGAATCAGGGAATCAAGATGCAGTTTGGCAAGTTGCCAGTCGAACCTGAGCCCATGCTCGGGGCCAAGTGGCTCATCTGGCATCACTGGCGAAAAGCTCGATTGCAAATATTGCTCGGCCAAGCCACCTTGACCTTCATCTGGGTAGCTGCTGCACCCAAGGATTAAGGTTGTGGTGGCGATCACCGCCAAAGTACGAAGTTGGGTTGCCATACCGACGCTCCTGTTTTGTTAGAGTCTTATTGCTCGGGTAGTGCGACATTAATGCAGCTTTGAATTCACAGGAATCGCCTGGCTAATGCGCAGCAGATTCATGATTTCCAATGGCTGCCCGCTGACATTTTCAATACGCATTTGGCGGTTACGCTCGACTAAACGCTTGTACAAATACACCAGCGCGCCGATGCCTGAAGAGTCGAGAAACTGCACGTCTTTAAAGTCCACTTCGATCTCCGTTTTGTTTTGATCGTCGATAATGGAGTCAATGTAAGGCTGCGCACTGCGACTGCCTTCTGCGTCCATGTTGCCGTGAATAATCAGTGAAATAGTATTGGCGTTGAGTTCTAGAGTTTGCATTTCCATGGTCATTCCCTCGATAAGTGTGTTGGGTTGTGTTTGGCTTATCGGTAGTAGAGCATGGAGCGTGCCAATTTTATTTCTTATATATTTTAATGAGTTAAGCTGTTCTTCTGTCATTTTCTCATTTTGAGAAATTCGCTTTTGTCATTTTGACAAGCAATTCAACTGCAATTGATAACGTTCTAAGTTTAGGTCAACATGAAGTGGCTCGAACGAATTTTGTTCACAGTTGCATAAGCTTGTAGGCTGAACAATGATGTGCGTAACGCTTTTACATGGATGAATGTTATGGATTTACGTTACACATTAACGGCTTTCGCCATCGTCACGGCACTGACAAGCCAAGCGAGTGAACCCACAGGTGCGGATCCCTGGCTGCAAATGCCACTCGCCAACAGTTATGATGCGAATGTTGATGTTGAGGCGTATTGGAAAAGTGAGAAACTCGATGGGATTCGAGCAATATGGACGGGCAATACCTTGCTGACTCGAAGTGGCAATCCAATCCATGCGCCAGCGTGGTTTACCGAGTCACTACCGGATTATCCAGTGGAGGGCGAGTTGTGGGCAGGGCGAGGGCGCTTTCACATCGTACAACAGACAGTGATGGATACCACACCTCACGACGCAGCGTGGAAACAGGTCGACTTTATGCTGTTTGATTTGCCGACCTCGGCAGGCAATTATCAAAAACGCTATTACAACTTAATTGCCTTAGTCGAGACTATTGACCGGCCACACATCCGTTATGTTGAACACACGCCGATAGGCGATGAAGATGAGCTGCTACGCTACCTAGATAGTATTGATAGTAATAACGGCGAAGGGGTGATGCTAAGAAAAATCACCAGTCGTTACCAAGCAGGTCGCAGCACAGACCTGCTCAAACTGAAAAAATATCAAGACACCGAAGCGCAAGTGCTTGGTCATAAAGTGGGTAAGGGAAAATACAAAGGCATGCTCGGCGCGCTGCTGGTCAAGCTGCCGAACGGCATAGAGTTTTACATTGGTAGCGGGTTTAACGATGAACAGCGCCGCAATCCACCACCACTTGGCAGTACCGTTACCTTTCGCTACAACGGACTCACCCAAAATGGTGTGCCCAAGTTCGCGCGTTTTATTCGCGTCCACCAAGAGTAAGAGGTCCCACTTTCCAGCCAGCTATCAGCGTGGAGAGTCCCCACACCGCGCAAAAAGCTGCTGCCAATACTTAACGTGTTCTAGCGTGGCTTGGCGATATGCCTGGTAGGCCGTGTCAATTGGGTACACCGGTTCAAGAGGGACATCAGTGAGAAAAGTGAGATGCGCTTCTAGCGCGTAGTAGAGTTTATCGTAATAGCTCAGTTCCGGTTGTATTTTCTCTATATAAACAGATTGGAATACGTTACGTAGATAGCGATACCGAGTGGCGTCACGGCCGGCGCCACACACAATCACATCATCGTACTGATGCAACTGCTTGGTGATGGTATCAAGCCACAATGTACTGTTTTGCAGGGAAAACAGGAGATTCCCCAACCACAGTTGCTTGTCCAGCACCTCTTGATGAGGTCGGATTGGATGGGAGTATTGCCACGCAGTGCGTGGCTCTATCAATTCGGAAATGCCTGCCAAGGTTTGCAACGCACTGACAAAACGCTCATCTGGAAATCCGTTACTCGGTGAGAGCCAATCTTGAACTTGAAGTTGTTGCCGCATCGCATCGCTGGTGTAGAGCAAGTTAAACCAATGGCTTCTATGCTGCGCCTCTTTGCTGGGTAAGAGTGTCGAGAGCGTTGCTACGAGCGCAGGAGAAAGAGACTCAGCTTTAATGCAGCGTTGAATACCTCTTAACAACTCTGTTTGATAGTCGAAATTGGCGAACTCGTCTTGCACTTTGCCCAGTGACGAATTTTTTTCAGCGATCAGATGAAAGAGCCCACATTTTCTCAATTCATAACTGTCGAGTAAGCCAAGGGTTGTGGCAGCGATGTCGATTCGAATGTCTGATTGCGCGGGGAGCGACCAATAAACCGCATCTGGCGGATCCAGCGCGGGTTTATCTTGAACATTCGCAACACGGCTTAAATAGTCGTCAAATCGTCCACCGGTAGAATGCGCGCCAAAGTCGCAGCCTGATAAAAGCGCAAGCCATCCTATCACCACCAACCCTATGATAAGTGTTCGGATGTGAGGACCCAGGGATAGGGGCATTGACCGATTGTTCTTTGCTGCGTCATTGACATCATAGCGAGGAGTCATGGATTACTGTCTGGTGGTTTGATTGATAAGTTGTTACGTATGAGGCCAAGTATGGTTCAAAAAGACCAGCATGTAGCTGGTCTTAAGAAGAAAACAGATGATAAGCAAACACGTCCTTATTTCGATGCAAACTCTAACTGCAACTGTTCAGGTTGGCGGTGCATCCACTTGAGGCGAAGACCCAGCATCAAGGCAGCGGAGGACAAACCGACAATGAATCCCATCCAAAAGCCGTGTGCGCCCATGGGCTCGGTAATCCAATCGGTCATCGCGAGAATGTAACCGGTGGGTAGCCCTAACACCCAGTAGGCGATAAAGGTACGGTTAAAAATCGCAGACATGTCTTTATAGCCACGAAGCGCACCCGCAGCGACCACTTGAATGGCGTCAGTCACTTGGTAAATCGCCGCTAGTAGCAGCAGTTGCAGAGCAAGATCGATCACCGCACGGTTGTGAGTGTAGAGCAGCGCGATCTGTTCACGAAAGACGACAGTGAGGACGGCCGTGGCTAGTGACAGTGTCACTGAGACAATGATGCCGACACGAGAAGCGACTGCGGCGCCATCCACACTCTCTTCACCGAGCTTGTGACCCACGCGAATACTGGTTGCAGCGCCAATGCTCATGGGCAACATAAAGACCAGCGAACTGAAGTTGATCGCCACTTGGTGAGCGGCGACGACTAAGGGCCCAAGAGGGGCAACCAACAGCGCGACGACCGCGAACAGTGTGACTTCAAAAAACATCGCGGCAGCGACAGGAAAGCCTAATTTTAACAAGCGGACTTGAGCAGCCAGCTTAGGCGCACACCACTGACCAAACACATTGATATGTGCTAAGCGTTTCGAGGTCACGACGTAGAACAGCAACATGGCAAACATGACCCAATAGACAATTGCGGTGGCAACGCCACACCCAACGCCGCCTAACGCCGGGGCGCCAAATTTACCAAAGACAAAAATCCAGTTGAGAGGGATATTCAGTAAAAGCCCGAGAAAGCCAATCACCATCGCGGGTTTGGTTAACGACATGCCATCGGTAAAACTGCGCAAGGTTTGAAACAGCAAAAAGGCCGGAACGGCAAGCATCACCGCATCCATATAACCGATGGTCTTGGCCGCCATCACGGGCTCTACATCCATCAGGCCTAAAATCGTTTGTGTTTGCAGCAACACGATCACCGTCGGCACGCTGAGTAGCAGTGCCATAATGATGCCTTGATGAATTTCAAACGGGATCTTGTGCTGACGACCAGAGCCATTGAGCTGCGCGACAACCGGCACCAACGCCATAAGCAAACCGATACCAAACAAGATAGTCGGCAGCCAGATACTGGCGGCAATCGACACCGCCGCCATATCGGTGGCACTGACGGCCCCGGCCATCACGGTATCGACGAATCCCATTCCGGTTTGAGCGACGGAGGCGATCAAGACAGGTGTGGCCAACTTGATGAGGGCTTTGGCCTCTGATTGATAACGTTGCACGGAAATCTCCAACTTACGGTCGTTATTATAATAGAAGTGAATAGTACGCTTGTGCGCGATGATAAAGAAGTGTCACACTAAGCGCCATCAAAATACGTATCAATACTGTCTTATCTTGCACACTGAGCAAGGTGAGCCCGACAAAACAGGTGGAAGTGAGTATGTTTACGGGAATTGTACAAGGAACGGCGCAAGTTGTATCCATTGAAAAAAAAGAGAACTTTCAAACTCATGTGATTGCGCTTTCAGAGACGATGCGAGAAGGACTGGCTGTCGGCGCATCGGTCGCGCATAACGGCTGTTGCTTGACGGTCACATACATCGACGGCGCAAACATCAGTTTCGATTTAATGCAGGCGACGCTGCGCTTAACCAATCTTGGGGAGTTGAACGAGGGCGATCAAGTCAATATCGAACGGGCGGCTAAGTTTGGCGATGAAATTGGCGGTCAT
This sequence comes from Vibrio sp. R12-SW3-ISO1, assembly GCF_059834005.1. Lineage (NCBI taxonomy): Bacteria > Pseudomonadati > Pseudomonadota > Gammaproteobacteria > Vibrionales > Vibrionaceae > Vibrio > Vibrio sp. R12-SW3-ISO1. Next base: position 246,205 of record NZ_JCBDGK010000052.1, read on the forward strand.
TCTATGTCGGGTCACATCAGTGCAGTGGCCAAGATCGTTGAGATCATTGATACGCCTAACAATCGTACTATCTGGTTTGAGTTGCCTGAAGAGTGGCTCAAATACGTATTAGCCAAAGGCTATATTGGTCTAGACGGTTGTTCGCTGACCATTGGTGAGGTTAAAGATTCGCTCTTTTCGGTGCACCTGATCCCGGAAACCATGCAGCGTACCTTGTTTGGCCGCCGTCAAGTGGGTGATGCCATCAATGTTGAGTTTGATCCGCAAACCCAAGCGATTGTGGATACCGTCGAGCGTGTATTGGCAAGTCGCACCTAACCTCGTTAGGCGATCGTGGATAACCAGTCCTGAGCGCTCGTTGCGTTCAATCCGTGCTGTGCTTTAGGCTCCAGCGTTAAAAAATCTGTTCATCATCGGCGTCGACTTGGAGCTCAACCGTATCGTGCAACTCGTCGACCATCATATTGAGATGAATGGTGTGACAACAGGCAGGGCAGTCATCATAAAAGTTTTGACTGCCATTGGACGCGTCGAGCGTAATGGCAATATGGTGCCCGCAATGAGGGCAAGAGATACGTTTTTCGGTGTATTCACGCATAACAGACTCCTTGCAACAAAACCGCCTTAGCGATGAATAAAGCATACGCTGACTTGTTGCTGTTTGACGTGAATTAAGTAAAAAATTTGAGCGACCAAGGAAAAATCCCACCAAAGAAGTAGGCCGCGCAGAGTTTGTCTACGCGGCCTTTAGGCGAGATTCAACGTATCTTCTCTACACGTAACGTCGAGGCGTAGAGATTAGTCAAGATCAGTAGCTGAGAATCTTGTTGATGCTTTTTTGTGCTTTCTCGAGATAGTGTCCGCCAAATTGGTTGTAGTGATTTAAGAGGTGGTAGAGGTTGTAGATCTCTTTACGCTCGGAATAACCAAGATCGAGCGGTAAAATACTTTCATAACCTTGGTAAAACTCAGGCTGAAATCCCTCAAACAACTCAGTCATGGCAATATCGCACTCGTGATCACCCCAATAGCATGCCGGATCGTAGCAAATCGGACCAAACACAGAGAGCGATACGTTACCATGCCACAAATCACCATGAAGTAGCGAAGGGCTAGGGTGGTGATTGGCTAAGCGGTCGCGGATGACTTGGGTAAATTCATCAATATCGACCAAATTAATCCCTTTCTCTTTCATCAGTTGCAGTTGCCAACCGATACGCTGCTCTGCAAAAAAGTGGTTCCATTTTTTCGTCCATGGATTGGGTTGTAAGGTTGCGCCAATATAATTATCGACATCAAAGCCATACTCTTTTTGTTCGCCCCACTGATGCAAGCGTGCCAGTTGCTGACCAAACTTGTAGCTGTTTTCGGCATCGTCGAGCGGCTTAGTCGGCAGATAGTTGAGGATAATAAAGGCGTGAGTCTTGCTTTTGCCGACGGCGATCAACTCTGGGACGAACACGGTATTGCTCTCACGCATAATACGGATGTTTTCCGCTTCAATTTCGAACTTAGGCAAAAATTCACGTGTGTTCACTTTGACGAAATAACGTTGCTCGCCATCAGAGATCATATAGCAATCACTGATATCGCCGCCGCTGATGCGTGTTTTTTCGAGGATCTCGAAATTGAACATTAGGGTATCGGAAAGGTGCTTAGAGATCGCTTGCCACATAATCTGCCCTCAACTCGTTGCTATAAATCCAGTTTAGAAGAGTTGACGCACAATTACTGGTTTCTAGTGCAAAAATTTCAATCATTTCGAGACTTTAAACGTACGGTTAACGAAAGTGTGACCGTGCTCTAATCGAACAGTGAATTCCAGCTTGGTGCAAAAAATCAACATAAGCATGGATTCTTAGCCTGAATTGGTTGTGAAAGGGTAAAAAAATGACTTAGTATTATTACTGTATGGAACGACATAAGTAAGAGGGTGGATTGTGGTCGTTGACACAGATGGTTACTTAGCATTAATTGAACATTTAGCACTTAATATTGATATTTTCACAGCAGCTGATGGTGATACCGGAACAGAGAGCGTGGAAGACGTGGTGACCGATATGGTGGCAAGTAACATCATGGCCATTTTTGAGCAAAACCCTGAACTCCACTCCAGTGTCCGTTTCAAGTTACTCAAAGAAGCTGACTCTGTTGTTGAAGATTTAGGTGAAGTGTTGGCGGGTGTGTGGACTAAACCTGCGACCAATGAGCAAATTACCTTCCTTGATGAGTTTATTGCCCTGTTGAAAAACTTGTTCGATAGCGCTGTCGCCAAATACGACTAACGCAGTGATTCAAGTCTGTCGGTACCGACAATAAACAAAACCGCCCAAATCGGGCGGTTTTGTTATTTTGGAATATCCAATTTATGTTGTCTTGATTAGACGCCATGCCTACGCTGGCGGCGTCTCGATGCGCCTAAAGTGCCAGAACTTCGAGGCCCAATATGGATTATCCAAGCGAGAAATGATCACACCTTTTGACGTCGAGGCGTGCATGAATAGCTTGTTGCCCACATAAACCCCAACATGACGCACATTCCACGAGGTTTTGAAAAACGCCAAATCACCGACTTGAGCGTCTTGGTAGTCTATTTGTGCGCCGAGTTTTACCTGAGCTTTGGTGGTACGCGGAAGGCTCAATTCTAGTGCGTCGCGATAGGCTATCTGCACAAACGCCGAGCAATCAATACCAGAGTATGAGCTGCCGCCTAAACGATAGGGCACCCCCTTCCACTGCTCATAAACTTGCATAAATGACTGATTAATGGTTTGTTCGTATGCGCTTAACGGCTGGTTAAGCGGTTCCTGCGCCAAGCGCTGTGGCGAACTGCTGCAGGCGAAAAGCGTTAGCGACATCAATGTTGTCGCTATTGTGCTGCTGGGTATCCTTACGACTTTCTTCACATTCACTCCTGACACGTGGTTGTCATAATCACGTCATACACTACGCGCATCTAAACTTTTGTATGACGTCGGTTCCAAACTATGACTCAAAACAAACCCGCGACTGCGCACGCCAGACATCGTAAATCGTTATCACTGATTCAAACCATCAGTGCGGTGTTTCTCTCTATCACCATACTGGTGATCGTCCAGTCTGTCACCAGTGTGAAAGGCTTAGAGAGAGTGGACGCACAATTTCACCGCTTATCAAACCAAGCGCTGCCATTAGCGATGACAAACGCTAAGTTAACACAAACCATTTTAGACCAGCTCAAGCAACTGAGCTATGGCACACAAGTCGAGAGTCAAACGGAGTTGACGCAGATTCAAGAGCAGGTTGAACAGCGCATTAGCCAATCACACCAATATGCGCAAGACGTATTCACTATTGCCAACGAGTTTGATCAAGCCATTTCCACTGAAGAGCAAACAGCGCTGGCGGACAATATTGATCAGCTGAGTCAATTGACGCGACAAATTCTCGCAACACAAGCAGCCCTTCTTCAGCGTCAAGCGCAGATCAACACTGACGTCAGCGGTTTTCGTTATGGATTGAGTTCAATCGGTCCTGAAATGAACCGAATCAGCTCGTTTTTGGCGATAGACAACCCAGAATCAAGTGATGCGGCGAACCGATTTATTGCCAGTGCCAGCTCAATGGAGAGCACTTTTCTCGTGCTGATGATGCAAGACAACTTGGATCAGGCGATGGATGAATACAAAGAGATGCGCAACCGGATCGCCGGCATCACCTTAGCGTACGATGACTTCGCTGAATGGCACCCGGATGTGGTTGAGTTTGCCAGCTTGATCGCGCCGTATGAGATGGTTTTAGCGGGGTTTGAAGACGGTGGCGTCTTACAACAGATCCTCGACAAACTTGAACTGGCGGATACGCAAAGAGCGAACGTAGCAAAAGCGGCGGTATTAGCGAATCAAACCGTTACCCTTTTGAATCAGCTCTCAGACACATCTGAGGGGTTAATGAACGATAGCCAGGCGGTGGTTAACACGGCGATGAGTCAGATAGTCTCAACCATGCTATTAAGTAGCGCCCTCTTAGTGACATTGGTGGTGGTCTCTTGGTTGGCACTGCGCAGTTGGACCAGTCGCGGCTTGAAGAATATACTCGCTAGCCTCACCACACTCACAGAGCATGACTTTTCTCAATCGATTACTTCAGTCGGGCCGTTTGAATTTAAAGAGATCGCCCGTAAGCTCAATCAAGTCATTGCGTCAACCAATGAGTCTATTTCGACAGTGACACGCAACTGCGAAACCTTGTATCAAACCGCTGAAATCAGTCACAACGCCGCGGAGCAATCCAATCAAAGTTTGACTCAGCAAAACGAAGCGCTGGCGAGCATGGTGACCACGGTGACCCAACTAGAGGCATCAATTCGTGAAATCGCGCAGGTGACCAATGAATCTTACGGCGAGTCTCAAGCCGCCGCGCAGTTTTCAAGTCAAGGCGTCAGCGCTATTGTCGATAATCAAGCCAGATTACAATCGCTAGAACAGACATTAAACCTGAACGAGTCTTCGATGGTCGAGTTAGATAATCGCGTCAAACAGATTCGTGAAATGGTGGATATGATCGCCGGAATTGCAGAAAACACCAATTTGCTGGCACTCAATGCTGCAATAGAAGCGGCAAGGGCAGGTGAGCAAGGGCGAGGCTTTGCGGTAGTCGCAGATGAAGTGAGGAAACTGGCCAGCGATACTTCTAAGCAAACCACGCAAATTAGTCAGCGTATGGGTGAGTTGGTCTCTGCGGCGGAGAAGTCGCGCCAAGCCGTCGCTGATACTAGAGCGGAAATGACCCACGCACTGGCGTCGAGCGAAACGGTGAAACACACCTTTGCCGACATCGAACAAGCGGTTAACCAAATCAAATTGCGCGTTGAGCAGATCACGGTCGCCACTGAAGAGCAAGAGCGCGCCACCGCTGATGTGAGCCAATCCATTACTCAGGTCTCCGATCAGGGTCAACAGACCAAATTGCAGCTGGAATCGATGGTTGAAAGCTCAGAGCAAGTGGCCGACATTGCGGGCCAACAGCAGACGATGTTACATAAGTACCGCTTGTCCTGAGAAAAATAATCGAAAGAAATATCGATAGTTAGGTTTTGGGGCGGCGAAAGGGCTGAGACAGCATTTTATCGAGCCACTGCTCGCGTGCTTGGTTGAAGATCGGTAAACCGATCTTCACTTCATCGTGGCCCAAAGCGGGCTGGTCGATGTAAGTGCCAAACCCTCTATCCCATATTGAAAGAAAGAAGCCAAAGTTGGAGTGGGTCTCACGGGGGATGACTGAATGATGCACGCGATGCATGTCTGGTGTGACGATGAAGTGACGCAGCTTTCGGTCCCAATCAAGACGCAACTTGGCGTTGCTATGATTAAACATCGCACTTGCATTGAGCAGAACTTCAAACACCACTACAGCAATCGGCGACACCCCCAGACCCAACACCAAGGCCATTTTAATCAGCATCGAAAGGAAAATTTCTAGCGGATGAAATCTCGCCCCAGTGGTCACATCGATGTCTTGATCCGCGTGATGCATGCGGTGCAATCGCCACAGCAAAGGGATGCGATGAAACAGGCGATGCTGAATATAAATGGCTAAATCGAGCAGTAACACAGATAGGACAACATTGAGCCAAGCAGGTACCTCCAGCCGATGCATGACGCCAAATTGATACTCGAGCGCGTACAAAGCAACGCCAAAAGCGAGGGTTGGCAGCAAAAGGCTAAGGGCGACAGAGTTAAACGCCACAAGCGTGAGGTTATTTATCCAACGCACCGCTTTACTCTGGGTCAAGGTTTTACGCGGCACACACCACTCCCACAGCCCACACGCGAGCAGTACACCGATAAATACGCTGAGTCGAATAAATTGTGGGTCTTGCATGGAGTCCTCTACATTTTCTACTTATACATCGGGGTGAGTTTTGATTGAATCTCCCATCATGCTAGGTACACTCTAGCTCCCTAATTTGACCTTGCCAAACATTGTATGAGAGTTCACGCGTTTCATCGCTTATATCAATACCGATTAGACCGCTCAACCAAGCCGTTTATTGCACGCGGCTGCAAAGTGGTGCGCTGTACCTATTGCCAAGTGGCGCAGTCGTATTGCCTATGCGCGCATCAACCCGATATCGAGTGTGGCGTGCAGGTTTTGCTCATTGTGTCAGATAATGAAGTGTTCAAACCAAGCAATACGGGGCGGTTAATTGCCGATACCGTGCGTGAGACGCATGTCTATCAGTGGCAGCGCACGGAGCCCGATCCTGACATGCTCGCCCTCATCGCCGATCCGAGCAACGCGCCGGTGTTGGTGTTTCCAGATGCCTACGTAGACGATAGATCTCGTTTAGTCACACCGGAGTGGATTCAAAGCCAAAGCCTCAATCAACCCAATAAGACGCCACTACTGATTTTGTTTGATGGCAGTTGGCGAGAAGCGCGAAAAATGTTTCGCAAATCGTCTTATTTGGCGCATTTACCTGTGGTTTCGCTGACACCAGAAAGCGTGTCCCAATACCTGATTCGCCGCTCTGACAATGAGCAGCACCTCGCGACAGCAGAAGTGGCCAGCCTCTTGCTGGCGCAACTGGGCGAAGTCAAGGCATCTCGCACACTGAGCGATTGGTTTTCGGTGTTTCGTGAAGCCTATCTACTGACCAAAAGTCGCGGCTTGGGCGATGCCACTCGTCCGGCGCTGAAACATTTCATCGAACAGAGTCAAAATGAGAATTCGCTCTAAAAGCCAGGTTTTGAGTGGCGATTGTCTGCGCACCTGGTTTTAAGCGACAACTAAATCCGTCATCGGTCACGGAATGTAGGCGTAGCAATATGGATAATGAGTCGATTTATAAAATTGATAACATTGATTTCTGGGAGAGAAACCATGTACTACGGCTTTGATGTGGGTGGCACTAAGATTGAGTTTGGTGCGTTCAATGAGCAGTTAGAGCGTGTTGCAACCGAGCGTGTGCCTACACCAACCGATAACTATGACTTGCTGGTCGAGACCATCGCGGGCTTGGTGAGCAAATACGATGCGCAGTTCGGCTGCGAAGGCAAGATTGGCCTAGGTTTACCGGGTATGGAAGATGCCGATGACGGCACCGTGCTGACCGTTAACGTTCCTGCAGCGAAAGGCAAACCGCTGCGCAGCGATCTAGAAGCGAAAATTGGTCGTGGCGTTAAAATCGAAAACGATGCGAACTGTTTTGCTCTGTCAGAAGCGTGGGACGATGAGCTGAAAGATGAGCCTTCAGTGATGGGCCTTATTCTCGGCACCGGCTTTGGTGGCGGTTTGGTGTACGAAGGTAAAGTATTCTCAGGTCGCAACCACGTTGCGGGTGAACTGGGTCATATGCGTTTGCCTATCGACGCTTGGTTCCATCTTGGTGACAACGCTCCGCTGCTGGGCTGTGGTTGTGGCAAGAAGGGCTGTTTGGACAGCTACCTGTCTGGTCGCGGCTTTGAGCTTATCTACGAGCACTACTTCCAAGAGTCGAAAAAAGCGATCGATATCATCACCGCCTACCAACAAGGCGAGAGCAAAGCCGTTGAGCACGTTGAGCGCTTTATGGAGCTACTTGCGATCTGTTTTGCCAACATCTTTACCGCTAACGACCCTCATGTGGTCGCACTGGGTGGCGGTCTCTCAAATTTCGAATTGATTTATGAAGAGATGCCAAAACGTGTGCCGAAATACCTACTGTCTGTGGCCAAGTGTCCGAAGATCATCAAAGCGAAACACGGTGACTCTGGCGGCGTGCGTGGCGCGGCGTTCTTGAATATCAAGTAACGGATGGTCATAAAGAAATAAAAAGAGAGCTTGCCTAGGCAAGCTCTCTTTTTATCCGTGGATTAATGGGTCGTGGTGTTTGCGGCTCATAGCAATTAAGTTAGTGAGCGCAGAGACGTCTCTACGATTTCTTTTTACCCACACCCAAGTTTTCTTTTTGCGCTAGGGTGATTTTGTCAAACCCTAACTTTCTGAAGTGGTTGTCGCGGTAGTTGCGCATCGCCTTGGTGTCAGAGACGGCTTCGATTTGCTGCTCCATCTTGAGATAGGCTGAAATATCAAGACCTTCCGCTTCGGCGACGGCTTCATGAATATTGCGATGCTGCTGGTAGGAAAAAGTCAGGGTTTTGTCTTCACCTTTGTAGGTGTAGAGGATGGTACGCGCCATAAATCTTCTCTATAAAAGTCACTAAAGCGTGGAGGCTTTGGTTAGCGTCCACGCTGGCAAATCGAATCGTGGTGCGATCACAAGGATCGTCGTTAGGGTTAGATTCTGCCTTGAAGTGGGAGGATTGTCACGCTTTCACCCACTTTAACCATCTCAACGCTCGGTGAAATCTCAATCAAACAGTTTGCTTCACTCATTGAGCGCAAAATGCCGGAACCCTGACTGCCAGTGGTGGCGACGAACAACTGTCCGTTGGCATTGATGTGATAGATGCCGCGGCTAAACTCGGTGCGACCAAGGCGAGAGCGTAAGTTCTCAGTGGCAATGGCGGGCACCTTGAGTGGTTGCCAGCCGGTTTCGCCCTGCATTTTCCTCAGCGCAGGTTCAACAAAGTTAATGAATGACACCATTACGGCAACCGGGTTACCAGGCAAACCGAAAAATGGGATACCTTGCACTTGACCAAAAGCCAGTGGTCGCCCCGGGCGCATATTGATGCGCCAAAAATCGATGCTGCCTAATCGCTCAAGCGCCAGTTTGATAAAGTCGGCATCGCCGACGGACACGCCGCCAGAGGTAATAATCACATCGGCTTGGTTGGCCGCCTCAGCAATCACTTGTGTCATCGTCTGCTCATCATCCTCAATGATCCCTAAATCGATGATGTCGCAGCCTAACTGGGTAAGTAAACCAAACAGTGTAAAGCGGTTCGAGTCGTAAATGGTGTTGGCTTGCGCCGCGCAGCCTGGGGCTTGCACTTCATCGCCAGTGGAGAATATCGCCACTTTAAGACGGCGGTAAACCTCACATTCCGCAAAACCGAGTGACGCCATCATACCCATCTCCGGCGAGTTGAGGCGCTGACCTGCCTCAAATACCGCGCTGCCGATGTTTAGATCTTCTCCGGCCATACGTACGTTCTGCCTGGCTTTAATGCTCGCCCCTGCAAAGGTGACATTGTCACCGACTGTTTGCGCTTGTTCACGCATCACCACGGTGTCGGCGTTGATTGGCACCGGAGCGCCAGTCATGATTTTGACCGCTTGACCGGGTTCGAGCGGGCGATCGTAGCTCGAACCTGCAAAGACTTGCGCTACAACCTGATAGTGGCTGCGATCAAGATCGTCGCCGCGGATGGCAAAGCCATCCATCGCTGAATTGGTGTACGCTGGTACATCGATCGGTGAGGTGACCGGTTTAGCCAATACGCGTTGGTAACTGCTCTGGATGGAGGTGGTTTCACACTCTTCAATCGGGCTTAACGCGGCAAGTATGTTGGCTCGTCCTTGCTCAACCGATAGAAAGGCTGGTGAGAGGACATCACAACTGGCCGGTGTGGATGCGCTTTGTTGGATACTTTGTCGGGCGTGTTGTTGCGAGCTTTGCACAATGTAATCTTGAACAAACTGCGCAATACCATCGAGGTCATTGATATTGAGTGTGGGTAGCGAGGTGTCGAGTGAGTCGCTGTCCGAGGCTACGGCGATAATGTTGCTGTCCGTCGGGTATAGCCAAGGTTTTCCTACCGCTTCACGATGCAGTTCGATTTTGTCGAACGCTATGTTCTTACAGCCTTCCACCAAAATGACGTCGAGTGCGCTGCGATCGAATCGTTTAAGCAAATAGTCGAACTGCGCTTCTGCTTCCGGTGTTTCTGTCATCAGAGCGTAGCGATTACGTGAAGCGATCAGCATTTGGCTGGCGCCCGCTTTACGTAGTCGGAAGCTATCTTTACCGGGTTTATCGACGTCAAAATTGTGGTGCGCATGTTTGAGCATTCCGACGCGCAACCCCGCCTGGGTTAGTTTAGGCAATAGGGCTTCAAGTAGGGTAGTTTTTCCTGTGCCTGAATAGGCAGCAAAACCAAGCACTGGTACGCCAAGCTCGGCATAAAATGATCTATTCATGAGGTAAGGTGTCCAAAACGCTGCAATTCTTCAGGGGTGTTGAGATTGACAAAACAATCGGGCGAATCACTGAAATCGACCCATTTGGTCTGACACTCTTGGTAGAGGAGAATGATTTTGCGATCACCTCGGCATAAGAACGTCTCAAGCTTTGGCAGAACGCTGGTGTGAAACAAAGTAAATACCGGTTGCAGATGATCGCCATCATGGGCGACCATGATTTCAACGCCATCGTCAATCGCCGCGCAAAAACGTTCCACGAGATCGAGATTGATCATCGGGCTGTCACACGGCACAAATCCTACCCAAGGGGATGAGGATTGCGCTAGTGCATAATGAAGACCGGCATGAATGCCGCCTAGCGGCCCGGGGAAGTCTTTGAATTGATCCTCAAAAACCGGCGCCATCTGCCCGTAACGCTCAAGATTGCGGTTGGCATTGATGGCAATCTGGGAGGTTTGCGTTGCAAGACGTTGGTAGACATGTTCAATCAACGGTTTATCGCTGAGCGTAATCAGCCCCTTGTCTTGTCCACCCATTCGGGTTGCTTGCCCACCCGCTAAGATAACCCAACTAGTTTGCGTTGGATGAAGCATAGTTATTCTCTTTCGCTTGTTCTGAAATGACGTGCAGCAGCGGCGATTCGATTAGCGTCGTATTTTTAATCCACCACTGCTTACGGCACAAATTGGTTAGGGCATTTTGCTGGTGGCTGGTGACGACGATACTCGAACCTCGATCTAATAAATCCTTCGCCATCAATACCAAACGCTCGATAGACGCTTGGTCGAGTGAGGCGCTCGGTTCATCCATTAACAGAATCGACGGTTTCAGAATCCACGCTCGAGCCATCGCCACTCGCTGCTTTTCACCACCTGAGAGCACCGAAATGTGCTCATCGGCCAAGGTTTCTAATCCTACCATGCGCAGCGCTTGAATAACTTGCGCTCGCTTGTCTTTTGCCGTTGCTTGCTGAAACTTTATCCCATACACCACGTTTTGATAGACGCTACCATCAAACAGATAAGGAGACTGATGCAAATAGATAACGTCACTGCGGCCAAGCCTTGGAAAGAGGCGTTGTAGCCAGTGATCGTTTTGTGCCAATACTTGACCTGTAGTGGGCTTGATTAAGCCAGAGAGAATTTTAAGCAGTGTCGTCTTACCGACGCCGTTGGCCCCTTTAAGGTAGATGGCATCATTAGGGCCAATCGTTAGACGAGGAATGTGAAACAGCACTCGGTCTTTAAAGCGCATCGACAATTGGGTTGCGTTAAGTTTGATGGTCATAGTCGAGCCTTATTGATTTCTGAGATGGCCTTTGCCACGCATCGAAGTGAGTACAAAATTTAACGCTAGCGCCAAAGTAAGCAACACGATCCCTAGAGCTACCCCTTGCGCAAATGCGCCTTTATGGCTCTCCATCGCAATAGCGGTAGGGATGTTTCGTGTGATCCCCATGATATTGCCGCCCACCATAGTAGAACAACCCACCTCAGTCACAATCCGTGAGAAGGCCGCAATCGCCGCCGCCAGCAGAGGAAAACGGGTTTCCCAAATCATGGTGGCGATGATACGCGGTATTGATGCGCCAAGGGTGACGGCGGTTTCCACTGCGCGGCGATCGCTCGATTGAAGCGCGCCATGCATCATGGACACCATCACAGGAAAGCCAATCAGCATTTGCCCAACCACCATCGCTTTTTGGGTAAACAGCATTTGCCAATCGCCAAGTGGCCCCGCACGTGACAGCAGCATATAGAGGAGCAGACCGATGACCACCGTTGGGATAGCCTGTAGAGTATTGACGATCGCAAGCAGCAGCCATTTGCCCGTGAACTCAGTATAGGCAAGCAAAAATGACAGCAAAATCGCCGGTAACAATACAATCGAAATAGCGCTGAGAGAGACGGAAAAGGAGACCGCCACGATCTCCCACAGCTCTTGATCAAAGTGAATAAGTAACGCTAGCGCTTCTAGCGTCGTTTGCCAAACGGTCATCGACGATCAGTTCTTCTCTGCATCGGCAACAAACAGTTGCTGGTTGTTGAGTTTGAACTCATTGATCAACGTTTGCCCTTGAGGGTTAACCAACCAATCGCTGAACGCTTTTGCGCCTTGGTAATTAATACTCGGGTAGCGTTTGGGATTCACTAGAATCACCTGATAAGGGTTAAACAGTGCTTGGTCGCCTTGGTAAACAATGCTTAATTCAAGCTTGTTATTGTAAGCCAGCCAAGTGCCACGGTCAGTGAGAGTGTAGCCTTGCATTTCATTGGCCATATTCAGTGTCGGGCCCATACCTTGGCCTACCGAGCGATAGCCACCAAAGTTAGGTTCCATCTCGGTTTGTTGCCAAATGCCAAGCTCTTTTTTGTGTGTGCCTGAGTCATCGCCTCGAGAGACAAAAGTCACGCCTGATGTTGCGATCGCTTTGAATGCATCCATCACGCTCTCTTGCTCACTGACTTTGGCCGGATCGCTGTTTGGGCCCACCAAGACAAAATCGTTGTACATTAACGCGCGAGGCAGCACGCCGTAGCCTTTGTTGACAAATTCTGCTTCGGCTTTGGGGGCATGGGTCATCACCAAATCGACATCGCCGTTCTCGCCCATCTTCAGTGCTTTTCCAGTTCCTGCGGCAATCACGTCGACGCGATAGCCACTCTCTTGCTCAAACTTAGGCAAAAGGTAGTCGAGCAGTCCTGAGTGATAGGTGCTGGTCGTGGTGGCTAAGCGTACATGCGAAGGTGAGTCGCCTGATTGAGCGGAGTAACTGACGATGGCTAAAGATGCCGATAGGGCGACGAGTGAGGTTGATTTCATGCTAACTGTCCGTAATTGTTATTGTCTTTATCGTTGCTCTCAAAAAATGAGGCGTGATCACTAAAATAGAACACGCTTAGTATGCAATTCAAATGCCATTGAATCATCATATATATTTCAATAAGTTAGATATGCACAACGTGAGGTGGGACAAATTGTCGCACATAAAATAGGGCGAAAAGACCATTTGTTGATACACTCAAGCTCAATGATACCCAACACAGACACTGCGGTTATGCCAAGCTCGCTCGATATGCAAAAAACCAATCAATTCCATGCCTTTTCGGTTCTTGTCGTTGACGATGAAGAGGGCATGCAGGCGATACTAAAAAAAGCCTTGAGTAAATGGTTCACTCGCGTCGACTGTGCCGGAAGCATTGAAGAAGCAGAGGGACTGCGCAGCCAACACCATTTTGATCTGATCATTCTCGACATCAATTTGCCGGGAAGATCCGGGATTGAGTGGGAAGAAGCGTTTGATGACGACGATAAACGTGCCGATGTGATTTTTATGACTGGCTATGCGGATCTCGATACGGCAATCAGCGCGTTAAAGCTCGGTGCGTCTGATTTTATTCTCAAACCGTTTAACTTAGAACAGATGCTCGCCGCAGTGCAGCGCTGTATGAATAAGCGTTTGGCAGAGCGTCATCAATACGCGCTGAAGCGCGATGTTGCACGGCACATTAAAACCGACATCGTAGGCGGCTCAGAAAAAACCAAGCAACTAAAACAATTGATCGCGCAGTTTGCGCCGTCTCGCGCTTCTGTACTTATTGAGGGGGAGTCGGGGACGGGTAAGGAGTTAGTCGCGAGGGGCGTTCATGAAGCCAGTCAACGCAGTGGGCCGTTTGTACCGGTGAACTGCGGCGCGATTGCACCTGAGTTATTAGAAAGTGAATTGTTCGGCCATACCTCGGGCGCGTTTACCGGTGCAAAGAAGAACCGAGAAGGTCTGTTTCGCGTGGCCAATGGCGGCACACTGTTTTTAGATGAAATTGGTGAGATGCCGCTCTCGATGCAATCGGCGCTGCTGCGGGTACTCGAGCAACGAACCATACGTCCGGTCGGTAGCGAGCGAGAGATCACGGTGGATGTGCGCGTTGTCGCCGCCACCAACCGCAACTTGCAAGAGGAGGTCGAAAAAGGGCAATTTCGCGCGGATCTCTATTATCGCCTAAATGTACTGAAAATCGACGTGGCGCCACTTCGTCAGCGGAAACTCGATCTGATTGAGTTGATCCCCTTTTTCACGCGCATGTTGGCCTCTGAGCTTGGTATGCCCGATCCTAAGTGGGCGCATGAAGACATCGTCGCACTAAATGATTACGATTGGCCCGGCAACATACGTGAGTTGAAAAACGTCATCGAGCGCTGCATTTTGCTCGGTAAGCCCCCTGCGCATTATTGGCGCGAGACCGACACTCTGCCTGTGCACAGCGCGATCAGTGTCAATGTATCGACTGGCAGTGAGCTGATTGACTTTGGTAGTGATAATCCGCCCACCGGTTACCCCAATAACTGGTCACTCAAAGAGGTAGAAAAAGCGCACATTTGCCAAGTGGTCGAATTGCATGACGGGAATAAATCCGCAGCGGCGCGCGATTTGGGTGTGGCGAGAAAAACGCTTGAACGCAAGTTTAAAGAGTGGGAAGACTCTGACCATGTCTAATCGCCTCAGTTATAAGTGGCGACGCCGTTTTCAGAGTATGGTGCGCTATCGGTTGATGTTTTTGACCTCCGCGCCTATCGCTCTGACGTTAATTGCCTTGATTTGCATTACCATCTACTGGTCTATTCAATACACTTGGCAGAGCGCTTTGGTGGATGTATCCGAGCGACTTGGCGTGGCCAATAACAGCATCGAACTGATTCAAGAGAAGCAAGCCAATCACGTTAAAGCCTTTGCTGATTCTTACCAATTTCGTGTACGTTTATCCAAGCGTCTCTCTCTACATCAAAACAACGCCGATTTTATTTCATGGGTGGCGAGCAAAAAGCGCGATTACCAACTCGATTTTTTGCGATTTCACAGTGTCGATACGATTGAAGATAAGTTCCGTTTTCTCGATCTCACGCGGCGCGAATCCTTTTTTGACCTGTTGTCAAAACAGGAGCTTGCGATGCTCGGCGGCGATCTGAAAAATCGCGCTCAAGTGCCCATTCTTGGCAGTGAAGAGATTGTGCGAGAGGGGCTAGTCAGTCGTACTGTGCTGCCGATTCATGATGATCAGGGCGATCTGATGGGATTTCTAGACGGCGGGTTACTGCTTAATAACAGTACTGTACTGGTTGATCAAATTCGCGATCTCATTTATCCCACCAAACAAGATGCCTTAAGGCCGGTCGGCACCTTAACCCTGTTTCTTGATGACATCCGCGTCAGCACCAATGTACCGCTCGATAGTGAAGACCGCCTCGGCCGCGCCATCGGTACGCGCGTGTCTAATGAGGTGCGCCAAAGCGTGCTTGAGGACGGACAGGAGTGGGTCAATTTGGCCTTTGTGTATGACGCTTGGTACATCACCGCCTATCAGCCACTGCGCGATCAATACGATAACGTGATTGGCATGCTGTATACCGGTTACTTGCTGTGGCCATTTGTCATGACCTACATGACCAACATTGCTGAGGTGTCGATCATTACCGTGCTGCTTCTGATCGGGTCTGGGGTGATGGTCTATCGCGGCTCGCGCGATTTGTTCAAACCCATCGAGCACATTCACCGTGTCGTCAAATGGATTCAACTGGGTAAGGAGACCCGCATTGGCGATTTGGGGCTTGACGAAAACCACGAGCTGGCCCAACTGGCTAAGCAATTTGACAATATGTTGGATTTGCTGGAGAAACAAAAACGCCAGCTCGAGATGGCGGCGAGCGAATTAGAAGGTCAGGTGCGTCAACGCACGGCCAGTTTAGAAGAGAAGACACAACAACTTGAGCTACATATCCAATTACTCAACCAAACCCGCGATAAGCTGGTGGTTAGGGAGAAGCTGGCGGCGCTCGGGGAGTTAACCGCAGGCATCGCGCATGAGATCAACAACCCAACCGCGGTGATCCTTGGCAACATTGAGTTGATTCAATTTGAACTCGGCCAGGAAGCCCATAGAGTCAACGATGAAATAGTGGCGATTCACGGCCAGATTGATCGGATCCGAAATATTACCCGCAGTTTGTTGCAATACAGTCGTCAGGGCGGCGTGCAAGACGAAATCACTTGGCAGCACGTTAATCCCATCATTGAAGAGAGCATTACCTTAGTCAAGACGGGCAGTAAAAAGCGCCAAGTGACCTTTGAGACCGAGCTCTGTGCACACACGCCGGTTGAAGTGAATCGACATCATCTGCTGCAAATCTTGGTGAACCTACAGATGAACGGCATTCATGCGATGCAAGGGGAAGGGACGCTGAACATTCGCAGTCACGATTGGCAAGAAGAAGGGCAGATCCTTGGCGTTGTGATTCAAGTCGAGGATCACGGCTGCGGCATCAAGCCAGAAAACCTAACGCGTATTTTCTCGCCTTTCTACACCACCAAACGTGAAGGCACTGGCCTTGGGCTGTCGGTCTCGCAAAGTTTACTTAGCCAAACGGGCGGCGAGATCACAGTCGCATCAACACTAGGAAAAGGCAGCTGCTTTAGTCTTCATCTGCCGTGCAAAGCGGATAACGGTATCAAGGTCGCCACCCTGTAAAACATCACACTAAAGGAAAAGCGGTAAAAGGCTTGCAGTTGACGCGTTGAGCAAGTAGTGTGGCGCCGTTTTTAACGGTTTCAAAAAATAAGGTAACGATTGTGATATCCACCAACAACATCACGCAGCAATTTGGTGCTAAGCCGCTGTTTGAAAATATCTCGGTAAAGTTTGGCGAAGGTAACCGCTATGGCTTGATTGGCGCGAATGGATGTGGCAAATCAACCTTTATGAAAATCCTCAGTGGTGAGCTAGAGCCAACCGGTGGTAACGTAAGCTACGACCCGAACGAGCGCGTTGCTAAACTGAACCAGGACCAGTTCGCCTACGAAGAGTTCACTGTAATTGATACCGTGATCATGGGTTACAAAGAGCTTTGGACGGTTAAAAAAGAGCGCGATCGTATCTACGCTTTGCCAGAAATGACCGAAGAAGAAGGCATGCTGGTGGCCGATTTGGAAGTTCAATTCGCTGAAATGGACGGTTACATGGCCGATGCCAAAGCGGGTGAATTGCTACTCGCAGTGGGCATTCCTGAAGAACAACATTACGGTTTGATGAGCGAAATTGCCCCAGGCTGGAAACTGCGTGTGCTGTTGGCTCAGGTACTGTTTGCTGACCCGCACATCATGTTGCTTGACGAACCAACCAACAACTTGGACATCGACACCATTCGTTGGTTGGAAGAGACGCTAAACCAGCGTAACTGCACCATGATCATCATCTCGCACGACCGTCATTTCCTCAACTCTGTCTGTACGCATATGGCGGATCTTGATTACGGCGAACTGCGTGTCTACCCGGGTAACTACGATGAATACATGATGGCTGCCATGCAGGCGCGTGAACGTCTACTGGCCGACAATGCGAAGAAGAAAGCGCAAATTGCCGAGCTGCAAACCTTCGTCGCGCGCTTCTCTGCCAACGCTTCAAAAGCTAAGCAGGCAACCTCTCGCGCAAAGCAAATTGATAAGATTCAATTGCAAGAAGTCAAAGCATCAAGCCGTCAAAACCCGTTCATCCGTTTTGAGCAATCAAAAGAGCTGTTCCGAAATGCATTGGAAGTGGAAAACCTTAGCCAAGGTTTTGAATCCATGCTGTTTGAAAACTTCAATGCGATTTTTGAAGTGGGCGAACGCGTCGCGATTATCGGTGAAAACGGTGTGGGTAAAACCACGTTGCTCAACACGCTTGCTGGCGTCCTTGAGCCGAAATCGGGGACTTATAAGTGGTCTGAAAACTCAAACCTTGGTTACTACGCCCAAGATCATGCGCATGACTTTGAAGAAGACATGAACTTGATGGAGTGGATGGGTCAATGGCGACAAGAGGGTGACGACGAGCAAGTGATTCGCAGCTTCTTAGGCCGTATGTTGTTTTCACAAGATGACATCAAAAAGTCCGTCAAAGTGCTTTCTGGTGGTGAACAAGGCCGCATGTTGCTGGGTAAATTGATGATGCACAAACCCAACATGTTGTTGATGGATGAGCCTACCAACCACATGGACATGGAATCGATCGAGTCACTCAACAATGCGCTAGAGCAGTACAAGGGTACCTTGTTCTTCGTCTCGCACGACCGCGTCTTTGTTGACTCTTTGGCGACACGAATCATCGAACTCAAAGACGGCAAGATCACTGACTTCAAAGGCACTTACGCTGAGTTCTTGAAAGCCAAAGGCATCGATGGCTAATGAACGACCTTTAGGATGACATCACAAATGCCATCCCAGATGAATGATGACGGCCGCTTCAGGTATCCTTTCGATAGAAAGCATCCTGAGGCGGCCGTTTTTGTAGGTCACGTTAATTGATGTTGCTTAGAAGATTTAGAGTGTTAACGCGTCCCGCTGCCCGTTTCCCCTTTAACATCAAACACCATTTTTTGTGCGCCGGTAAAGACCTGAAAACGCAGCCCTTTGGCGCGCGCAATGGTAGTGATGCCAAACTGCTCAGCAAGCTCTAACCCCATTTGTGTGACGCCAGAGCGCGAGAGCAGCACAGGAATGCCCATTTGCGCGACTTTAATCACCATCTCAGACGTCAAGCGACCCGTGGTATAGAAGATTTTATCCTCGCCGGACTCTTGATTGATCCACATCTCTCCCGCCAATGTGTCTACCGCATTGTGCCTGCCTACATCTTCGACAAAAGAGAGCACCTGATCGCCCTGACAAATCGCGCAACCATGCACCGCGCCGGCTTTTTTGTAGGTATCATTGAAATGGGTGAGCGCTTCTAGGGCTTGGTAGATAGCGCTTTGCTTGATCGAGATTTGCGGGACTTGATACCCCTCAAGTTGCTTCATGACATTGCCATACATGGTGCCTTGACCGCAGCCCGACGTGACGGTCTTTTTCTTTAGCGCAGCTTCAACGTGTTCAATATCCTCTTTGGTTACCACCGCAGCGGTGTGCGTTTCCCAATCGATGATTACCGACTCAATCGCGTCCGGGTCAGTGAGGAAACTCTGGTTTTTCAAATAACCCAATACTAACGATTCGGGTCTTGAACCGAGTGTCATCAGCGTGACCACTTCTTTCCAATTGAGCATCACAGTCAACGGACGCTCACAGGCGATCTGCTTAACGAGTTTCTCTCCGTACTCGTCATAAACGTCGACTTCAATCGTTTGCTGAGGGTTGGGTTGGGTTTTAATGATGTTGGGTTTCACGTCGACACGGCCTTTCGCATGGGTTTGTATTGTTGTTGAGACAAACATATAGCAATTTGCGTTCCCAATCTCTGGTGAGATCAATATTTTGAATACTCAGCCTCATTAAGTACGATTGATGTGCATTCTGTTGTCTATGTTATTAGAGCGACTGAGGCATCTTGTCTCTTGGCGCACACATCAACGCTAGGTACGATATTTGCAGAGCGTTATTTTACTGTTCGTTCTTTAAGACTCGTCTTTTAAGAAATCAATAGTGGCTAGGAAAAACGTCTTGTCAGGCGAATAGATAATACGAGCGCCATTCATTTTCTCGAATGGGCTGATAACAATGATACGCTGGTGAACCATGTCAAACTCAATACATCGAATTAAAACCGAGGATAGCTGGCCCATCGCGAGCCGATTGGTGTCGCATGAAATTTCAACTGGGATTTGGTCAACCACCCAATGGCAACTCAAGGAGTTTGTGCTCAACCCCACCTCCGGTGAGCCATTTGTTAGCACGCTGCGCTTATTTAAAGATGAGCGCACGGACTATCGATTCAACTTAAGCGCTCAGCAACCCAAGCTATTCTTAATATTGGATGTTATGGAAAGCGATGAAACGCCAAAAATCGTGATGATCACTGCTTCGCAAAGTGTTGCGGGGCAATACATGGATGGCGATTACCTCGTGCTTTCTAATGCCATGCCACTGCCCGTTCAAGCGTGGATGGAGGCGTTTATCGGCCGACACGGCGAGCTACTCGAAGTGAGACGTAAGAAACGCAAAGGAGCAGGGCGCGCCAGTGGCAAGTAGTTTTTTACAGCGTTGGTCCCAGCGCAAACTCGAGGATGTGAGAGAGGAGGCTCAACCTGTCTTACTATCCGATTCAGAGGCGCAAGATTCGGACGATAGCGGAGCACAGCCGTCGACCAGTGGTGTTGAGGCGAAGCAAGATACGCCAGCGCCGGGCAACTCGTCACATCATTCGCTCGATGAGTCCTCTGGCGACATCGCCGCACTATTGTCATCAGATGCAGAGCAGAGCATAAAAAAGCTCGCGCTAAGACAACTGTTTCAATCCGGCGCCTTTAGTGAAGTCGATAATCTCAATGATTACGATCATAACTTTAAGGCGGTCAAGAGCTTATCTAGCGATGTGGTGAGTCAACTGCGTGACTGGATGGGTGAAGAAGATAAGGCCTCCACCAGCGACCCGATAGAAGAGCCGCCAGAAGCGGTGCAAGCAGACACGTCATCCTCTGATCTTGAAACGCATTCGGATGAAGAGCTCCCAGAGACCGCAGATCCCGTTAATGTGAGTGGGACAAAAGATCCCACATTGTAATAAGGGACATTTTGACCAAGGGATAAAGAAAAGGTGAGACAAATTGTCTCACCTTTTTTATGGTCTTTAGCTAATCAGCACTACCCGTTTAAAAACTATCGCTAATTTACTGATTAATTTGAAATTATTTTTTGGTATGGCATTTGCTTTGCTCTGTTCCATCAAAATAAAACGATAATAAAACACTGGAACGCAGCAATGCATAATCACACACACGTGAGCAGTCACCCGGCGCAAGGTGGGGGAGGTCAACACCTACCTTGCGAACTTGGCTTAACGCAACTGCTCGAACAAAATCAGTCAGTCAATGGCCTAGCACGCGCCGCCGCTATTCAAAGCACGGTTGAGCTAGCCAATCTCATCCCACCCACCGTCAGTTACGAAAGCCAAGGCGATACGTTGATCATTGGCCCAACCGCCATTATCGAGAGCGCTGCCGAGCAGTTAACCATGATGGGCAGCGTCACTTTGCTCTCTACCGACGGAGAAGCGGGCACGCATCCATCCCTTTACTTTACTCGCAGCGTGCGAGTGAGTGGGTTTCTTGGTGCATTTGAGGTGATGATCGAGAGTAAAGGCGGCGAAAGCAATCTCGCTGCTGCAACACTGGGCCGCAGTCAATTCGATATCGTGCTTGATCTTTGTTTAAGCAGTTGCATGAGCGAAGAAGTGCCAGTGCCGGGTTATTACCCTGTAGGCCGAGGTTACCCCAAACTGACTCAAGCGCTTGAAGAGATCCCGACCTTAAAAGGCACCTTTGATAAGCCTAAATATTTTCGCCTTGATACCGACTTGTGCGCGCACAGCTCACGAGGGGTCAAAGGGTGTGAGCGCTGTGTCGATGCCTGTCCGGCAGGCGCACTTTCCAGCCAAGGGAGTGAGAAGACAGGGCATAAGATAGAGATTAATCCGTTTCTCTGCCAAGGGGTTGGCACCTGTGCAACCAGCTGCCCGACGGAAGCGATTCATTACGCGCTACCTAACCCGACACAAACGCAGACGTTTGTTGAGCGTCTATTGGCCAACTACCGCAAGCACAACGGCCAAGCGCCCGTCCTTTTATTTTGCAGTGAACGCCATGAAAGTTACAACGTCATGGCGCTTAAGCAGTTACCTGACAATGTCATTCCTGTCGAGTTGGAAGAGATCGCCAGCGTCGGTATTGATACGTGGCTTGCGGCATTGAGCAACGGCGCTTGCCAAGTGTTGTTTGCCGTCAGTCAACACATGCCGCAAACCATATTGCGCGTACTCAATAGTGAGATTGACACTGCTCAACGCTTTCTTGCACAGCTAGGAATTGAGACCTCGCGTATTGAGTTGCTCTATATCGATTCACTACGCAGCACGACACCAACGTTGATTACCGAGCCGTTAAGCATCTTTCTGGGTGAGATCAGCGGCAATAAACGTCAGCGTCTGTTTAGCTGTTTAGATGCCCTCGCGCAGCACTACCCGCCAAGCCAGGTTATCGCTGATGTTCCTGCTCATGCGCCTTATGGTCAAGTGAAGTGTGACAGCACTAAGTGTACCTCTTGCATGAGCTGCGTGGCGGTGTGTCCGACTCGCGCTCTGCATACCAACGGTCAATCGCCCTCTTTGCAGTTTGTCGAGCAAGATTGCGTGCAGTGCGGCTTGTGTGAAAAAGCGTGTCCAGAGGGCGCGATTGAGTTAGAAGCGCGCATGAACTGGAATAAGCAAGAGCGAGAGAGCGTCAAAATCATTCACCAAGAACCGGCGGCCAAGTGTCTTCGCTGTGAAAAGCCGTTTGCTCCTCAATCTATGATAGACATGCTGCAATTCAAGTTACAGGGTCACTCACATTTCACCGATCAAGCAGCAATCAATCGTATTGCCATGTGTGAAGATTGTCGTGTCGTCGATATGTTTGAGTCGATGGCGAACGACCCGATGCAACAGCTCAACTATTAGGATTTCAAATGGAAACGACAATGGACCCTCATCCATCCCCGCGCGCAGAAGTGTATCTGTTGATTGCGACCTTGCTGCGCCAGTGCCCCAATGAACCGATGTTGAACTTTTTACGAGAGTTAGAGACCGAGCCCGCGAACAACGACATGGTTAAGGCGTGGCAATCACTCAACAGCGCAGCAAAGCACGCGGATCTGAGCCAACTTGAAGATGAGTTCTTTGAGCTTTTTATCGGTATTGGTCGAGGCGAAGTGGTGCCGTTTGCCTCCTGGCACCTGACGGGCTCATTGATGGAGAAACCGTTGGCAGAGCTGCGTCAGACGCTAGCTAGACTCGGATTCGAACGCGACAGCCATGTTAAAGAGCCAGAGGATCACCTCGCAGCATTGTGTGAAGTCATGGCGATGCTGGTTCCGCATGATGAAGTGACGCAGCAACAGTTTTTTAACGACCACATTGCGCCTTGGTTTCATCGGTTTACCGAGCAACTGAATGAAGCAAAGCACGCCCAGTTCTATCGAAGTGTCGCTCGTTTGATAAGCGCTTTTCTCACTGTCGAGCAGGTGCGTTTTACGCGCTCGCCAGATCATCACACCAGTACACGAATTGAAGTTAAAGATGCCACCGAGTATGGACCGAGTTCTCTATAGAGATTTGGTCTGAACTCAGGAATAAGAGAGGGCACGACAACAGAGTGACTCTCTCAATACCAATAAGGTAAGGAAGCAAAATGAAAAACAAAAGTGAAGTGGATAATGGACGCCGCGACCTGCTCAAAGGCGTGGCCAGTGCCGCCGTTGTTGGTGCGGTTGTCGCCGGAACCAGTCAAGCTGTAGAGGCAAAAGAGAGCAGCGTTACAGCCACCGAGCCAACCAAAGCTGGCTATCGTGAAACGCAGCACGTACGCGATTACTACGACACGCTATAGGAGTGAAGACGATGAAACTAACCAAACGCTCCGATACGGTCAGCCAGCAAAATAATCCGCTGGGTATTTCGCGTCGCGCCTTTATGAAAAATAGCTCGCTCGCCGCAGGTGGTGCAGTGGCGGGTGCATGTCTCTTCACCCCGGGAATGATGAAAAAAGCCGAAGCGAAAGCGGTTGATCCTGAGGCGAAAACCGAAGTAAAACGCACGATTTGTTCGCACTGCTCTGTGGGTTGCGGTATTTACGCCGAAGTGCAAAACGGCGTATGGACAGGGCAAGAGCCTGCGTTCGATCACCCGTTTAACGCAGGCGGTCACTGCGCAAAAGGGGCAGCGCTGCGAGAGCACGGTCATGGTGAGCGCCGCTTAAAGTACCCAATGAAGCTTGAAAATGGCAAATGGAAGAAGTTGTCATGGGAGCAAGCGATCAACGAAATTGGTGATCAGTGCTTGTCTATTAGAGAACAGTCGGGCCCAGATTCGGTCTATTTCCTTGGCAGCGCCAAGCACAATAACGAACAAGCTTACATGTTCCGTAAAATGGCGTCTCTGTGGGGAACCAACAACGTCGACCACCAAGCGCGTATTTGTCACTCAACGACGGTCGCCGGTGTTGCCAATACTTGGGGCTACGGCGCGATGACCAACTCCTTCAATGATATGCACAACTGTAAGTCGATGCTGTTTATCGGCTCTAACCCGGCGGAAGCGCATCCTGTGGCGATGCAGCATATCCTGATCGCTAAAGAGAAGAACAACTGTAAGATTGTTGTCGCGGATCCGCGTAGAACGCGCACTGCGGCGAAGTCGGATCACTACGTTTCTCTACGACCGGGCTCGGACGTTGCTTTTATTTGGGGCATCTTATGGCACGTGTTCGCTAATCAGTGGGAAGATAAAGAGTTCATTCGTCAACGCGTGTTTGGTATGGACGAAATCCGTCAGGAAGTCGCCAAATGGACGCCAGCCGAAGTCGAACGTGTGACGGGCGTCAGTGAAGCGGATGTTTATCAGACGGCGAAACTGCTCTCTGAAAATCGACCTGGCTGCGTGGTTTGGTGTATGGGCGGGACTCAACACACCACAGGTAACAACAACACTCGTGCTTACTGTGTATTAGAGCTGGCACTGGGTAATATGGGTAAGTCGGGCGGCGGCGCTAACATTTTCCGCGGCCACGATAACGTGCAAGGTGCGACGGACCTTGGCGTTTTGTCGCACACTCTTCCTGGGTATTACGGTCTTGCTGATGGAGCATGGCAACATTGGGCGCGAGTATGGGATCTGGATTTTGACTGGGTGAAGAATCGCTTTGATCAAAACGAGTATCGCGGTCAGAAACCGATGAACAACATGGGTATCCCAGTATCACGCTGGATTGATGGTGTACTGGAAAACAAAGAGAACATCGAGCAAAACGACAACATCCGCGCCATGTTCTACTGGGGACACGCAGTCAACTCGCAAACCCGTGGCGTTGAGATGCGTCAGGCGATGAAAAAGCTCGACATGATGGTGATTGTCGATCCATACCCAACGGTTGCTGCCGTGATGAACGATCGCACCGATGGCGTCTATCTGCTGCCTGCCACAACGCAATTTGAGACCTATGGTAGCGTTACTGCGTCAAACCGCTCAATTCAGTGGCGCGATAAAGTGGTTGAGCCCTTGTTTGAATCCAAACCGGATCATGAAATCATCTATTTATTGAGTCAGAAACTGGGTATTGCCGATCAACTGTTTAAACACATTCGGGTCGAAAACAATCAGCCTGTGATTGAAGACATCACACGTGAATTCAACAAAGGGATGTGGACGATTGGATACACAGGACAAAGCCCTGAGCGATTGAAGGCGCACCAACAAAACTGGCACACCTTCCACAAAACCACATTGGAAGCAGAAGGCGGCCCGATCCACGGTGAAACCTATGGACTGCCTTGGCCATGTTGGGGAACGCCAGAGATGAAGCACCCAGGCACGCACATCCTATACGATACCTCCAAGCCAGTGGCACAAGGTGGAGGTAACTTCCGCGCCCGTTACGGGGTTGAATTTGAGGGCAAAAACCTATTGGCAGAAGACAGCTATTCGAAAGGCTCTGAGATCCAAGATGGTTATCCTGAGTTCAGTGACAAGTTGCTGAAATCGCTCGGTTGGTGGGACGATCTCACGGAAGCTGAGAAAGCTGCCGCAGAGGGCAAAAACTGGAAAACCGATCTCTCTGGCGGCATTCAACGTGTGTCCATCGCCCACGGCTGTATTCCATTTGGTAATGCAAAAGCACGAGCGATTGTCTGGACCTTCCCAGATCGCGTGCCGCTTCATCGTGAGCCACTTTACACACCTCGTCGTGATCTTGTTGCCGATTACCCAACTTGGGATGACAGTGAATCGATTTACCGATTACCGACGCTCTACAAATCCATTCAAGACCAAGATAAATCCGGTGAGTACCCGATTATTTTGACCTCCGGTCGCTTGGTCGAGTACGAAGGTGGCGGTGATGAAACGCGCTCAAACCCTTGGTTGGCAGAGCTGCAACAAGAGATGTTTGTTGAGGTGAACCCGAAAGATGCCAACGATCTCGGCTTTAAAGATGGCGATATGGTTTGGGTTGAAGGGGCTGAGAAAGGGCGAATCCATGTTAAAGCTATGGTAACGCGCCGAGTTCGCCCGGGTATGGCGTTCATTCCTTTCCACTTTGGCGGCAAATTCCAAGGCGAAGATCTGCGCAGTCGTTACCCTGAAGGCTCTGATCCTTATGTGATTGGTGAGTCTGCCAACATTGCCACGACCTACGGTTATGACCCTGTGACGCAGATGCAGGAAACCAAAGTCACCCTCTGTAACATTCGCAAAGCGTAAGGAGTTACCCCATGGCTAGAATGAAATTCCTATGTGACACCAAACGCTGCATCGAATGTAACGGCTGTGTCACGGCATGTAAAAACGAAAACGATGACGCGTTAGAGTGGGGTATACAGCGCCGCCGCGTTGTGACCCTCAATGATGGTGAACCGGGTGAAAACTCGATTTCGGTGGCGTGCATGCACTGTACCGATGCACCATGTATGGCAGTATGTCCCGCCGATTGTTTTGAACACACTGAAGATGGCATCGTGCTGCACAACAAAGATCTCTGCATTGGCTGCGGCTACTGTTTGTTTGCTTGCCCATTTGGTGCACCGCAGTTTCCAAAACAGGAAGCGTTTGGTGAACGTGGCAAAATGGACAAATGCACCTTCTGCGCAGGCGGACCGGAAACCGAGCCAGGCTCGCCAGAAGAGCGTCAAAAGTACGGGGCTAACCGCATTGCGGAAGGTAAGTTGCCGATGTGTGCGTCATTATGTTCAACCAAAGCACTGCTGGCGGGCGATGCAGAGAAAGTATCTGACATTTTCCGCCAACGTGTGGTTGAACGGGGAGCAAAAGGGGCTGGTTGGACCGATGGTCATGATCTCGCCTTTGATGCCACTAAGAGCTGAGCACGGAGAGTAGAATGAGTTCTATTTTTAAACGTGTTTGGGTCACCATGCTGTCAGTAATGGCGGCATGGTGGGCTGTATCTCTGCCCGTGCACGCGGAGCAAGAGACAAACGTGGCACAAAGTGAGATGACACAATTAGCCGGCGCCGATTATTGGCGCCAAGTGCGCGAAGGCGAGGCGGGGTATACAACCTCGCAGTTTCCTGAGCATGGCGTTCTGATCAGTGCCCCAGGGCAAACCTGGTACATCCTCAAAGAAAAGTGGATGTCGCCCGCAGGCGCAGTGGCGATATTTGGCAGTATTGCGATGGTGACCTTGGTCTACTTAGTGATGGGGCCAATTAAGTTGAGTGCGCCGCGTACAGGCAGAAAGATCAAACGCTGGTCACGCCTAGACCGCGCACTCCACTGGAGTATGGCTTTTACCTTTCTGACATTGGCGTTTAGTGGCTTGATGTTGGTTTACGGTAAGCATTTTCTTAAGCCGTATATTCCGAGTGAGCTATGGGGCTGGGTGATCATCACTGCGAAGCAGTATCACAACTACATTGGCCCTATTTTTTATCTCTTACTGCTGTGCATCCTCGTTAAGTGGTGGCGAAAGTCGGTGTTTAAAAAGGTGGATCTGGTTTGGTTCTTCAAGCTGGGCGGCATGGTGGGCAAACATAAAGGTAGCCATCCGTCCGCAGAGTTTTCAAATGCGGGGGAGAAAGCGCTGTTTTGGCTGTTGATTGTGGTGGGCACCGTGGTTGCGTTCAGCGGGTTGGTGTTGGATTTCCCAATTTTCGGCCAAACTCGCCGCGATATGGAGCTCTCTAATCTCGTGCACGGCTTAGCAGCGCTGATTTTGATTTGTGGTTTTGTCTTCCACATCTATATCGGTTTGTTTGGTATGGAGGGCGCACTGGAGGGCATGGTCACGGGTGAAGTCGATGAAACTTGGGCGAAAGAGCACCATGATTTGTGGTACGAGGAAGTTATGACTAAAACGCCCGACGGTAACAAAGGAGATAAGCATGAACCAAACGCATAAAGGAATTTGGGTCGCCTATATCCTGAGTTGCTTCACTCCCTTTACCTGTTTGATTTCAGGGGTGATCGCCATCGTGTACGCGGGTTATCGACTCGATAAAGGTGAAGATGGACAGGTGGTGGATTCACACTACTATGGATTGATCAGAACGTTTTTCCTTAATTTGACCTATTTTGTGGTCTTGATCATCACCGTCGCGACATCCAATGGGTTGCTTAAAGGGGTGAACGACTACTGGTATAAAAGCCAGTGGATAGATTCGATTGCTTATGCGATTCCATACATCGGTTTTGCTTTGGGCTTAGTGGCCATTGCAGTCTGGTTTGTGCGTATGGCACAGGGCATGCGATTGCTTCGCCAGAATCAACCGTTACACTTCTCCAAAGGGCCCAACCTCTAACGGTAACGTGGCATTCACATATATTGATAGCGCTCCAATATGGGGCGCTTTATTGATCTGGTGGATGCATTAAATTGGTGCGTTATCACCAAGTTGGTGCCATTGGTTTAAATTTCTCTCACTTTTAGTCGCTCTCCCTTCAAGCTTTAGAATTATTATCCACATAAAATCAATGCCTTATTTATACTCTGACATATTGCTCAATACTGGCACAGATATTGTTTACTGGCTTTCCTGATTCATTTTTCACTAATTTGGTGAATAGAAAATAACCGACGCACATAAAAAGTGCGCTACATGGAGACAGACAATAATGAGCCTAGATGTAAGTCAGGTACACGGAGCCGTTCAAACCCTGACACAGAGTTCAGATACCCTTTTTTTGCTGCTGGGTGCCATCATGGTGTTTTTAATGCACGCGGGCTTTGCTTTTCTCGAAGTAGGGACGGTGCGCCACAAAAACCAAGTCAATGCACTGGTCAAGATTCTCGCTGATTTCGGCATTTCAGCCCTCGCTTACTTTTTCTTTGGTTACTGGCTTGCCTATGGCGCAAACTTTTTTGCCGATGCGCAGACACTATCGCAAGGCAATGGTTATGAACTGGTGAAGTTCTTCTTCCTTCTCACCTTTGCGGCGGCCATACCAGCGATTGTCTCAGGCGGCATTGCTGAGCGTGCACGTTTCTATCCGGTACTGATTGCGACGTTTTTTACCGTCGGTCTGGTCTACCCAATCTTTGAAGGTATGATTTGGAACGGCAACTACGGCGTTCAAGCTTGGTTTGAAAATCAATTTGGGTATGGCTTCCATGACTTTGCAGGCTCTGTCGTTGTGCATGGCGTGGGCGGTTGGATAGCCTTGGTTGCCGTGCTGTTTCTAGGTATGCGTAACGGCCGTATTCGCGCAGGTAAGCACACCAACTTCGCGCCTTCAAATATCCCATTTTTGGCACTCGGTGCATGGATTCTATGTGTCGGCTGGTTTGGTTTTAATGTGATGTCTGCGCAAACGCTGGAAGGCATCAGCGGCCTAGTGGCGATGAACTCACTGATGGCGATGGTCGGGGGGATTGTGGCGGCCTTGATTGCGGGTAAAAATGACCCTGGGTTTATCCACAATGGACCGCTTGCCGGTTTGGTTGCGGTGTGTGCCGGTTCAGATCTGATGCATCCGATTGGCGCGCTTGTCACTGGTGCGGTGGCTGGCGCACTGTTCGTTTACCTCTTTACCTATCTACAGAACAAAACCAAGATCGATGATGTACTCGGCGTGTGGCCTATGCACGGCGTTTGTGGCGCGTGGGGTGGTATTGCGGCTGGAATCTTTGGCCAAAGCGCACTCGGTGGCTTAGGCGGCGTGAGCTTGACGGTTCAAGTGCTTGGCACCATTGCTGGTATCGTGATTGCGGTCGTAGGCGCCATGCTTGTCTACGGCATCATCAATAGTGTGACCGGATTACGCTTGTCCGAGGAAGATGAGTTTAATGGCGCCGATTTGGCGATTCACAAGATCTCTTCAACCAACGAAGACTGATCAAACAGCTGTATCCAACCAACTCGGGGCGCGACTAGGCGCCCCGTTTTCGATCATCCATCACAGAAACCACACCTCGTTTAAAACGCTTCGACTATGGTCTAATCCTTATTCCTATTGTTGTTATTGATGAAGTGCTAAGCTAACAGCAAAGGAAGAAAACCAATAAAGGAAGACCTATGAAGTTTCCGTACCGCAACGTCGTTGTATTGACTGGCGCAGGTATCTCCGCTGAATCTGGTATTAAGACCTTTCGCGCTCAAGATGGCCTTTGGGAAAACCACCGTATTGAAGATGTCGCAACACCAGAAGGATTCGCGCGCAACCCAGACTTAGTGCAAGAGTTTTACAATCAGCGCCGTCTCAAACTCCAAGATGACTCGATTAAACCTAACGCCGCCCATCTCGCACTAGGTAGGCTAGAGCAGGAGTTGGAAGGCAGTGTCACCATCATCACGCAAAATATCGATAACTTACATGAGCGCGGTGGCAGTACCAATGTCATTCATATGCATGGCGAGCTACTGAAAGCGCGTTGCAGCGTCTCCAATCAAGTAGTCGATGAACAGGGGCCGATTCACACCGGTGATTTATGTCATTGCTGTCAAATCCCGTCACAGATGCGCCCCCACGTTGTGTGGTTTGGCGAAATGCCGCTGCGCATGGGTGACATCTATGAAGCGTTGGAAAAGTCGGATCTGTTTATATCCATTGGCACTTCCGGTGTGGTGTATCCCGCCGCAGGCTTTGTTCATGATGCAAGAATGCACGGTGCCCATTCGATTGAAATCAATCTTGAGCCAAGCGCTATCGAGAGTGAGTTTGAAGAAAAACGCTACGGTAAAGCAAGTATTGAGGTGCCGAAACTCGTGGATGAAATTTTGTCGCTACAGACACCATCACGCAAACATGCATAACTGGCGCGACAGGAGCTGAAACACTGTTAACGTTTAAAGTGAGCAGTACATACAACAACGGCCACATTGCGTGGCCGTTTTACTTTGATACTCTTATCGACGATGGGTTATCGATACGAGTGAGTCATTCGTGGACTAGTTGTTCACTTTGAGTTTTTGGAAGTACTCATCGTAAAGCACGCTGGCTTCACCCACCTCATCTTGCCATGTGCCGCTTTCCATAACCTCTTGTGGTGGGAAGATGCTTGGATCGTTGGCAAAATCTTCGGGTAGCAAGTCGTGCGCGGTGGCGACGGGGGTCGGGTAGCCGATTTCAACGGCGATTTTCGCCGCGTTCTCAGGACGCAGTAGGAAATCGATCATCTTGTGCGCGGCTTCGATGTTTTTCGCTTCTGCTGGGATTGCTAAGCTGTCCATCCAAAAAATGGCGCCTTTCTCTGGCCAAATGATATCGATGGATGCGCCTTCTTGACGAGCCATGTAGGCAGACCCATTCCAGAGCATACCCAGCGAGACTTCACCGGCAAGGTAAGGGTTAGCGGGGAAGTCAGAGTTAAATACCAATACATTGGGCATTAGTTTTTTCAGCTCTTGATACGCCGCTTCAATTTCGTCAGGGTTGGTGGTGTTGGGTGAGTAACCGAGTTTGGTTAAGGCGATGTGGAACACCTCACGTGAATCGTCCATCAGCATCAGTTGGCCTTCCCACTTAGTATCCCAAAAGTCGTCCCACTTGGTGACGGTTGAGCGGTCTAGCATATCAGAGTTGATGCCAATCCCCGTCGCGCCCCAAATGTAGGGAATCGAGTAATTGTTGCTTGGGTCAAAAGGTTTGTTTAAGAAATTACTGTCGAGATCGGCAAAGTGCGACAATTGGGTCTTATCGATTTGTTGAAGCATGCCTTCCTTGCGCATCTTCGACACAAAATAGGTAGACGGTACTACGAGGTCATAACCTGAACCTTGAGTCTTTAACTTGGCGTACATGCTTTCGTTAGACTCGTAGGTTGAGTAGATCACTTTGATCCCAGTTTCTTTTGTAAAGTCTTCAAGAACTTCAGACGGAATGTATTCCGACCAGTTGTAGAAATAGAGTTCTTGATCAGCAGCCATAGCAGGGGAAGCGATAAGTGTCGCTGCGCACAAGGCGCTTGCATAGAATTTACTTTTCATTGTATTTCCGTTTTTTGGTGCGCCATCAAGATCCATCGTTCCTGACGTATCTTATTGATAGTGCAGTGAGTAATAATATTTATCTACAAGATAAACCATACGCGAAAAGTATATCAGCCAAACAAAAAAATAGGCAGCATCCGCTACCTATTTTGTTCTTTTCGTCTGTTAACCGGTTATTGACCCGCTTTCAACTTCATAAAGTAATCTTCGTACTTAACCGTCATGTCACCAACCTCATCTTGCCATTCCACTCGGTCAAGATCCTCTTGCGATGGGAAGAGCGGCGCCACATCTTTAAACTTGGCATTAGACTCCGCTACAGCGGTCAAGTAACCGGTATCACGCGAGATTTGTTCTGCGATTTCAGGGCGTAGTAAGAAATCGATCATCTTATGCGCGGCTTCTACGTTTTTCGCGCCGGAAGAGATAGCAAAGTTATCGACCCAACCAATGCCCCCTTCTTTTGGAAAGACCAGTTTAAGGTTGAGGCCTTCGTTTTGCGCGGCGGCAGCGCTGCCATTCCACAACATGCCGACACCCA
The DNA here is from genome assembly GCF_059834005.1 of Vibrio sp. R12-SW3-ISO1. Classification (NCBI taxonomy): domain Bacteria; kingdom Pseudomonadati; phylum Pseudomonadota; class Gammaproteobacteria; order Vibrionales; family Vibrionaceae; genus Vibrio; species Vibrio sp. R12-SW3-ISO1. Next base: position 278,754 of record NZ_JCBDGK010000052.1, read on the forward strand.
CTTCGCCCGATAAGTAAGGCGCTGCTGGGTTGTCAGAATTAAAGACTAAGACGTTTGGCATGAGCTTTTGCAGCTCAGCGTACGCTTGGTCGATTTGCTCTGGGTCAGTGGTATTGCCTGAGTAACCCAGTTTACGTAAAGCGATATGGAACACCTCACGCGTGTCATCCATCAACATGACTTGACCTTGCAAATCCGGGTTCCATAGGTCTGCCCAGCTGGTAAAGTCGTTGGCATCGTACATGTCTTCGTTTACGGCGAGACCTGTGATCGCTACCACGTGGGGAATCGAGTATTCGTTGTTTAGATCATAAGGTTTGTTGAGGTAGTTTTTGTCCAAGTTGGCAAAGTTTGACAGCTTGCTCTTATCAATTTTCTGCAACATACCTTCGTCACGCATTTTAGCGACGAAGTAGGTTGAAGGGACGACTAAATCGTAGCCTTGGTTGTGCGTTTTTAGCTTGGCATAGAGTGTTTCATTCGACTCATACGTTGAGTAAATCACTTTAATGCCAGTTTCATTGGTGAACTGCTCAAGCAAACTGCTGTTAATGTACGGCCCCCAGTTCATAAACACTAATTCTTTGTCTTCTGCACGCGTTTGCACTGAGAAGAGAGAGAACATGCATGCTCCTGCCGTAATTAAAGTTGCCCATTTTTTCATTGACGTTAGCTCCAAACCAAACGTACAGGCCAGCAACACTGGCCATTATCGATAAAAAACAGGACGGTGAGTGCCGTCCCGTACAAAGTCACGGGTATCAGTCTACCTTCTCGCGAGCAATCAGTTGCGAGAGGATAACCAGTGTCAACGACACCACCAACATGACGGTTGCAAGAGCATTCACCTCTGGTGAAATGCCCACCTTCACCATTGAATAGATCTTCAATGGTAGAATTTCATAAGTCGGCCCTGTGACAAAGGAACTGATGATCACATCGTCCAGTGATAGCGTGAAGCTCAGCAGCCAACCGGCAGCGACCGCTGGCTTCGCCAAGGGTAAGATGATTTTGCTTAAAATCGTCCACTCACTCGCGCCCAGATCTTTTGCTGCCTCAAGCATTTTTACATCAAACCCGTTTAAGCGGCTGTATACCGTCACAACCACAAAAGGCAGACAGAAGGTAATGTGGGCAATCAACAAAGTGAAAAAGCCCAGTTGCGCGCCTAGCACCAAGAATAGGGCAAGCAGCGAAATCGCCATCACGATATCCGGTGACATCATGACAACAAACAGCATGCCATTAACCGCGTTTTTGCCTTTGAAGTTATAGCGAAATAGCGCCACCGCAGTTAGGCTACCAATCACGGTGGCGGCAGTAGCGGAAAATACCGCCACGTTGATCGAGTGCCACGCAGCTTGCATTAGGCTGTCATTGTTGACCAAGGTTTCGTACCACTTGGTGGTAAAACCATCCCACTTCATGCCGAATTTATTGGCATTGAATGAGTTAACAATCAGCACGATGATAGGCAGGTACAAAAAGCCGTACACCACGCTCATAAAGCTAAATCTAACTGTTTTTCCCATCAGCTTAGCTCCACTTTCTTATTCAAGAGTTTTCCTGCCCGATAGTAGGCGTACAACATCACCGCCATCGCGATGGTCAATGCGATGCTGGTTGCCGCGCCGAATGGCCAATCACGTGCATTGAGCACTTGGCTTTTGATCACGTTACCAATGAGCAAGTTCTTCGCACCACCGAGTAAATCGGAGATATAGAACATGCCGAGCGCAGGTAGCAGAACCAATAAGCAACCACCAATAATGCCTGGCATGGTCAATGGTAAGGTGACACGCGTGAAGATTTGCAGTTTGTTGGCACCGAGATCTTTCGCCGCCTCAATGTAGGTATCATCCAATTTTTCAATCGCCGAATACAACGGCAGAATCATAAACGGCAGCAAGATGTAGACAAGGCCAATCATCACGGCGCTTTCGGTGTACATAATGCGTAGTGGCTTATCGATAAGTTCCAGTGCCATCAATGATTTGTTTAAAATACCCTGAGTACCTAAGACGATTTTTAGCCCGTAAGTCCGAATCAACGAGTTGGTCCAAAAAGGAACGATGACCAAAAACAGCATGATAGGGCGCCACTTGGCCGGCATCTTTGCCACGATGTAGGCAAAAGGGTAGCCAATCACCAAGCAGATCAAGGTGGCGACGATCGCCATATAGAACGAATGCCACAGTACTTTGGCGTACAGTGGGTCGAATAGGCGCGCGTAGTTGTCTAAAGTAAAGGTCAGATCGATGAGATTCGCTTCGTCACGCGTAAGGAAACTCGTACCAATGATCATCAGGTTGGGTAACAGGACAAATAGTGTTAACCAGCCGACAATCAGCGTGATGATCGCATTTTGAAGATTAAACTTCGACGCTTTCATTGAGCACCACCTCCCAGCTCTCCACCCAAGTGATGGCAACTTTTTGACCGAGAGAGTGATCAACATCTGGATCATCTTCATTGAAAAATTCACTGACCATGACGCGCATACCCGATTCGAGTTCTATCACGGAGTCGAGCGTCATCCCTTTATAGGTACGCTCGGTGACGTGACCAACGATGCCACGCTGCTCGGACTCTTTGATCTCTTCGATACGTAAGTCTTCAGGGCGTAGCATCACTTGTAGTTTGTCGCCGGCGTGAGCTTCATCTTCGAAGTAAACAACGCTATCGACGCCTTCAATTTCGGCGCGCACGCGTTTGTCGTCCAAACGCTCGATCATGGTGGCATGAAAGACGTTAATTTCACCGATAAAACGCGCAACGAATAGGTTCTTCGGCTCTTCGTAAATCTCACGTGGGGAGCCATCTTGCTCAATGACGCCATCGCGCATCACGATAATGCGGTCTGACATCGATAGCGCTTCCTCTTGGTCATGGGTGACAAAGATGAAGGTAATGCCCAGTTTGCGCTGAAGCTGCTTAAGCTCAATTTGCATCTGCTTGCGCAGTTTGTAGTCCAGCGCTGACAACGATTCGTCTAACAGCAATACCTTGGGTTTGTTGACCACCGCGCGTGCAATGGCGATACGCTGCTGCTGGCCACCGGAAAGCTGGTGAGGCTTGCGTTGCGCCATCTCTTCTAGACGGACCATGCGCAGCGCTTCAAGGACTCGGGGTTCGATGTCTTGGCTCGGCACTTTTTGCATACGCAAACCAAACGCGACGTTCTCAAACACCGTCATGTGCGGGAAGAGGGCATAACTCTGGAAAACAGTATTGACGTGTCGCTGCTCAGCAGGAACATGAGTCACAGTTTGACCATCAAGAATGATGTCACCGTTATCTGCAGACTCGAAGCCCGCAATCATACGTAATACGGTTGTTTTACCACAGCCTGAAGGGCCTAAAATGGTCAAAAACTCACCGTGATTTACATCGAGATTTAGGTGACCGATGATTTCTTTACCATCGAAGCTTTTACTGATGCCGGCTAAGCGTATAACCGGTTGTTCTGCTGTATTTTTGCTGTTCAACGTCTGTATTTCTCCTACTTAAACAGAACCATAGCGTTGTACCTAGCCATCACTATGGGTATTGATTCATTTCCCTAATGAGAAAGCGCATAAAATAACGTGAAGTTAGAGGCGCGAATCATAATCACCAAAATCGTGAAATCAAAGCAATTTATCAGCCTCCAAGTGAAAAAATTTTTATGAAGTCTGACCTGTATGTTTGTTAACGAAACTAGTCCCCGTTATCTAACGTGGGTGGACGAGACTACGACCCGTGATTTGTTCAACCTGTTGCCCACTTTAAAACACAAAAAGTTCAAATATCAATCAAATCGTTGATAAAACTGGCAACAATGACGGTTCTGATTTTAGAGTGCGAGATGTTTCAGTATAATGATGCTAATTTTTTCTCTAAAAGTGAGTGTGCCAGCGTAACACCGCAGGCAGACCAGTGATGGAATTCCAATGAAGAGTGAGTTTGAAAAAGACTTCAACCTTGGCGGCAGTATCGAGCGCGCCTTATCCGGAAATTACGAGCTGAAGGTGGTGGATGTGCTCAAAGAAGCGGGCCAGCACACCATGAAACATTTCATCTCTTTCTCTCCGGCGATCATCGCCTTGATTGCGTTGCAACTGGCGATTTTTTATATCGCTCTAAAATTGCAACTGGGTAATCCTTCTATCATCTTCGATGCGATTTTAGGTACCGCAGAGTTCGACCCCAGTATTTTCAGTGCGATTATGGTCGCCAACTTTAGTTACGAAGTGATCAGTGCACCGATTTATGCCGGGATCAGCTTAATGGCGATGAGCCACGCGGCTGGACTCTCAACCAAGCCCCGCCATATGCTCAAAGGGCTACAACATACCATTCCAGTTATTATGGCGACACTGTTTAGCCTGGTCCTTCAAGGCGTGGCCGGAATGATTCTGCCCTTTGTTTCTATGTATTTGTCGCTGGCGTTTAGCAACTCTATGCTCCTTATCTGTGAGAAGCGTGTACCGCCAATGCAATCGCTGCTGTTGTCGCTGCGCGCCGTTAATAAGAAGTTTTTCCCACTAGTGGGTTTGTATTCCGTCGTAACGGTGCTGTTTATCGTCGGTGTGATGTTCTACGGAATCGGCCTCATTTTTGTGCTGCCGTTTTTCTTCCACGTCAAAGGCATCGTGTACCGCAATATGTTTGGTATTAAGCTAAAAATTGTCACCAAAGAACAACCTACAGATGAGAATGATGATGACAACGACAACGACCCACAAATTTTCAATGCGTAAGACGGAACTACTTGTTTTAGTGATCGCAGCTCTGGTTGCCAGTTGCAGTTACTACCAGTACGAGAAACAGGATCAAGAAGAGGCGGTGAGCGTTTCCTATTCTCAAGCGAAGAAAGTCGGTAACGCGCCAGATTTTACTCGCTTTGATGATGTCTCCGAGAAAAAACAGGCGTTCTTCGACTACCTACGCCCGGGTATCGAGTTGGAAAACCAGAGAGTCAAAAAAGAGCGTTCGCGTTTAGACATCATTCAACGTCGTTTTCAAAAGGGTCAGTTAACAGCCAAAGATCGTCAATACGCCTCTGAGTTGGGTGAACGTTACAACGTCCAGCTTCCAGAAGGCGGCATTGATCAAGCTTGGCTTGAGACTATGTTGCATCGCGTCGATGTATTGCCGGAATCTCTGGTGTTGGTTCAAGCCGCCAATGAGTCAGCTTGGGGCACGTCGCGTTTCGCCCGCAAGGCAAACAACTACTTTGGTCAATGGTGTTACTCCGAAGGGTGCGGTGTGGTACCGCTGAAGCGTGGCGATGATATGAGCCATGAAGTCGCCAAGTTTAAATCGGTCCAGCAGTCCATTCATGGCTATTTTATGAATGTGAATCGTAATCACGCGTATGAAGACTTGCGTGAGATCCGTTACCAACGACATGTAAAAGATAAAAGTCTTACCGACACTGAAGCAGCTATCGCTTTGACTAATGGCTTGCTGCGCTATTCTGAGCGCGGTGAGGACTATGTCAAAGACATTAAGACGATGATCATGCACAATCAGGACTTCTGGGAAGATAACCTAACAAAACAATAAGTAACGATAATGACTCGATTAAAGTTAGCCCTAGGACTTGGGGTTGCAGCGGCAATGGCGTGCACGCCCGTCGCCGCGCAAGAATACATGTTTACCTACACCAAGCTTTACACGCACATGAAGCAAAACGCCAAAGAGGGGCATGAAGACGTTAAAATCGGCTTCTTTTTTCTCAATGCCGATACGAAGCGGAATTGCGTGATTGAGAAAGCATGGATGGAAAAAGAGCAGCACTACGAAGAGCTCAAGTCCTCTCAGTACCATGAGCTTTTGGTACCACTCGATAACAATCTGCGTTCTGCGAATCCATTAGTCTTCGTGCGCACCCCGCAAGATCAGCGCTGTGATTTTTCGATGGTCGTCATGACCAAACAGCCCATGGAAGGAGAGGTGTCGTACCAAGAGGTTGAGGTACTCCTTCCTCAAATGCATGCCATGCTTGTTGATCTCGGCGGGATGTTCGCTAGCTGGTTCACGCCAGATGTCGAAGGTGTCACGTTGGAGTTTCCCAACGATCTCAATGGTGTGATTCAGTTCTCCAATGGCTCAGAGAAAGCGATTGTGGATGGCAAAGTGCAAGTGGCGTTAAGTGAGATTGGTGAGGGGGGTAAGATGACTCTTCCAACCCAAACTGCGCGAGTGTTGCCATACTTACCCAAGGCAAAATAGCCATCTGCTCGTCTTTACCTAAACGTAATAAGGGCCGCATCTGCGGCCCTTATTCTTTATGACGACTAAACCTGACTACAAGTTGGTCACATTGAGCTGAAGGCTAGGATCGAACTCTTGTACACGATCGTCTTCATCAAGCTCTGGAGTCGGGATCTCTTCTTTATCGAAGCCAATATCTCCACCGTTGATGACACCAGAGTCTTTATCAACGGATTTAAAATCGAACAGTTCAAAGTCAGCCAAGTGGCTAGGTACCACATTTTGCATAGCGCGGAACATGCTTTCGATTCGACCAGGGAAGCGTTTGTCCCACTCATTAAGCATCTGTTTGATGTTCTGGCGCTGCAAGTTTGGCTGTGAACCGCACAAGTTACACGGGATAATTGGATAGCCGCGCAAATCCGCATACTTGATGATGTCTTTTTCACGGCAGTACGCCAGCGGACGAATCACCACGTGCTCACCGTTATCCGACACCAATTTAGGTGGCATGCCTTTCATTTTTCCGCCGTGAAACATATTCAAAAAGAGTGTTTCGAGAATGTCATCACGGTGGTGGCCAAGGGCAATCTTGGTTGCGCCCAACTCTTTTGCAGTGCGATACAAGATACCACGACGCAAACGTGAACAGAGTGAACAGGTCGTTTTGCCTTCAGGGATCTTATCTTGAACGATAGAGTACGTATCCTCTTCGACAATTTTGTATTCGACACCAATTGACTCTAAATACTCTGGCAGGATGTGTGCAGGGAAGCCAGGCTGTTTTTGATCAAGGTTGACCGCAATCAATTGGAAATTGATTGGCGCACTCTTTTGTAAACTTATCAAAATATCAAGCATAGTAAAGCTATCTTTCCCACCGGATAAGCAAACCATAATGCGATCACCGTCTTCAATCATATTGAAGTCTTGGATGGCTTGGCCGGTGTTGCGGCGGATACGCTTTTGCAGCTTATTAAAGTTGTATTGTTGAGCTTTAGTTAGCTCTTGAGTTTGCTCAGTCATCAGCTTGCAGTCTTAATCAATCATGAATCCAAATGAAGTGCGTATGATACGGATAAATCACTCAGATGCCAGCGTTAGCGCAGAAAATAATTTACCGGCTTGAGGTCCAAACCGCGGTCTTTTGAGAGGAAAGAAAATAGCCTCACCAAAGGGTGAGGCTATTGAAGGAGAACAAGTCCATTAGATTGCTGTTTTGGGATCGAGTGGGCTGATATAACCAGCAGGTTTCAGTGCGAGTACATCGCAATTGATCTTATCAATCACATGTTCAGCGGTATTACCGATAAACACGGCTGAGAGTCCGGTGCGTCCAGTGGTACCGATAATCACCATAGCGGCATTCTCTTTGATAGCGGCGTCTGGGATAACGTCCTCTGGTAAACCTTGCTCCACAATGGTTTGCTCTTCATCAAAACCATGTTTTTGTCTCAGTGCTTTCATCGCTGTTAAGTGGTGGCCGCGAACAGCATCGGTATAGGTGGTCGGGTCAAACTCTGGTAACTCAATAGTAATGTTGGCCGGTGTGACTGGATAAGCGTTAACAAGCAGCGGACGTGCGCCTAATCGCTCAGACAAACTCTTTAGCTGCTCAACCATTTCATCGTTTAACCCAATGTGTGTGTCATTTTCTGAACCCACGTGCACGGAGGCGAGAATACTTGCGTCCTCTGGCCACGTTTCGTTTTTAACCAGCAACACAGGAGAAGGGCATTTACGCAGCAAATGCCAATCGGTTGGGGTGAAAATCACCGACTCTAAGACATCATGCTTGCGTGTACCTTTAATAACGATGTCGTGTTCACCAGAAAAGACTTCGGCGATAATCGCTTCATATGGACGGTTGTGCCACACCACTTTGACTTCAAACTCCACGTTGTCATTCAAATAGGGCTGTGCGACTTTTTGCATCCATTGCTCGCGTTGACCGATCACACCTCGGCGCATTGCATCTCTTTCATCAGAAGAGAGCATTGAGGTCATGTCATAAGAGAAGTCATAGATAGAGAGAAAGAACGTCACTCGACTCGGTGAACGGCTCTGCGCGGCAAGCTGCATCGCTCTGGAAAGGGCGGGTTGTTCTTCTTTATTGATATCGGCAACCACTAAAATCTTATTGTAAATGCTCATAATTACTCCTTGGAGTAGAGTTGGGCTATAAGATTAATGTAGCTTACTTTTGAGGAGAGTATTAGGAAAACAATGCGGAAAGTAGAAGAAGTATGATGTAGCTCAGAATAGAGCTACATCATTGAACTGATTACGATTCTTTTGAAACGCCCGCCAGATCCATCAGCGCATCGTGGTCAATGATGGTGATGTATTTCCCTTTCACGCTGAGAATTTCAGACTTTTGGAAACGGCCTAGCAAACGCGAGATTGTCTCTACCGTCAATCCGAGGTAGTTACCAATATCACCACGAGTCATGGTTAAACGGAACTCACGAGGGCTAAAGCCGCGCTGCGAAAAACGAGTTGAAAGGTTGTATAGGAAAGCAGCGAGACGCTCTTCTGCGTTCTTCTTTGAGAGCAGGAGAATCATGTCTTGGTCGCCTTTGATTTCATTACTCATCAGGCGCATGATTTGCTGACGCAACTTTGGCATTTTACCTGAAAGGTCGTCCAAGATTTCGTAAGGGATCTCACACACCATCGACGTCTCAAGCGCTTGAGCGAAACTTGGGTGACAATCACCAGTAATCGCATCAAAGCCTACAAGGTCACCGGCGAGGTGAAAGGCTGTAATTTGTTCATCGCCTTGCTCGGTAATGGTGTAGCTCTTAATGGTTCCTGAACGAATTGCGTAAAGAGATTTAAGCTCATCACCCGCTTTAAATAGCTCTTGGCCTTTCTGGATAGGCTTCTTTCGTTCGATAATTTGGTCAAGCTGGTCAAGTTCGGACTCGTTCAAAGTGAACGGAATACAAAGTTGACTGATACTACAATCCTGACAGTGAATCGCACAACCACCGGACTGAATTCGCTTTGTTGCAGGCTTTTCAGAAATCATAACAACCTTTCACTATTTGATATACATCAATATTTTAGCACCCATTAGCGGCAAAAGGTAGCGGAAAAAAATGTATAAAAACAGGTATCTATAAACTAATTAATAAAATCGATATTGCATCGTATCCGGTAAAAATGCCGTAGATTAACAGCATAAACGCAACAATTTGACGAAATACTGAAGAATTTTGAATCCGCTTAAGCGCCTCAGCCCCCATGCCAACCGCCAGCATCGCGGGTAGGGTTCCCAGCCCAAACATCAACATGACTAAGGCGCCGTTTAGCGCGCTGCCAGACACCGCAGACCACGTCAATGTGGAGTAGACAAGTCCGCAGGGTAGCCATCCCCAGACCATGCCAAACGGAAGGGCGTGCAAGGGGGATTGTAAAGGCAGTAGGGATTTGCCTGCTGGAGCGATAAAACGCCAAAGCTGCTGACCCAGCTTTTCAATATGCAGCAGTCCGTGCCACCATTTTCCGATGTAACACGCCAGCAAAATCATGAAAAGTGCCGCCAGCAAACGAAGCCATATTAAGACACTATTTATTTGGCTCAGTTTGCTCAACGACGCCACTGCGCCGCCGACGATGGCTCCAAGCAGTGCGTAACTGATTAATCGACCAAGATTGTAATAAACGGGCGTCCAGCGAGAGAGCGAGGTTTGCCCGATGGTGAGCATTGAGGCGATACCACCACACATCCCCATACAATGTCCGGCCCCGACAAGACCGATAACAAACGCGCCGAACCAATCAATCATCATGGCTCACGTTTCTTTTGCTCAGACTCATCTTCGTCAAACAGAATGTTGTGACCTTGACGCTCGAGATCTTCAAACTGCTCGCTTTTCACTGCCCACAGAAACACCGCTACGGCAACACAAACCAGTACGATGGCAATAGGGATTAAGATATACAAGCTTTCCATTTACTTACCCTGTTCTTTGAGCAAACGCAGAGAGTTCGATACTACAATAATTGAGCTTGCAGACATACCAACCACAGCAAAATAAGGCGCGACCAAGCCGGCAACAGCGAGTGGCAAAATCAATACGTTATAGCCCAGTGACCACGCGAGGTTTTCACGGATGATTTTTCGAGTTTGCAGCGCGAGTTTGCGTGCATCAAGGATTCGTTCCAAGTGATCACCAAGCAACACCATGTCCGCTGAGGCTTTGGCAACATCGGCACCACCACCCATGGCGACAGACAGATGCGCGCCGGCGAGAGTAGGGGCATCGTTAATGCCATCCCCGATCATCATGGTGACGTCATTCGCATCAACGTGGTTTAAGAATTCGAGCTTGTCTTGAGGCTTGGCTCCTGCGACTACATCCTCAATCCCAATTTGCTCGGCGACCAATGTCGCGTTGGTGTGGGAATCACCCGTTAGCAGCGTCACTTTGATGCCCGCTTGCTGAAACTGCTCAATAAACGGCTTGGCGTCCTTACGAATCGGGTCGTGATATTCAAAGGTGGCCACTAGCTCGTTATTCAGTGATAAGTAAATGCAGTTAGGTGAGGGACTCGCCCCTTCACCAATCACAAACGAGGCACTGCCTATTTTCGCAATCGCACCATCAATCGAACCGGTTACACCAGAACCAATTACGTTCTCGATGTCTTGAATCTCCAGGCTCTGAACCGCATAAGGCTTAAACGCACGGGCCAGAGGATGATTGGCGTGGGACTCCAATGCTGCGGCCATAGAGAGCGCTTCTTCACGAGTGATATCTCCATGGAGCGTCACGTGACGAATTTCAATGTCACCATGCGTTAAGGTCCCGGTTTTATCGATGATCAAATGGTTCACTTTACACAGCGTTTCGAACACGTGGCTTTTACGCAGAAGTATGCCGAAATTGCCCATGCGAGATGTCGCGCAGGTTAACGCCGTTGGTGTCGCGAGAGAGAGGGCGCAAGGACAGGTCGCGACCAATACTGACAACATGATCCAGAATGCATCGTCTGGGTTTGCTTGGTGCCAAAAGAACCAGGTAACCGCAGCAATCACCAAAATAATCGCGACAAAATAGCGCGCAACGACGTCGGCTATCTCGGCGATTTTGGGTTTCGCAAGCTGTGCTTCATCTTGCAGGCGTACAATTTTCGAGATCATCGAGTCCGCTTTGCTGGATGTCACCTCAAGTTCAAACGCTTCCTCGCCGTTGAGGGTACCGGCGTACACATAATCCTCGACATTTTTCACGACAGGAACGGATTCGCCCGTTAACATCGACTCATCGATGTGGACTCGGCCTTTGATGATCTTGCCATCGGCAGGAATGTGCTCACCGGGTAACACGCGGATTTGATCGCCGAGCTTTAGGCTTCTGACGGCAATTTGGTCACCTTGAACCGTGGTGGCCATTGCAGGTATTAATTTAAGCAGGTTTCCACTTGCAGCGGCGGCTTTGCGTCTTGCGCGCATTTCAAGAAAGCGGCCAACCAAAAGGAAAAACGCAAACATCGAAATGGATTCAAAGAAAACTTCACCTTGCTCTGTAATGGTCGCCACCAAACTGGCAAAGTAGGCAAAAATCATCGCCAAAGAGACGGGGACATCCATGCCGAGAGTTTTACTGCGTAAGCTACGCCATGCATTTAGGTAAAAGGGCAGCGCCGAGTAGAGCATAACCGGTGTGGCAAAAATAAGGCTTACCCAGCGAAAGTAGTGTTTAAACTCTGGTTCTAGATCGCCAAACACTTCAAGGTAGAGCGCCACTGCCAACATCATGACTTGCATGGTCGCAAGGCCAGCTATACCTAACCGATAGAGGTACTGCTTCATTTGCTGATGGTAAGCCGCTTCTTGCTGGTCAGCTTCAAATGGCGCAGCTTTGTAACCCAATTGATGAATCGACGAGAGAAGATCGCTGAGTCGAGTTTTGCTTTTATCCCACGCGAGTATCGCACGATTGGTCGTGGTGTTGACACGAATAGACAAAACGCCAGATTGGGTCGAAACTTGTTTCTCAATCAGCCAAGCACAAGCCGCACAAGAGACACCATCGAGTGACAATGTCACCTCTGCATGTTCTTCATTGGTTCTGACAAACTCCGATTGAACCTCTTCGTTGTCATAGTGAATGAGTGCCTTGAGCTGCTCGGGAACCAGTTCGACTTTTTCTGCAGGCGCTGTTCGATATTGATAGTAGGACACAAGCCCGCTATCAATAATCGTTTGGGCGACGGTTTCACATCCTGGGCAACACATATCGCGAGATTCGCCGAGGATCTCCACCTTATAATCCGTGTTGTCTGGTACTTCTTCACCACAGTGGTAACACGATTTACACATAGCTACGCTTACATCAATTAGTTGGAAAGAGGGATGGCCATCTCAGAAGGGAATGTCACGCGGCCTTGAATTAACCATTGTGCATCATGAGGGGTCAGTTCGATAAACCAAGGGCCTTGCAGCGCATCGTCAAGCTCAAAGCGATATTGACCTTTGGCGTCAGACGTCAGTAATCGGCTAAAATCGCGATCAGGTAGTGTGCGATGGGCAAACATCGCGGTGATTGCGGGGAAGTGTTCGAGAGTGCCTTTATCAAGCGTGATGACGATAGCGTTTTCGTCAGAGACGACTTGAGCGCTCAGTCCTAACTCTTTTGCAACGTTAATCTTTGAAATATCAACGTTGATCCCTTTTCCTTTTTTATAGTAATCCTCAGTAACCAGATC